>NZ_JAUZVW010000007.1:0-224729 GCF_033441575.1 Flagellimonas baculiformis
CCAAACCAGAACAGGATAGGAACGGCAAGTACCAACGAAATCCACCTACCCGGGACCCAATCCATAAAAAACATCCCCAGAAGGAAAATGGGAAGCCTTCAGGCACGGTCTCCGGTTCAAAACCCGGTATGGCTTTATTTTGAATTTGGTTCCTGCCATCACCGAAGGATAACATCGAGGGTAAGTTCAAGTCATTGTTACCGAATCTGATTAGTTGATTGAAAGGATGACCCTTGCCATCCCCTGAATGGCAACTTGCACAGCTGGTGCCAACAAACAAGGGGCCAAGACCTTTTTCAACCGTGAAAACATCATCGTTAAAAGCTATATCCCCTGCTAAAAACAGTTGTTGCTCGCTTAAGGACAATCCGTCCAATGGCCCGTCCAACAGCTCAAATTCCATAGGTTCTTCCGGACCCAAATTTTCACAGCCAAATAGAGCGATTAAAGACAGGCCAATAAAGAAATGAATGATTTTAGACATTACTATAATGATATTTATTCCAAAAAAAATATATTTTTAGATAAGTCTAAATATAGATGTAAAATTCTTCAATAAAGAAGTGGTTAAACCTTAAAGGGTTTGTTGATTTAATTATGTAAATCCCGTACTGTGGGAAATGTCGGTTGGCCAGAATGAAAATTTATATTTCGATATTTACTATGGGCTTATGCCCACTTCATCCGCTGCAACCGCACCGCATTAAAAATCGCCAATAACGCCACGCCCACATCCGCAAAGACTGCTTCCCACATGGTAGCCAATCCACCTGCGCCCAGAATGAGCACGATAATTTCGCATAGTAAGCTATACCTAATATTTACTAGAGTATCACATAGGTAGAAAAGCTACTTAACTATCAGCAGTGGGGCCTTGGAGGCATACAGCATTTTTTTTCTTAGCCCCTTTTTGAAAAGTGCCTCAAAAAATCCGTGTTCCCTGTAAAGCAAAACCAATAGGTCTATTGGGGTTTCAGTCAAAAATTCATCGATACCCTCTTCGGGTTTGTCTTCCTCGATAACTGTAAAGAACCATTGCTTAGGTACAAGAAGTTTGCCAAATCTTTCACGAATAAATGCTTTCTCCGGCACTCTTTCCTGTTTGTCCGCTATATGTACAAAGTGCAACTGTGCATTATAGTTTTGCAATAATCTGGACAATATTTCAAAATCTATTCTATTATCCATACTATCCGTATCCACTGCGACCCCGATACGCTTATATGCAGTATAGCTGGCATCTTCAGGTACGGCCAGTACTGGACAAGGCGCCTTTTGTGTCACCTTTTCGGTAACGGTTCCAATAAAAATTTCATCAAATCCCGAAGCCGTGCCCTTGGTACCCATAACGACAAGACAGGTATTCATTTCCTTAGCCAGGCCAGAAATCACATCGACCGTTGCCCCGAAACCGACAATTGCTTGAAATTCCAACTTGTCCAGTTCAGGAAAGCCTCTTAGAAACTTATCCAATTTTTCTTTATTGAGTTTTTCTTGTGATGCTGTGGTATCTGTTACATTGTGTGCCATAGTTGCCATCCCGATGGGCGTACCGGATGGATATGCCACTGAATAGGCGTGGACAAAAACCAGTTTTGATTTCAATTTTTGTGCTAGCCCAATTGCGTAGCTCACCGCATTTTCTGAAACCTGTGTGAAATCTACGGGTATTAAAATTCCTTTATCTTTCATATCATTTTGTTTTTATTGATTTGACTTCATTAATCTTTCTTTTTAGGTTTAATTATTCAATTGAAAAGCAGGTAAAAACCATATAGAATGGCATCTAAAAAGGCAATTGTCAGCACCGCAAGGAACATTGCCACAAAAACCAACAAGCAATACCCTTTCTCCTTTCTGGTTCTTACTTTCCTGTTTATTGAATTCCCCTTTTTTTCCTCTAGTCTCCGCTTTCTTCTTTCCCGTGACATATTATACTGTGCTTTACTAAAATCAACGCACCAATGCTATCCCCTAAGGTCATAAAACCATTCTTCTGCACGTTTGATTCCCTCCGTAATGGCCTTCTCACGAGAATACCCATTCTCCTTTACCAATTCTTGTGCAATTTTGAGGGCCTTCTTCCGAACTGACGGCTGTAGGCCATCAAGTTTTGTTTTGAAATCTTCAAATGTCCAGTCCATATTGTATACTTTTTTTAGAGCTTTCGCCCTTCCATCTCTGCTTTTACAATGCCGCGTTCAAGGGCTTCCTCCTTGGAGCATTGGTTTGTCGTATAGTATTCTTTAGCATACTTTACGGCCAATTTGTGGATGTTTTCATCCAGCATATTGAGCCTCATCGAGCAATCTTTAAAAAGTTCGTCTTTCATCTATCAAAAAAGTTTCAACACGTAAAAAACCATGACCAGTAAATAAACTATATATGCCGCATCAAATACAAAAATCTGCCAACGAGAGAAACCGTGCAGTTCCTTGCTTTGATGCACAAATAGTGTGTAAAGCAGTGGCATAAGCCCGACAAAGGCCAGGTTGACCCAGAACAGTTCAAAGTCCTCAATGGGGGTGGTTACCAAAGCCAGCGGAAAAAATGCCACCGTCATCGTTACGGCATTGTCTGCAATAACACTGGTGGTGCCCGCTGTCACCTCGCCCCCTTTTACCACGCTCCAGGTCTTGAATATTTCCGGTGCCGTGGTCATTATGCCCGTGATGAAAAGGCCTCCCACGATTTCAGAAATATTTAGGGCAGAAACAATATTTTCGGTCGCCTTCACTATGAAAAAAGCGCCAACTGCTATCGCAAAGGCCCCGGCAATCGATAACCAGACCTGTTTTTTGTTCCATTCTACTTTTTTGCCCTTTTCCTTGCCTTTTATGATTGCGTGGGTCAAGAACGCAGCATAGGCCGCCAGCATAATCCACCCGTCCACAGGTTGCAGGCCACGCCAGGGCTTTGGCAGAGTTAAAATGGCCACAAGGGCGATAATGCCCAGATAAGGAAGGGACAGTACGGAAACCGAACGTTTGTTCAACGCCAGAATGTTTTTATCAAGATGTTCTTGATGTTCCTTGTTGTTCTTGAATTGTTTCCTGGAAGCAAAATAAGCTATGGTCACCATCAAGGGAATGGAAATAATATTGGAACCCAATAAGTTGCCCAGGCCAATATCGGAAACGTCCCGTGCCGCACTGGTTATATTGATGGCAACTTCAGGACTGGCCGTTACAAGGGCAAGAAAAGCGGCTCCAGCGGATGCGGTAAGCCCCCATTGCTTGCGGAGCAACTTTAAAGGAGTCAACAATCGATCCGCACCCCAGTGTGCTGCCCAGGCCGCTAGGCCCAAAACGAGTACCCATGGCCATATGTTCATAATTCTGTCATTTTAACATTTCTCTCTTTGCTAGGTTCGATATGGATGTGCACGTCAAGTATCTCGGAATATGACCTGAACAATCTCTCCTTTACTTTGTGTGCAATATCATGGCCCTCGGTCACAGTTAATTCCCCATCGACCCAAATATGCATATCGATATGAAAGGCCGTTCCCATCTTTCGGGAATGGCAGCGCTCTACCCTTACCACTTCAGGAACGGCTTCGGCCAGTCGGATAACCTCATTTCGAAATTCGGGCTCAACAGCTTCGTCCAGCAACTCCCTTACCGATGACCTAGCTATTTTATAGGCATTGAACAGAATAATGCCCGCTGCAATGAGTGCCGCGAAATCATCCGCTATCTCAAACCCTTCGCCACCGATCAATGCTATGGAAATCCCTATAAAAGCGGCTATCGACGTAATGGCATCACTCCTATGGTGAAATGCATCGGCCTTGACGGCCGAACTATTGATTTCATCACCTGTTTTCATGACATAGCGATACAACGCCTCTTTCGTGAGGACAACAAATACCAGTATGAAGAGTGTGAAGGGTGCAGGAGTTTTGTGGGGTACCAGAATATGGTCGATGCTGTCCCTTATGATTATACCACCTGCAATGGTTAGGGCTATGGCAATACCCACCGCCACCAGGGCCTCTATCTTACCGTGTCCGTAGGGATGGTTTTCATCCGGTGGCCTTGACGACCATCTCAACCCGGCCCATAATAGTGCGGATGTCAGCACATCCGCCCCGGATTCGATCGCATCGGCAATAAGGGCATAAGAATGCCCGAACACCCCGCCCAAACCTTTGATCAATGCCAATAATGCACTGATCAAAATACCTACGAGGGTAGTTTTGAGTCCTATTCGGGATATGGCATTTGGATTCCTTTCCAAAATCTTTCTTTTGCTATTTCTTTTCTTCCCAATACGTTATTTGGACAATTTTAAAATTCTAATGGCCCCACGCATCACAAAGGCAAATACAATACCGCCTATGACCAAATCGGGCCATTTACTGTCTAAAAAATAAACCAGCACCCCTGCCAGTATTACCCCGCCGTTCACAATAATGTCGTTTGAGGTAAAGATGGCACTTGCCTGCATATGCGCTTCCTTGCTTTTGGCCTTGTTTATCAACCATAGGGAAACGAGGTTGCCGATAAGGGCGAAAATGGAAACGATAATCATCCATTGGAACAAAGGGGTTTCGCTACTACTCAAAAACCTTCTCACGACTTCCGAAAATCCCAGCAGGGCCAACGCCATCTGAAAATAGCCACTGAATTTCGCCACTTTCTTTTTTCTGGAAATAGCGCCGCCTACGGCAAAAAGGCTCAATGCATATACAATGGAATCGGCCAGCATATCCAGTGAATCGGCAATTAGACCCATCGAGGAAGAAATCCAACCCGTAGTCATTTCGATAACAAAAAAACCAAAATTGATGTACAAGACCCACCAGAGTATCTTCTTTTGTTTGGTCTCATCTTCAGTATTAGGTGCTTCCGCCTTTTCTGTTCCCAAAAGTTTTTCCCCCAACTTTAATGCACCCAATTCCACGTTTATTTCTTGGGCATTCCCTTGATGGTACACATCTAATTTCCTATTCGGAATGTCAAAGTCCAGATATTTGATTTGAGGATTTGACTCCAGTTTCATCCGTATCATCTGTTCTTCTGAAGGGCAATCCATTTGACTTACCTTAAAAGTGCTTTTGTTTATAGTGGACATTTAAATAATCTGTATTAAATTCTACGTTTGGTCTTTTAAATCTTTACTTACTATGGGATTCCATATATTTTTCCAAAATCGATTTTAAGCTCTCCAAATAATCAGCGAACGATTTAATGGTCGGTTTTGCTTCATCATCTACGGGAATCGTTATGGGGTTCTCATCCAAATACCGATAGAGTTCGGGATATTCGTGTTCAATCCTTAGGGTCAATTCGTTGATTTCTTGGGTTAGTTTTTGAATTTTCTTCATCTTCGTTTTTTTTATAATTTTATATATGCAACGCCCTGTCTTCGGTAGCAGCCAAGCAGGCTTCCTTAAAGGTTTCTGAAAATGTGGGGTGTCCGTGGGACATTCTGGCAATATCCTCTGCCGCTGCCCTGAATTCCATCGCCACGACAGCTTCCGTATAACTATCGGCTATGCGCGGACCTATCATATGAACGCCCAAAATTTCATCGGTTTCCTTGTCTGCAATCACTTTTATAAAGCCATCGGTGTCCATACTTATCTTGGCCCGTGCATTGGCCTTAAAGGGAAACGTGCCCGTTTTTATAGCCCTTCCTGCTTCTTTAAGTTCCTCTTCGGTAAGTCCCACGCCGGCTACTTCGGGCTGTGTATAGACAATGTTTGGTATGAGGGAATAATTGATGTGCGGCTTTTGTCCCGCAATGCGTTCGGCCACAAAAACACCTTCTTCACTGGCCTTATGGGCGAGCATCGCACCTCGGACTACATCTCCAATGGCATAGACCCCTTTTACATTGGTTTCCAGGTTATCGTCTACTTTTATTTGTCCTTTTTCGTTGGTTTCCACTCCCACGTTTGCAAGGCCCAAGCCTGATGTAAAAGGTTTTCTCCCAATGGCCATCAGGCAATAGTCGCCTTCCAACTGCATTTCCTTGTCGTCTTTCCTGTTCTGTGCCGTAAGGGTTACTTTATCATCTGCTGCCACAGCTTTTGTGACCTTGTGTTCCAGATAGAACTCGATATCTTGTTTTCTTAGGGACCTGTACAATTGATGCCCTACGGATTTGTCCATTGTATAAATAAGCCCATCAAAATACTCTACGATGGAAACCTTTGAACCTAACCTGGCGAAAACCGAACCTATCTCGACCCCAATGACACCACCTCCAACGACCATCAAGTGTTTGGGGATTTCTTTAAGGGCAAGCGCTTCCGTAGAGGAAATAATCCTTTTTTTATCTATTTCTATGTTGGGCAAGGATGCAGGTTTTGACCCGGTGGCGATGACCATTTTATCGGTTTCTATGGTTTGTGTTTTGTCCTCGCCCTTAATTTCAATGGTGTTTTTGTCCTTGATGTTTCCGTGGCCTTCATAAACGGTAACCTTGTTCTTTTTCATCAGGTAGGCTACCCCGTTGATGATTTCCCCCACGACGTCTTGAACCCTTTGGTTCATTTTTACAATATCTACATTCGCCTCCTTGACATCAATGCCGAAATCCTCGAATTGGTGTTTGAGCTTGTGGTAATGTTCCGATGCTTCCAGCCAGGCTTTTGAAGGGATACAACCCACGTTAAGGCAAGTGCCGCCAAGGGTACTGTACCTTTCGATTATGGCCACTTTAAAGCCCAGTTGTGCAGCACGTATGGCACACATGTAGCCACCTGGACCGGAACCAATAATTGTTATATCATATTTTTCCATAATTGTATTTTTTTGGTTAAATAAGGTGGAAGAACCTTGAACTTGACTCTTGGGCGCAAGGGTTCAAAGTTCTGGAACTCCCACCTGTTATTTTTCCTTACATTTCACGCATATCCCTTTTAATACCAAGTTGACATCGTTTATTTTATAATCACTTGGTAAACTTTCTTCCGGTATTTTATTTGGCAAACAGATTGTTTTCTTACATTCGGTACAATGAAAATGCAGATGTAAATCCGAACCATATTTACCTTTAACGTTTTCATCAGAAATTGCAAATTTTGCCACTCCGGTTCCATCATTAATCTGATGAATAAGTCCCTTCTCCTCAAAAATCTTAAGGTTGCGATAAAAGGTCGTTCTGTTTGCTGTCTTATTGGTTTCGCTCTTTTCGGCAAAGACCTTTTTTAAATCGGAAAAGGACACGGCACTTTGCTTCCTTCTCAGATACCTGTATATCTTGGACCTCATTTGAGTAGGGCGAATACCGTGACTTGACAATATTTTTTCCGTTTTGTTCATTTTTTAATCTTGATTCAAAGGCAATCTCCTTTATTGGATTTATTTTTTATAGGCGAGCAAACGCAATGCATTGACCACCACTACCAACGTAGAGCCTTCGTGAACCGCCACGGCTATGCCGATACTTGCCCAGCTCATTATGGTCGCAGGAATTAAAAGGGCAACAACCCCCAAGCTAACCCATAAGTTTTGCTTGATTATCGCCTTCGCTTTTCTGCTCAAACCGATGGCAAAAGGCAAGGTTTCCAGTTTGTCTGCCATTAGTGCTATATCTGCGGTCTCTAAAGCCACGTCGCTTCCCGCCGCACCCATTGCAATACCAACGGTACTGTTTGCCATAGCAGGGGCATCATTGACCCCATCACCTATCATTGCCAGTTTATTTTCCTGTTCCGCAAGTTTTTTGATGGCCTCCACTTTTTCTTCGGGAAGCAGACTTCCGCGAGCTTCGGTCAAACCGATTTCCTCGGCTACAGCGTCGGCTACTTTCTGGTTGTCGCCGGTAAGCATTATCATTTTCTTGATGCCTATTTCCTTTAGTTGGGCAAGGGTTTCCTTGGCTTTTTCCCGTGGCGTGTCCATTAGCCCCAGCATCCCTATAAATTCATTGCCCCTTTTTATTAGCATCGTGGTCTTTCCTTCCCCTTCAAGCGCTCTTACCTTTTCTGATACATCGCTGGGAACACCTTTATCAATATCCTCAAAAAGCTCAAGGTTGCCTATGTAAATGGAATTCCCTTGATAGTTTGCCTTTATGCCCTTGCCCTGTACGGCTTCCAAATCATCGGCATCGGGAATTTTGGTGTCCTTCCCAAGCCGCTCCATCCCATCCCTTACAACAGCCTTTGCCAGGGGATGGTCACTCAGTTCCTCAACCGCAATCGCGATTTCCAACAGTTCCTTTTTATCTATACTGCCAAAACTTTCGACGTCGGTAAGCTTTGGTTTTCCTTCGGTAAGTGTTCCCGTTTTGTCAAAAGCGAGAGCGGTAAGTACCCCTAAGTCTTCCAAGGGGCGACCGCCTTTTATCAAAACCCCGCCTCGTGCTGCTCTTGCCACACCACTCAATACAGCAGATGGCGTAGAAATGGCCAGGGCACAAGGACTGGCTGCCACAAGTACCGCCAGGGAACGGTACAGGCTTTCATTCCACGTTTCATCGATGACCAAAAAAGCAAAATTTAATACTATGACCAATAAGATTACCGATGGCACGTAGTACCGCTCAAACTTGTCTGTCAATAATTGTGTGGGCGATTTTTGGTCCTGGGCCTCTTGAACCATAGTGACCAAGCGGTTGAGGGTAGAATCTTTTGCCTCTTTAATCACCTTTATTTCGAGGGTATTGTTGCCATTGATAGTTCCTGAAAATACACGGTTCTCGTCGGGAATATCGCTTTTTGCTGTATATTCCTTATCGGGATTTTCTATTGGTGTTTTGTCCACTGGAACGCTTTCCCCGGTAATGGGTGACTGGTCTATACTACTATTGCCCTTTACAATAACACCATCAGCAGATATTTTACTGTTGGGGCGTACCACGATAGTATCACCTATCTGTAACTCTTCTATACCGACTTCAACGGTATCGTCATCCTTCTTTAATAGTGCGGTTTTAGGCGCAAGGTCTGTTAACGCTGCAATGGATTTCTTGGCCTTGCCCATTGCATAGTTTTCCAGTGCGTGACCCAAACTAAACAGGAACAGCAACAAGGCACCTTCTGCCCATTCGCCCAAATAGGCGGCTCCTGCAGCTGCGACCAGCATCAGGAAATCGATTTCAAATCCGCCCTTGGAAATCTTGACGATGGCCTCCTTCAAGGTAAAATAGCCACCGAAAAAGTAGGCCGCAATATAGAGCCAAAAAGGAATGTTTTCTGAAACCCCGGTAAATTTCTCCAATAGGAAACCCGTAATTAGTGTGACCCCGCTTAAAATAGCAAAATAGAGTTCGGTGTTTTTGCCGAAGATGCCGCCGTGGTCGTGGTTGTGGCCATCGTCTTTGCTGTGTTTTTCCTTGTCTTTCATATTATTAATGGTTTTGTTATCGTTAATTAAGATTTAATCCAGTTTTGGGCTTGTAATTTGTTAAAGGTTAACATTTTTGCTATTTCCAATTCATTTTTTGCAAACGTATTGCATTGAGAATGGCAACGAACGAAACACCTACATCGGCAAACACAGCCTCCCACATCGTAGCCAAACCGATGGCACCCAAAATGAGAAAAATCCCTTTTACCCCAAAAGTAAGACCAATATTTTGCCATACGATACGGCGTGTTGAGCGTCCAATTTGGATTCCTCGGGCCATCCTGCTCGGCTGGTCGGTCTGGATGATAACGTCTGCGGTCTCTATGGCCACATCGCTGCCCAAACCACCCATTGCAATACCCACATCACTGGCTGCGAGCACGGGTGCATCGTTGATGCCGTCGCCCATAAATGCTACCGTGGATTCAGGTTGTTCCTTGAGCTTTTCGACCTCGTTGAGCTTATCTTCGGGTAGCAAGCCGCCTTTGGCCCAATCAATATTCAGTTCCTTGGCAACTTGTTGGGTTATGGAATCCTTGTCTCCAGAGAGCATTATGATTTTAGCTATTCCGGCCACCCGAATCTGTTGAATGGTGTGATGCGCGTCTTCCTTAAGTTCATCGGCAATGGTCACATAGCCTGCGAATTTTCCATCGATGGCGACCATCACTATAGATTCGACTATCACATCGGTTTCAGGTGGAACATCAACACTATTGGAAGTCATCAATGCTTTGTTGCCGACCAAGACCTGCTTATGGTTGACTGTGCCCTTTAATCCCTTACCGGCAACTTCAGAAACTTCGGATGCCTTAAAATCAGTACCGTCCGCTTTGTATTCCAGAATTGCCTTTGCAATGGGGTGGGTAGATTGTTCTTCCATCGCCATCAGGTATTTCATAAATTCCACTTCCGCAAAAGCGGATGTATTTATCACTTCCTTAATCTTAAAGACCCCTTTGGTAACGGTTCCGGTTTTGTCCATCACCACAGTATTCACTTTGGTCATTGCATCGAGAAAGGATGCACCTTTGAACAGGATTCCGTTGCGCGATGCCGCACCCAGACCGCCGAAATAGCCCAGTGGAATGGAAATGACCAAGGCACAAGGGCAGGAAATCACCAAGAAAATTAAAGCTCGGTATAGCCAATCCCTAAACACATATTCATCGACAAAAAAGTATGGTAACAAAGTGAGTCCGATAGCAAGGAAAACCACGATGGGCGTATAAATCCGTGCAAACTTCCTAATAAATAATTCGGTCTTTGATTTCCGGGCCGTGGCATTCTGTACCATCTCCAGAATACGGGCGATGGAACTGTCCTTGAATTTCTTGGTGGTTTCTACTTCGATGACACCGTCGAGATTGATGCTTCCCGCAAAGACTTTTTCGTTCTGTGTTATGGTGTCGGGTTTGCTTTCGCCAGTAATGGCAGCTGTATTGAGCGATGCTTTGTTTGATAGCAGTTTGCCATCCAATGGGATTTTTTCGCCCACCCGTACCTGTATCTTCTCGCCAATATTGACCGTTTCGGGATTGACGGAAACGAAGTCCCCATTACGATAGACCAATGCCTCGTCCGGTCGTGCATCCAGAAGTGCCCTAATGTTTCCTTTGGCACGGTTTACGGCAGCATTTTGGAACAGTTCGCCCACGGCATAGAACAACATCACGGCAACGCCCTCTGGATATTCGCCTATGGCAAATGCTCCCAAGGTTGCGATGGACATCAGGAAAAATTCTGTAAAGAAATCGCCATTTTTAATACTTTCCCATCCCTCCTTGATGACGGGAAAGCCAACAGGGATGTAAGCCACCGTGTACCACACAATCCTGACCCATCCCTTAAAGAAAGGAAAGGCATCGAAATAGTCAATGGCAATACCAACTATGAGCATCACAAAGCTGAAAATTGCCGGTAAATAGGTTTTGAGCTTTTTTTCGGTTGCTGAAATTACAGTGGACTGTTTCCCTTTTAGCTCCCGTAGCTGTAGTTTTTTCTTTTTCATCCTTTTGTTGAGACCCAGGTCATTGCCTGCTCTTTATTTTTACTATCAAAAAATTTAACTTCAGACTTTATGAAAAAATCAGTTGCCTTCGCGGCCCATTCCTGCCATTTTTTATTGCCCACAAAGGCCATCTTGCCATAATCTCCCAAATGAGCCGAATCAATCTTTAGGTCTTCCCAAAAGCCTTTAAGGGTATAGCCTTTTAAATCTTCCATTTCAAAATAGAAATCCACTTTATGCCCTTTTTCTATGATGTTGTGGATAAGCGGATGCATCTTTTCCATATCCTTTTCCGTAAGTTTCCCGCTGATTTTAGCGGCAATAAGATGTTCTTGTTCTAAGTTTATTATCTGTAACATATTTGTATATCTTTATATTAATCTATTTAAAATATTAGTGCGTTGTATGTGCAAATATCCATTGGCCTACACTTACTTTTCTTAATTATAAAGCGCCTTCTCTTTTCCTAAGTGCAAGATGGCTTCGGGCAAATCGAGTTCGCGCGTTCCGTTGCCCGTTCTAATATAAAACCGTGACCTCCCGTCTTGACTTAGATAGACTGGTGTTTTGGCCGGGTCTATTTCTATGTAGCACACGTCATTTTCTCCATATCTGTAAAAAGATACATTTACAGCCGTACATAAATGGGTTCCCAATTTTAAAGATATCAACTGCATCAGGTATTGCTCAAAACCATCTGTACCCGGTTTTTTCAAGGTGTCAAAATCCTGGTTTAGACCGAGGATGTTGCCGTTATCGTCTACTCCTATAAGCAAATTACCACCGTTGGTGTTCATAAAACCCGCTATGGTCTTGATAATTACAAATTCCAACTGTTTATTCACTTTGGATTGACGTAAATCCCATCGCAGACTTGATTTGAACTCCACCAAATCATTCTCGCCTTTTTTAATGAGTTCCAGCAGGGTTTGCCCATCCATCCGTTTCCTGTTCAGTTGAAAAATCTTTTTTCTGAAAAAGACCATCAAGGCAAGGCTGCTTCCCAATATTCCGAACAACAGGTTTTTAAGGACTTGGTCAACATCGGTAAAACCCCATACGGTTTCAAAAGCCTCGCCAAGATAGCTTGGCCAGTGACCGGAATCGCCCGACCGGTCAAAGAGAAAAAGGGATAGGCCCAAGGGTTGCAGTATAAAGACCCCAAAGGCAAAGCCTGCCAAAAGCCATATCCCTATTTTTCTTCTTTGCATAGATAACGGTGTTATGGTCGTTCGGTCAAAAGCAAAACACTGTTATTTTTTGTCCTTTAACAGGAACGTCTTGCGTTTCTCAAACTCCTCTTCGTCGATTTCGCCGCGGGCGTACCGCTCCCTCAGGGCTTCCATTGCCCTGTCCTTTCTGTTTTTCTGTCCCGGTGTGGGGTAGGGAATCAGGAATATCCAGAAGATGAGGATTATCCATAACCCCCACCATATCCAGTGCATTCCCCCAAAATACCAATCGTCCATCATAATTTTCTAGATTTAAAGATTCATGTTTCAGTTACTATTGCTATTGCTTGTTTGTTCGAGCCAGTTGTTGGCCATGTTTCCATCTTCAGGTCCGAAATATTTTATGTGGGCTTCACTAAACGGCAATAGCGATTCGGTAAACCGTTCTTGCCATGTTTTTTCGCCCACCAAGGCTATTTTCTTAAGCCGTGCTTCTTCGGGAAAGGAAATATCCAACCTCTCACCGCTGCTTTTCTTCACTCCTTTTTTGCGAGGCTCCATTTCCATATACCAAGCGGCCAGTTCATTGCTTTTCAAATGTTCATTCAGGGCCTTGACTAAGGTCGCCCCATCATCGGCATCCAGCTCTTGATCTGCGATGGTATATAAGATTTGGTCTTTTTTATAGATTGCTATCATCGTCGTATTCTTTTGATATTATTGTCCTTAAAGGTTACTCCAAATTGCCATTGCATTTATTGCATACTCCCGTTACGACCAGATTGATATCCTCTGCCATATATCCTTGGGGCAGGTTTACCTGCGGGATTTTACGGTCGGTCAAACAAACGGTCTCGTTGCACCGGGTGCAATGAAAATGCAGGTGCAGGTCGTTGCCCACCTCACATTCACAGTCTTCCTCACAGAGCGCATATTTCATAATGCCCGTACCGTCCTCTATTTGATGTACGATGCCTTTTTCCTCAAATGTTTTCATCGTCCGGAAAAGGGTACTCCTTTCCGACTTCTCGAAGAAACTCTCCAATTCGCCCAAACTGATGGCCACCTCGTTTTCCAGTAACTTTTTATAGGTCAACAGACGCATCGGGGTGGGTCGTATTCCCTTGCTCTCCAATTTTTTGACGATTTTTTCCATGTGCGATGGGTCAGAGGTCGTACCGTTTTAAGGATTCCCCCGTTTTGATCTGGAAGGCATCCTCAATATCCGATAAATAGATGATACCGTCCCCTGGGTCGGGCGTTTTACCGTTTTCCGTAATAATATCGATTGCCGATTGTGCTTCTTCATTTTGACATACCAGCTCCACTTTTACCACCGGACTATCGGTTACGTGAAAATCCAATGAGGGCTTCGCGCCTTTTGCTTTGAATGCTCCAGTACCCTCCGCCTGTGAAAGCGTCATACTTTTAAAACCTTTATCGCTAAGGGCTTCGATGACCCTTTGTATCCTGTTCGGTTTAACAAATGCTTTTATTTCTTTCATTTTTAAAATGTTTAAATTTTTAATCGATTTTGAACCGAGCCTGTTCTTTAATTTTTAACTAACTAAATTAAGTCGATAAACAAACTCGGAATCAAAATCCTTGATTTTTAGAGAATTAATGTCCGTGCTCCAATTCGCCTTTCACCATTTCTGAAGAAAGAGTATAGGCCCCATTTGTTACTATTTTGATATTTTCGGGTGTTCCTGCAGGCAGGTTAACTTCTACAAACCCCAGATCGTTGACCCCCGTGCTCACGGGGATGCGTTTATATTTCATTTTATTTTCAACAGGTTCTTCATCCTCATCCATGATGAAGATATAAGACTGTTCACCTTCCTGGACAATAGCTTCCTCGGGAACAGCAAAGCCTGATTTTTCTCCTTGTACAATTCTTCCCTCCACATACATTCCGGGCAAAAGGTCCTTGTCTTTATTCTCGATATCTGCCAATACCTCTATGGCCTTCGGATCGCTCTCAAACGTCTGCCCTATGGAACGCACGGTGGCCTTTAACAATTCATTAGGTTTTGAGGCTGTTGAAAAATAAATCTGTTGTCCCTCCTTGACCTGCTTGATGTCCTTTTCATATACTTTGAAATTGACATAGATTTTCGAATTATCGCTTATCGAGAACATTTTGGATTGTGGGGCCACATAATCGCCCAGGCTTACCATTACTTCGCCCACATAGCCACTAATGGGCGTAATAATGGGGATGGCAGAATAGATCTCCCCTTCGGCCACTTTGGAAGGGTCCAGTCCCAACAAGCGTAGTTTGGACTTTAGGCCGTTTACACTGGAAGTGGTGGAACGAAATTTGGATTGCGCCATTTGGAATTCCTTGCCAGAGGAAACCCCTTTGTCATAGAGGGTCTTTTTGCGCTCAAAATCCTGCTTTAAAAATACCAGTTCGTCATTCTTTTCCTGGTATTCCTGTTGCATGGCGATGATATCCGGGTGTTCTATATAGGCCAACACCTGTCCCTTGCGCACAATGTTGCCCGGTACTACCTTGATCGAGCTAACATTTCCACCAATAAAGGGACTAATGTTTGCCCTGTCCTGTGGGAAGAGTTCGAGTGTTCCTGTTACCTTAATGTTGTTCCCTAAATTACGTTCCTCCAGAGGTTTCGTTTCCAGACCGATGGTTTCGGCCTGTTGTTTTGTAAGTTCAACAACACCTTCTTCCCCTTCTTCCCCTTCGTGGCCACCTTCTTCTTCGTCGTGACCCTCTTCTCCGTGCGCATCTTCTCCAGGTGCTTCGGTTTTTGATACGCCTTCCGTTTCGTTATGCCCAAGCTCGGATTTTGGAGCATCATTACAACTCATAAACATAAGTGTAAATAATACGGTGCTTACTAATAATATATTCTTCATTTTTCTTTTTTTAAGGTTATAAATTGCCCAATTGATATTGCATATCAATGGTCTGCTGGTTAAACTGATTGATGTACTGTAAATGATTTTGTTTTATCCTGATGGCACTGTTGAGAATCGTGATGTAATTGACATAATCTATTTCGCCTTCCTTGGATGCCAATTGCGCTGTGGTAATTTGTTGTTCTGCCAACAATAGTGCGCCTTCTTCGTAATATTGCAAAATCTTCTTTGTCTTTTCAAGAGATTTGGCCAACTGCGACACGCGACTTTCTGTAACCGCCTTTTGCTCCAAATACTGATTCTCTGCTACCATTGCGTCTGCCTTGGCTGCCTTTACCCTTGACTTCTGGGGAAAAAACCACAACGGAATACTAATACCTGCCTGATAGGTGTTGAAGCCTGACACTTCATCTACTACTTGTCTTCCATAGGAAAAACTGAATTTCGGTAGGAATTGTGATTTCTCAACACCCACGTTTGCTTTACTTACTTCGGCATTTTGTAATGCATATTGCAACATTGGGTTATTGGCCACCGAAATGGAATCCAATGTCGCCATAAAATCCAATGTTTTGTATGGTTCACTAATGGTCTCAATGGATTCATCGGTTCCTAAATATTGTTTTAAGGCGCGCTTGGCAATTTCAATATCATCAAAGGCTTGTTGCCTTAATACTTGAATCTGTTGAAATTCGGAAGAGGCGGCAATAAATTCCAGTTTGCCCGTTTCCCCGGTATCATAGCGAAGTTGGGCAGCAGTCTTAAAATTGACATAAATACTGTCCAATTGGTCTGCAAAACGCAACTGTGCCTTGTAATAATTAATTTGGTCATACGCCTGCATCACATTACGCACCAATTGTTGTTCACTGGCCACATAAAACTTTTCTCCCAAGGCAATACGCTCTTTGTAAAACTTCGATTTTGAAAACCCGGAAAGCAAATCAATGTTGCCCTGTTGCACACCAACGGTTGTCTGCACTCCAGGAAGATTATTTCCATATTCTTCTTTGCCCGTGAAAACTTGAGTGCTACCAAGGTCAAAACTCGTTCCCTTTAGTGCCTTTTCCCGTTCAATAAATGCTTGGCTTTCTTTAAGTGATGGATAATTCTGTTTAGCCACAGCAATGGCCTCATCAATGGTCAAGGTCTTTGGGATTGTACCATCTTGATTGGTGTCTTGGGCAAATGAAGTACTAGAAGCCATCAAACCTCCAACCATCAAAAATATGGTTATAATATTCGTGGATTTGTTGATATAGCTTACATCGCCATCATTTTCTTTCTTTTCTTTTCGTGATTCAAGCCAATAGTATAATACGGGAAGGACTACAAGCGTTAAAAAAGTAGCTGTAAGCAATCCTCCAATAACAACCGTTGCTAAAGGTCGTTGCACTTCCGCGCCACCAGAGGTAGAAACCGCCATTGGGATAAAGCCCATAATGGCTGCGGTTGCCGTCAATAAAATTGGGCGTAAACGCTCGTGGGTGGCTTCGTATATTCTGTCTTTTAAGTTTGTCATTCCACTTTCTTTTAATTCATTGAATTTGTTTATCAGTACCAATCCGTTTAAAACTGCAACCCCAAAGAGCACGATAAAGCCAACACCTGCGGAAATACTAAATGGCATTCCACGAACCCACAAAGCAAATACGCCACCAATGGCCGCCAAAGGCACTGCCATATAAATCATTACCGATTGTGAGAACGAACTCAAGGCAAAATAAAGCAATATGAATATTAAGAAAAGTGCAATAGGCACTACAATCATCAATCGGTCAGAAGCACGTTGTAGGTTTTCGAACGAACCTCCGTAGGTTACAAAATAACCAGGTGGCAATTTTACTTGTGTTTCCAGTTTTTGCTGTATTTCCTCGACCATCGATTTTACGTCACGGCCACGGACATTGACCCCTACTGAAATACGACGGGAGGTATTGTCCCTTGAAATTTGCATCGGTCCGGGTTTATAACTGATTTCCGCCACTTCCTTTAATGGTACTTGCGCTCCATTTGGTAAATCGATATAAAGATTTTTAAGGTTGTTGATGTCTTGTCTAAATTCCTTTGCCAATCGGATAACCACATCGAACCGTTTTTCGCCTTCAAAAATTACACCTGCTTCTTCTCCTGCAAAGGCGGCACTTACATAATCATTCAATTTATCCACGGTTACACCGTATTGTGCCATTTTTGCGCGATTGTATTCCACCGTCATTTGAGGTAAGCCACTTGTAGCTTCCACATTGAGGTCAGCCGCTCCGGGTACAGTTCTAATGACCGCAGCGATTTCCTGTACCTTGTCTGCCAAAACGCCCAAATCTTCCCCATATAGTTTAATGGCAACATCTTCTCGGACACCCGTCAATAATTCATTAAAACGAAGTTCTACAGGTTGGGTAAACACGAAATTTACGCCTGGAACAACTGAAATTTTTTCCTGTATTTTTTCGATAAGTTCTTCTTTGCTGTCTGCTGAAGTCCATTTGCTCTTATCTTTTTCAAGAATGATATAACTATCCGCAATGTCCATAGGCATTGGGTCGGTTGGGATTTCGGCAACCCCAATTCTTGAAATTACTGTTTTTACTTCTGGAAATTCATTGATTAAATTTTGAAGTTTTTTTGAAGCCTCGATGGACTCCGTAAGACTGCTACCTGGTTTTATCAACGCTTGAAACGCAATATCGCCCTCATCAAATTTTGGGATAAATTCGCCGCCCATGTTGCTGAAGATAAATCCTGCGATTAATAGTAGGGTAACTGCGCCTATAACGACACCAGCCCGAAAACGAAGTGCAAAATTGAGCAACGGTACATATCCTCTATTTAGCCCAGACATTATTTTATCACTGAACCTATCAATTTTATTTTCAAACTTGGCAAACCAACCGTTTTGGTTCTTTGCTGGTTTCAAGAACATCGACGAAATCATTGGGACGTAAGTAAGACAAAGGATAATCGCTCCTAAAACGGCAAATCCAAAGGTAAAAGCCATTGGACGGAACATTTTTCCTTCCACACCAGTCAAAAAGAGAATCGGTGTAAATACAATAAGGATAATCAATTGTCCGAAAAATGCCGAATTCATCATCGTACTTGCCGATTCGTAGGCTATTTCATCCATTTCGGGCTGACCTATGGCAGTTGTGGTTTTTTTCATCCGTTGATGGATATGAAAAACCATTCCTTCAACAATGATTACCGCACCATCCACGATGATTCCAAAGTCGATTGCACCCAAGGACATTAAATTTGCCCACACCCCAAATTGTTTCATCAAAATAAATGCGAATAGTAATGATAATGGGATTACCGAAGCTGTAATCAAACCACCACGGAAGCTTCCCAACAATAACACCAAAACAAAAATCACAATCAGCGAACCTTCAATCAAGTTTTTTTCTACGGTACTTGTGGTTCTTCCAATCAATTCACTTCGGCTTAAAAACGGTGCTATATATACACCTTCCGGCAAGGATTTTTGTATTTCATCAATACGGTTTTGTACATTTTCTATCACAGTACCAGGGCTTTCGCCTTTAAGCATCAAAATCTGTCCGCCTACAGTTTCGTGACCGTCTTGGGTAAATGCACCATAACGCACTTGGTTTCCGTAACCCACTTTTTCGGCAACGTCCCTTACCAAGACAGGGCTTCCATTTTGAGTGGTCACAACCGTGTTTTCCAAATCGGCGATACTTCGAGCCAGCCCTTCGCCACGGATAAAATTGGCTTGGTGGTTTTTTTCAATGTAAGCACCACCGGTATTAGCATTGTTCACTTTAAGAGCTTCAAATACCTGATTCATTGTAATGCCAAAACTTTTTAGTTTATCAGGATTAATGGCAACTTCGTATTGTTTTACATAACCTCCAAAGGCATTGACCTCGACGACTCCGGGGACTAACGCCATTTGGCGTTTTACAATCCAGTCCTGTATGGTGCGAAGCTCCATGGCATCATATTTGTCCTCATAGCCTTCTTTTACTTTTAAGGTATATTGAAAAATTTCGCCCAGACCTGTTGTTATGGGAGCCATAAAAGGTGTGCCAAAACCTTCGGGGATTTCTCCGGCAACTTCGGTTAATTTCTCTTGTACCAATTGCCGGGGAAGATAAGTGCCTGCCTCGTCCTTAAAAAC
This sequence comes from Flagellimonas baculiformis, assembly GCF_033441575.1. NCBI lineage: Bacteria > Pseudomonadati > Bacteroidota > Flavobacteriia > Flavobacteriales > Flavobacteriaceae > Flagellimonas > Flagellimonas baculiformis. Next base: position 19,522 of record NZ_JAUZVW010000007.1, read on the forward strand.
AATGGTAACCACGGACAGCCCAAAACGGGATACTGAACGCAGCTCGATGACGTCAGGAAGATTGGCCATTGCCAATTCTACGGGATAGGTAACAAATTGTTCTATATCTTCTGTCCCCAAGTTTGGGGCCACGGTTATTACCTGTACTTGGTTGTTTGTTATATCGGGTACAGAACCCAAGTTTATAGTGGCCATAGACCAAATGCCCGTACCAACCAATGCCACTATAAATAAGCCAATAATAAATTTATTATTAATGGAAAATGAAATGATTTTGTTAATCATAGAAAAAGTATTAATTCAGTTTAAACATCGCAATGCAAAGAGATGCAATGCGTTTATGATGCGATACTTACTTTTAAAAGCATCACGGTAGGATATAGCTATCCTAAAAAAACTGAATTATACTTTAGGGGGTTGGAAAAGCGATTCCAGATATCTGGAAGTGAAGTTTACTTTATGTAAGTTAAACTGTTTTTTCTCTTCAAACTTTAGTCGATTGGTTAAAGCCGAATTGTTGTTCGCAATAATTAATACTAAAGGGTGACAACATTGATGATGGGAATGGACTGGTGTATTCTCCTTATCTGGGTTATTATGATGCCCTTCATTTTTTGCATCATTGTCAATGTAATCTTCAACTACATATTCAAGGAAAGAGTCTCCATAAACTTTATGGTCTTGATAATGGGTAATAATGCTTGAAATTTCTTTAATTGGTCCACAAAAGTCCATATCAATGCTAATTCCCTGAAAAAAGAATAAAATTGACATTGATATGGAAAAGAATATTTTCATAAATTTTGACAAAGATACAAATTAATCGATGCACAGGTTGTGCAAAAACTTGAAAGCAGGGATAAAAGGTTTCATGAAGCACTAAAAACTAGTTATTCTGCAGATCCATAAATCTTTTGAGGGCGAAATAGGCTTTCCATAGGATAGGTCATATATATATATTATATCGTAAGATATCAGACATAAAATTGAGTGCCAAGAAATATATTTATAATATGATTGCCAAAAATTTCAAATTGCAAATATAACAATGATTACGTGCGACTGGGTTACAAAAGAACTTCAAAAATAGGGTAAGGTTTCAAATAGTCACTAAAATTAATAAACTGAAAAGGCTGAACAATAAGACAATAAGATTTCTAATAATATTAAAATTCTCCGTGCTTCCATCTCTCACTTTATCCATCAATGGACTACAAATCGTGTGCCTTACAAAAGTTATTACAGATTTGTTTATTTTCCCTTTGTTCTTTTTTGATGTTATTTTAAACAGAACTAGGTTTAATTCAATTCCCGCCTCGCCTTCTGATGCCCCTTCAAGGGTTATTGTTCCACTTGTAAAAGGAGGTAGACAGTCGTCCAAGTCCTTTTCGCTTGGGTAAACCGCCCTACGGATATCCTCTACAAGCAAACGTAATGGTTCGCTATTTTTCCTGAGTTCGCGAAGTCTTTCTTCTTCTGTAAACCGTCCATATTGAGCTGAAATTGGTACTGAAAAAAAGCAAAAAATGAGAAATAAGAGTGGAACGTGGCTTTCATATTCGGTAATTTTTAAATATTCAAAAAATTAGGGAAGCCAATTTTAGGGTAAGAAATACACACACCTCATTTTGAGTGGCTTTTAAAATGGGGGAGTTTTCCAATTTAGAAAATTTATTTGAGACCCCATTACAGGAAATCCACATAAAAACTGTGGTTTTCCCCTGTGTATATTTGCAAATGAATGCCCCGCATTACTTCAATCTCTTTGAAATTTTGATTATCATTGGTGAGAATAAAGTAATCACTCATTAGAATTACCTCTCGAAATCGAACTAATATCGAACTAATAAAAATATAATTAAATACAGTTAAATCAATATCAGTTATTTAATATAAAATAGACGATATACAGAACGTGTACCACACGATGGCGGAATAAAAACATTTACCCATAAAAAAAGCCCCATTTTTGGGGCTTTTCTTTTATCTCAAGTATGGGTCGATAGGTCAATATCTATACCTCACAAAAGCTTCCATGGCGGCATAGCTGGCCAACCCAAGGGATTGGTATTTCAGTGCAGTTTCCTTATTGCGGTCCTCTGCCCTTACCCAGAATTCCCTGAGGTCCTCACCTTGGAACATGACGCCGTCCTTTTGGGTCTGATGGTAAAAAATGGCCTTGCGCTTCCTGAGCACTTGTGCTGGGCTCATGGGTACTGCCATCTCTATTTCATGGATTTCCCATTCGTGCCAAGCGCCCCTGTAGAGCCACACCCAGCAATCCTTCATAAACGGTTTTCCTTTCAATTCCTTCAAAGAAGCGAACAGGGCCTCCAAACAGACTCGGTGGGTGCCATGCGGATCGGCCAAATCGCCCGCAGCATAGATTTGGTGTGGTTTGATTTTTTCAATGATATCGTTCATGATCTGGATATCCTTTTCGCCAAGTGGGTTCTTTTTGATGGTACCCGTCTCATAGAACGGTAAATCCAAGAAATGCACCTGACTGTCGGGAATTCCCATGTATCTTGTGGCCCCATAACTTTCACTCCTGCGGATGGTTCCTTTCACCTTGCGGACAATTTCCGAATCGTAGTCTTCAGCGGTTTTTGCATTGATTTCTTTGATGACCTCCCCAAAAATAGCAGTGTGGGATATGGCATCGGCGACCTCGGCAATTTTTAGCGCCTCATGATCCGCAACGGCAATGTTCCCAGAGGTCTGATAGGCTATATGCACCTCATGGCCTTGGGAGACCAAACGATCAAAAGTACCGCCCATGGAAATTACATCATCATCCGGGTGTGGACTGAAGATGATCACTCTCTTTTTGGCGGGTTCGGCCCGCTCAGGTCGGTTCGTATCATCGGCATTTGGCTTACCACCGGGCCAGCCTGTGATGGTATGCTGCAACCTGTTGAATGTCTTGATATTGATCTCATAGGACGATTGCTCGGAGCTCAAAAGGTCCGACATGCCCATATCGTTATAGTCCTTATCGGTCAACTGCAGAACGGGCTTGCCCTTTTCAATGCTGAGCCAGACCACTGCTTTATGGGTAAGGTCCGGCGTCCAATCACAACTGCCCACCAACCAAGGGGTGTCTATTCGGGTAAGGTGTTGTGCTGCTTCCTTGTCCAGCACAAAAGTGGTATTGGCATGTTCCTGAAGATAGGTAGCCGGTACCTCGGAGCTTATTTCTCCTTCCACGGTTTCCTTCACAATCTCGGATTTGTTCTGTCCCCAGGCCATGAGCACGATTCGCTTAGCCTTCCTGATGGTCCCGATTCCCATGGTGATGGCCTTTCTTGGTACATTTTCAAGGCCTTTGAATGCGGGGGCCGCATCCACCCGGGTAATGTGGTCCAAAGTGATGTCCCTAGTGGCCGAATTGAAGTGCGAACCTGGTTCGTTGAATCCGATATGTCCCGTACGGCCTATCCCCAGCAACTGAAAATCAAGCCCTCCCGCTGCCTCTATCTGTCTTTCATATTCCTTGCAATAGTCCTGTAGGTCATCTGGGGAAACGGTCCCATCCGGAATATTGACGTTTCCTTCGGGAATGTCCACATGATCGAACAAATGTTGGTGCATGAAGTAATGGTAACTCTGGATGTTGTTCCGCTCCATGGGATAGTATTCATCCAGATTGAACGTGACCACATTCTTGAAACTGAGCCCCTCTTCCTTGTGCATGCGGACCAGTTCCTCATATACCCTTATGGGTGACGAGCCAGTGGCAAGACCCAGCACACAGGTTTGTCCCTTCTCCGATTTTTCCCGTATCAATGCTGCAATTTCCAGTGCCACTTGCAAAGACCCTTCTTTTGAGTCCTCAAAGATGACATTGTGTATTTTCTCGAACCGGGTTTCTTCAAACTGCCCGGCCGGTCTGTATGCTATTGATTTAGGTAACATTTTTGTTTCCATTTTCACTTATTTATACGTTTAAGTTAGGGATACTTTTATTTTTTTCCACGTCATGATCAAAAAGGTGCCCGACACTACTGCAATTGCCGTTAATATGGATGCTGGCATCCATCGTCCATAGATCCAATAACCAGTGGCAAAAAGAATGCTATAGATCAACACCGTGCCGACAATCATCGCCAAGATACCACTGGGAACACTCCATTTTTTTCCAGTATTGTTCCATTCCACTCCCTCAGCTCTGCCTTGTTGCTCCACTTTTTTCCATCCTGGGCCTCCCGGCTCTATCTTTCTGCAAAAATCGTAGAGGACTTCTTTGCTCTCTGGCGATGTGGCATAGGTGGCAATGAGCCAAGCAACCGTTGTGACCAAGACCACCATCGGGTATTCGGCCCAATTTGGCAGAAGGCCCGTATCCGCCGCAAATAAATAGTCCCCGAGGGGCGTAAGCTTGAGCACCAGTGACAGGATCCCTGAAATGAACATGGCCGTGATCTCGCTCCAGGCATTGATACGCCACCAGAACCATCTCAAAATGAAAATCAAGCCGGTGCCTGCCCCAAATACGAGCAGGATCTCAAAAAGTTGAAGGGCATTCTGGAGCAATAGGGCCAAGAGGGCACTCAACACCATCAAGCCGACGGTGGATACCCTGCCCACTGCGACCAATCTCTTCTCGGATGCCTGTGGATTGACCCGCTCCTTGTAAAAATCATACACGATATAGGATGATCCCCAGTTCAACTGTGTGGAAATGGTGGACATATATGCCGCGACCAATGAGGCCAGTACCAAGCCCAACAGACCTGTCGGGAGTTTGGTGAGCATGGCCGAATAGGCAAGATCATGTCCCATTTTGTCATCTGCCACAATGGGAAATGCAGCTTGCAGGCTCTCCAAATCGGGGAAAACCACCAAAGAGGCCAAGGCCACCAATATCCATGGCCAAGGTCTCAAGGCATAGTGCATGATATTGAAGAAAAATGTGGCGCCTATGGCGTGCTTTTCGTTTTTGGCGGACAACATTCGTTGGGCAATATAGCCCCCACCACCCGGTTCCGCACCTGGGTACCATGAACTCCACCATTGTACCGCTAAGGGAATGATCAACAGGGTGATCAATGCGCTCTTGTTGTCAAGGTCAGGTAAGATGTTCAGTTTTTCCTTTACGATTTCATGGGAAAGCAATGCATCGATGCCCCCGACCTCGGGTATGTTGATCAAATAACAAGCTGCCCCTATGGCACCTCCCATGGCCACGAAGAAAAGGACGAAATCCGTATAGACCACTCCCTTAAAACCTCCCACGGCACTGAAGATCACGGTGATGAGCCCTGCGCTCACCACAGTCTGCCAAGGCTCCAATCCCAACATGATGCCCCCTATTTTTATAGCGGCCAAGGTCACCGCCGACATGGTGATGACATTGAAGATGACCCCAAGATAAACAGCCCTGAAGCCTCGCAAAAAACGAGCGGGTTTGCCCCCATATCTGAGTTCGTAGAACTCAAGGTCGGTATTTACGTTGGAACGCCTCCAGAGTCGGGCATAGACAAAAACGGTCAACAGTCCTGTCAGCAGGAATGCCCACCAGACCCAGTTTCCGGATACACCATTGGTACGGACAATGTCCGTGACCAGGTTGGGGGTATCCGTGGAAAAGGTGGTGGCCACCATGGAAATTCCCAATAGCCACCAAGGCATGGTCCTTCCTGAAAGGAAATATTCCGCACTACTCTTTCCAGAGCTTTTTGACACGTAGAGGCCTATGCTCAAGGTGATGGCAAAGAAGCTAAAAATGATCACATAGTCCCAAATATTCAATGATATCATAGGTTTGGTTTAAAGTCAGTTGGTTATATTAAAAAATTCGATGCACATCTTCAACAAATTTCGACATTGGATAGTGTTGGGTAGCCAAGGGACGACATTGCCCCCACCTTCAACTTCTGGCTTTTCAATCCGTCCACGGACATTATCCGTTTGTTCCATTTGAGACCATGCGATTTGTTCCATAGAGGTTACAATCCCTTCGGCATTGGCACGTGACACACCAATGGAAATCAAAAGAACAATCACCATATATTGGAATTTTTGCATAGGTCATTAAACTATTGTTGCAATGTAAAAAAAGTAAAGGAAGAACAATTTCTTCCTTTACTCAAATTAACTATAAATAAAACTAACTCTACTATCGATTATGAAATCATTATTCAACATCCCACCACATTCGGGTTGTGAAGCTATCAGGACCTTGAGCCGTAAGGACTGCATTATAGTTACTAGAATTCAATACTGCCTCGTTTGTCGGGTAAATCAATCTTCTAGGAATGGTTCCATTGCTTTGGTTCCCATCATAACTGACCGGGGTAAGCGTTGGGAAACCCGTTCTCCTCCAGTTGGCATAGGCCTCATATTCATTCAAGAAAACAGCCACCCAATATTGTGTATTGATCTGCTCTAGGGCATTCCCTGCATCAAATGGATTGGCAGCCAAGTAATCGTTAATCTCGGTATTGGTGATCGTAGCGCCTCCACCATATAGTGACAAATATTGCATGGCTGCGGTCACTCCTGCATTGTAATGCACTTCCGGGTCACCTCCTGCAAGTCCCCAACGAACTGCTGCCTCGGCAAGCATGAACTCCACTTCTGCATAGGTTTGCCAGAACATGGGAGCATCTTCACCCATCAGGTAGTTGCTATTGGGTTCCGAATAGGTGCTTAAATCAGATCCACCCTCATAATCTTGGATAGTGGCCCCATCCAAACCATTGGGAAGGCCTTTTTGGTCAGCTGGATTCTCGTTCACAAACCCATCTTCATCGGGAGGCAGGGCAGCATACACCCTCATTCTTGGATCTCCCTCCAATATCTCCAAGAAGGTGGTACTTATCCTGGCCGATCTATCTGCCGTGAAAACCTCCCCATTCCCATTTCTTACAATACCGTTCCCATCCGATTGGTGCCTGATGTAGGCAATGTCATCATTGGACTCCATTACCCCGCCAGCTATGGCCTTGGCAACCCATTCTTCTGCGGCAGCCTCATCAACCTTTACCATGCGGAGGCCCAACCTCAACATCAGGGAATAGGCCCATTTTTTCCACTGGGTTTGGTTTCCGGCATAAAGAATATCGGCTGCGCCTATTTCTGCCGTGCCTGTTCCCAATACGGCAGCGGCTTCTTCCAATTCCTTGAGCATATCTGCATAAATACTCTCTTGACTGTCATAAGCGGGTCTGGTGTTTCCTTCCGTATAAGCTTTACCCGCCTCACTGTAGGGAATGTCCCCATAGAGATCAGTCATCCTGTGGTATGCAAAAACCCTTAGAATCCTTACCATGGCATATTCAGGAGAGTCGGTTTGTCCATTAGACTCCAACTCAGCTTTCATATCCTCAATACTCTTGATTCCCTGTGGGTAGTTGGCATCCCAATACGCGGAAGAGTACGCCGCATTATAAAAATACTTGTCTCCACTCCAATAGCCTTGGGTGTTGGCCAAGTGCTGGATCATAGTTGAGCAATAAATGAAATTGCCCCTCCATGATTCATAACGTTGGCCCGCAGTGTATAGAATGGCCTTGGGAAATTTATACTCAATAGCAATTTCTGTTGCCTTGGTAGGGTCTGTGTTTATATCCTCAAACCCATCATCACAAGACACTCCCACCAAAGCAAGCAAGGCAAATGTGGTTATATATATTGATCTTTTCATTGTCTTTTTTTTTAAAACTTTACATTTAAACTTAACCCATAACTTCTGGTCGCAGGAAGTCCAAACCGTTCAATTCCATTGGCAAAAGTATTGTTGTACGCAGACTCCGGATCTATATTTTCAGTATGCTTCATCAGAAAGAATAGGTTTCTGCCTATGAAGGAAATATTGACATTGGAAATAAAGGTTTTCTCCAAAATACTGGATGGTAGATTATAACCCAAACTTATCTGTCTGAACTTAATAAAACTTGCATCTTGAATATGGGCCTCCGCTATTTCATAGATTCTCCTATAATAATCCCCTACGTTCTCAGGAGCAATGGTGGAGGTAAAGTCAGCCCCGTTTGCATCGACTCCTGTAACAGTCAATCCATTTTCCCTTCCTACCAATGTACTCTTGCTTGCGCCATAATAGCTTGCAAAGGCACTGGTTCCAGAAAAAATATCCCCACCGAACTTGGCATCGATCAAGAAGGAAAGGTTAAAGTTTTTGTAATTGAATGTATTGGTAAGTCCCATGGTCCAAGGTGCTATACCTTGACCAATGACTTCATTAGGCCCTACCGAGGGTGTCCCATTGGCATCATATTGTATCCTTCCCTGTTCGTCACGAATATAGGTGGTACCATAAATCGATGCTGCCGGGTAGCCTTCTATGAATCCTGCTTGTGAATTGACTCCATATGCAGCATCCCCAGGAAAAACAGGATTTCCATCCTCGTCTGTCCTAACCACTTCACTTTTGTTGTAGGACATATTATAACTAATGTCCCACCCAAAGTTTTGACTTCTAATAGGGCTACCGGTCAATAAGAGCTCTATTCCTTTGTTGGTAAGCTCCCCAATGTTTATTATGGCACTGGAATAACCGGATGCATTAGAAATATTTATTGGCACAATATCATCGATGGTCTTATTGTTATAATATGCAAAATCGACACCCAATCTATTATTAAGGAATCTCAGATCCAATCCAATTTCATATTCTTTCTTGGTAAAGGGCTTCAGTTCTTCATTGGGCAAAGTGCTATTGTTGATACTGCCCAAAGGCACACCTGGTCCCGTTGCAGAATAGTTGTCCGTAATTGCATAAGTAAGTGCCAATTGATATGGGTCATTGGCTCCACCACCAACCTCAGAATAACCCGCCCTCAACTTACTGAAAGAAACCCATTCAGGCAAGGACAATGCATCCGAGAGCACAAAACTGGCATTCACAGATGGATAAAAATAACTGTTGGGTGCAGATTTGTTGCTCTTACTTAGAGTGGAAAACCAGTCATTCCTTCCGGTCACGGTCAAATACAAATAGTTTCTGTATGAAAATTCCGTAGAGAAATACAAGCCATTCTTCTTGACTCGGTCCAATCTATACTCATAGTTCCTATTGGAAACATTGGCAATATCCACCAAGGAAGGAATCACAAAATCATTACCGATCAATTGGGTGAACTCATTCGTAAAAGAGTTGCTATTTGCCCCAACAAGAGTTGAGTTGGAAAAATCTTCAGTTATGTCCTTTTCAAAACCAATGATAAAATCGGCATCAACTGTCTTCACATTATAGTTCTGCTCGGTCATACCACCCAAAGGCTTATATGCCGTTCCAAAAGGCTCAACTTGTGTTATCCTGGCCGTATATTGATCAATACCCGCTCTTCCCATAAGATATAACCAATCCGTAACCTGATATCTTAATGTTGAAGACCCTATGAATCTATTCTTATTACTCTCATTTTCAAATCTGTACGCAGTCCAATATGGGTTTTGGTGATAGGTACTTGAAGATACTCTAAACTCCGTACCATCTTCATTATAACCTGGTCGATAATCCCTTACGTCAATATTTGGTCCCGAAAGGGCTACCACAAAGTTTCCGTTACCTGGTGAATCTGAAGTCCTAGGTCTATTCTGGACTCCTTCCACTACATATTTCCCGCTGATGTCCATAGTCAATTTATCAGCCAAGACAGCTCCCGCATTCAATGAAAACGACTTTCTGTTCAAACCTGAATTTGGTACAAGGTCGTTATTTGTCAAATCCGTTGCCGAGAACCTGACATTGTACCCTTCACCTGCTTTGCTTACGGCCACTGTGTTGATGAAGGTACTGGCCGTTCTATAATACTTAGTCAGATTATTGCCCGTATATTCGTAGGGTCTGCTCACCCCATCAAATTGCACTGCAGAAGAAACACTTCCCAACCTTGGTCCCCATGATTGCATACCGGCATCACGTGCCTCTTCGGCCGTGGTAGGCGCAACCCCATTGAGGCCTTGGCCATATTCGGTCTGAAAATCATAAAGGTCAGTATTGATGGTCTCAAATTGAGCCGAACTGGAAACTTCAACTCCAAGTCCCTGCTGTCCCTTTCCAGATTTGGTAGTAATGACGATTACCCCATTGGAAGCCCTTGAGCCATAAAGTGCCCCGGCCGCACCCCCTTTCAGAACACTCACACTCTCAATATCATCTGGGTTAATACTGGAAATACCATCCCCAAAATCCGCTCCCCCCCATCTAGTGGCAGAACCCAGGTTTTGGTTATCAATCGGAATCCCATCTACAATATATAGTGGTTGGGCAGTTCCATTTACAGAAGAAACACCGCGGATAACCACCTTACTGGTACCCGATGGCCCCGTGGCCGCACCTGTAATGTTTACACCGGCAATTTTACCTTGCAGCGCATTAATCGCATTTACCTGTTTTACTTCGGACAATTTTTCACCGCCTACTTCCGTAATTGAGTACCCCAATGCCTTGGTTTCCTTTTTTATGCCTAACGCAGTTACAACTACCTCGCCCAGTTGTTCCGCATCTTCTTCCATAGTCAGGTTGACCGTTGTCCGGCCTGCAACTCCAATTTCTGCGGTCCTCATCCCTAAAGAGGAGAAGACCAATGTCGCATTGCCATCTGAAACTGTGATACTGTAATTTCCATCGAAATCGCTGGAAACACCATTGCTGGTTCCCTTTTCAACAATGTTGACGCCGGGCAGCGGAACGCCCGACTCGTCAGAAACCGTTCCAGTAATCGTTTGTGCCATAGCTCCCTGAACAGAGAGTAAAACAGCAAAAACAAATACAAACTTGAGTTTTTGAATCATGTTAGTTTATTTGATTGTTAGTAATTTATGAGTGTACGTTAATTTTGAGTTAACATATCAAAGTGAAAATCTCTATTCGTTAAAGATTTCTGAAAAAATTTCGACCAACAACAGACGTGAAAAGCCGAAGGGTGGTTTTAACTCTCAAAACAGAAACGAAGGGTAGTCAAACACCACAAAACCCCGCATAATGGGCTGTTAGCTGGAAACCTTCCCATAAAATATAGTGTGGAAAACACACAAAAGAAGTTTGCCCTAACGGACATTCCACAACGTGGACAGAGGATATAATTTGACTTCAATCAACAGAATGGTGATAAATAAAACTGACCGATATTCAAGAACATCGGTCAGCTTACTTGCAATTAACTAAATTAAACGTACTGGTATAGGTTACTCGTATTAAATCATCCAAATTGTCCGACAATATGAAACTGAACTGCTACATATTGACATCTTCCATGGTTGGAGACCGTATTCTATTTGGATGCTTTTATGGCCTGTAATTGCTCGTCGGTCAAGGCAGGTCCATCAAAGAAGGATACACCCTTTGCTCCATTTTTCCTCGCCTGGTCTATGGCCTCGGTGAGCTCTTCCCCACTCATATCCGGCACAAAAAGTCCAGTGTGCAGCTCGGTCTTTGTCGTCTCAAGGTCCTGTACCCCTTGCTTGGTGGCAAACCCGATCCAATCTGTATCCTCATTATAAAAATTGTGGTAAATCATGGGCAATACTACATCCACATCCCATTTGTCCCAACGTTGCCTCACCATATGGTCTGCCATTTCGGGATATGGAAATACTGCCGCGGTCAATATTTTACCATTTTCATGGACAATGTCGTAAGCCTCATTGACCACATTGCGTATCTGGTTCAGGCGAAACTGTTTCCATTCCATATCAATGGCAGGGTTTTCCATTTCCCTTGGGTTTTTATGGTGCACTTTTTCAAACTCCTCCACGCATACATCGCAATAGCAAAAATCGTATTCGGGCAATTCTTCATCCTGGACCAGGTCATACTTGGGCAAAAGGCCTATCGGCAGGAAAATATCGGGAAAACGGATATAATCCAAATGCACGCTGGCCACATCCTCCACTTTGGAAAGTGCTTCCACCAATCCCAGCACATGGTTCCTTGAAGCTTCCCGCGTAGGGCACAAAAATTCATAATAACCTACGTAAGGCCTGTTGTCGTAGGCCGATTTTCCTTCCCGGCTCACCACATACCATTCCGGGTGCTGCCTCACAATGGAGTCTCCTGGTCGGTTCATGGCCATGATCCATGCGTGCACCTCCATTCCCTCCGCCTTGGCCAAGGGGGCCAACCGGCCCAGAAGTGCAGGGTCTGCATTGGTATTGATCAATACGGCATCCAAACCGTAACTTTTGTATTTTTTAAACTCTTCGGTGTATGATGCATCATCCCTTTTGGGGTCGGCAGTGATCCACGTCCAATACTTGAATGCTTCCTGCTCTGGGTTCTCTTCCACAACCGTGGGGGATGTGGATTTTTTGTCAATATTGTCCAAGCAGGAGACTGCGGACAGGGCTACGATGGCCACTAGGGCTGCTTTAATTTTCATTTGTGATCTCATTTGATGTGTTGGTATTTTCCGTCTTCCCGGATGGTGTATATGGATTCCGTATAAGGACTTTTTGCCTGAATGTTCCAGCCTGTCCGGTGTACTTCCAGTTCAAGTTCCACTGGAGTCCCGTCCCGTAGGATGGGATTGGGCAACAGTTCGTCAAGGGAAGTGGCATATTTTCCCTTTTGGTCAAAATATCTTTTTTGTGCCCTGTACAGCCCATACATGAACCACCTTATCTGTTCATCTTTTGGAATGCTAAACGTGTCGGGATTCCCAACTTCATTGGGCGAAAAGTAGGCATACCCCCAGTGCTCCGGTTCGTGCATATTGATGACTCCCTGGGGCGACCACACCCAATTGTATTCCGGCAGGAACTTGCCCTCTGCATCCTTTTTTCGTGCATATGACCCGTCCTTCAATTCATAATCCCAGTTCACCCGCGAAAAATTGATCCGCCAATATTTCCCTTTGGGTATATCGTTGCTGCCGCTGGCCTCCTTCAGTACTTCCCATGGCATGGCCACTTCCACGCTCCATCCGCTGTCAATGTCCGTAGGGTCGTTCAAGGTCCCATTCACGTTCACCGCTGTTTTTAGCCCCAATATTTCCCAGCTATCAACAACGGGACCACCTTCCCTGTAAGGTTTCACCAAGAGCAGGTCCCAGACTGTGTTCAACGCGTTCATTTCAAATTCGTAGTAATTGTGGGTATCCCCGTCAGGGTCTATGAATATTTCAAAATCGTTGTTGTAAAATATCACTGTGTCCCTTTGTTTAAGGGTGGCCCAAACATGGGGCTCTTCCATTTGGGCATAAAAATAGAGGTGGGTCTCATCCCAAAGCATGCGCACATTGGTCCGATAGGTCGGGGTATCCACTCCCTCTATATCGATAAAGTCATCCGAAACCTGGGCTTCCTTCCACGCTTTTTCATTGGCCAATCCATCAATGACAATGGGTTCTTGGGTCTTATATACCACAATGGACCGAGGGGCTTCGCTTTTTTGCCCCATACAAGAAAAATGGGCCATGACCACCAGCATATAGCTTGCCTTTCGAAAAATTTGTCGTATTCTCATCAAAATGTTTTATTTGCCCTTTCATTTCGGACCATTCCCCATAATAGGGTATGCCCTTTTACTGTCCAATCCTGTATATCGGCACAAGTCCAAACCAGATATTTTGTAAAAATTCATAATTTCATCCGTATTTATTGCTCTTTATTAGACCAACGACGGTTATGAAAAGCCAAATGCCAAAAAAACGTAATCAACTGCCCAATGCACCTTCAGCACCCCTCCAAAAATAGATCTTTAGTGAATGCCGTGACGGAGCACAAGATCACTTCGTTGCACCATGTCCTATTCTGGGCGGTTTATTTCACCTTCAATTTTTTACGTTGGGGGAGTTATTTCAACGATTACCTTTACTCACTGAAATCCAACCTTTTAGGTTTTCCCATCCACATTACCCTGACCTATTTCACCATATATTATTTGGTCCCCAAATTCATTTTCAAAAGAAAATTCGTCTCTTTTATCATCGCCCTTGTCGTTTCGATATATGTAATGGTGGTCATCAAATACCTGCTCACCTTTTTTTTGATCAGCTATAATGTTTGGCCCGAAGGTCCCGAAACACATAGCCTTACGTTCAATTATGCAGTGGTGATGATGTTGGGCGAACTCTACGTGATCACCTTTGCGGCTTCCATCAAACTGACCATTGACTGGCTGCGGGAAACCGGGAGGGTGGCCAAATTGGAGAAAGAACAACTGGAGACGGAACTGAGGTTCCTGAGGGCACAGATATCGCCCCATTTTTTCTTCAATACCCTGAACAACATCTATTCCTTGAGCCTCGAAAAATCCGATAAGACACCGGACACCATCATAAAGCTCTCCGAGCTTATGCGCTATGTGCTCTATGAAACGCGCGACAAGGACCAAAGCCTCAAGAAGGAGCTTCTCTTCATTCAAAATTATCTAGATCTTGAAAAGATAAGGTACAATGAAAACCTTCAGCTCAATTTCGAGGTGACAGGTGATTCCAAAGGCAAAAAACTAGCCCCTTTACTATTGGTCCAGTTCATAGAAAATGCGTTTAAACATGGGGCCAACAAAAGCATTGGAAAGGTTAAGATCGATATAAGTATAAGGATTGAGGAAAAGTTTCTATACTTTAGGATCAGCAACACCAAACCGAAGAACCAAGAACAGCGTACAAAAAAACAATCCGGGGGCATTGGTCTATCCAATGTGGAAAAGAGATTGAAGCTAAGGTATGGCGCCCATGAATACCGAATGGACATCTTTGATGAGTCCGATGAATACATTGTAAACTTAAAGCTCCAACTTAGATGAACTTGAAATGTGTTATTATAGATGATGAGCCCTTGGCCGTAAAAGTCATCGAAAACCACATCGCACACATAAAGGAACTGCAGATCGCCGCAGTCTTCAACAATGCCATTGACAGCATGGAATACCTAAGGGAAAACATGCCAGACCTTCTTTTTCTGGATGTGAACATGCCCATTATAGACGGGTTCAGTTTTTTGGACAGTCTGGACGAGAAACCGATGGTCATCATCACCTCCGCCCACGCCGAGCATGCGGCAAAGGGCTTTGACCTTGAAGTCCTGGACTATTTGGTGAAGCCCATAAGCCTTCCCAGGTTCATCAAAGCGGTGAACAAGGCAATTGCAAAGGTGAAGGAATTACCCAAACGGGATCTTACCAATGAGCACATTTTTGTGAAGGTGGACAAAAAGAAAATGAAAAAGATCTACTTGGACGAGATCATCCTTGTGGAAAGCCTGAAGGATTATATCAAGATCATCACCCCGAAGGGAAACCACATTGTGCACAAGACACTCAGTGCCTTTACCGAGGAACTTTCCAGTGACAGGTTTATCAGGATCCATCGGTCCCATACTGTTTCCCTGGACAAAATAGATGCCTTGGAGGGCAATAGTGTGGAAATCGCTGGGAAAAGATATGTGATTGGAAGAAGCTATCTGGATGATGTGAAGAACAAAATCCTGAACCAATCCATTTCCATTACGGGAAACAAGACAAACCCACCTGAATAGTTGCTGTTTTCTTGCCTTTGGGGCATCAATCCAATCGCATTTTTATATACTTTATCCTTTCCCTGTCATAGGTATAAGAAATATGTACAATACCTTTGGAGTCTTGTATGATGACTGGATAGCTATACTCCCCATTGGTTTGATCCTCCAACTTTTTGACATCTGTCCATGAGTTTCCATCTGGGCTAAAGGCCAGGTTCAACTTTTCCCTGCCGTTGGACCAATCCTTTCCACTGGGCATAGGGTTATACACCAATAAATAGCCTCCTTCCTTTAGGCTGACGGCATCAATACCACTATTGGGATTTGGAATGGTTGTTTTTGTTGCCATGGACCATGTAAGTCCTTGATTGTGGCTGATGCTCTCCATGACCACATCTTGATCGCTTCGCAAAAACGCCTTTATATCCCCATTGGCCACCTGCAACAAGGTAGGTTGAATAATCTTTACACTTTCCTGTGACGGTATTTCGGCCTTGGTCCAAGTATATCCTCCATCTGTGGATAGTTCCACATGCGATTTCCAGACAACACCATCTTCACTTTCCGTGCTGGATGGACTTACAATAAGATGGCCATCGACCTGAATAGGCTTGTTTTTGATAGGTCCCAAAATAGGATGGGGAAGCTTTTCCGGTCCAGACCAACTTTTTCCATTGCTGTCAGCGGTCTTGTACATGCCCCACCAGGATGAAGGGGATGGCCCTACTTTGTAGAACAGCATAACCTGACCAGTACTATTTCGGAAAAGTACAGGGTTCCAACACGGATATCGGAGGGTATCGTTCATCACCCCATCGGCCACCATCTCCGGAAAACTCCAACCGTCAGCGTTTCTTGAGCTTGTATAAATGCTCACATCAGGGTGTCTTTCATACGTGCCCCCAAACCAAGCGGCCATCACGGAACCATTTCCCAACTCCACCAAGGTAGAGGCATGGCATTGGGCAAAAGGTGCTTCTTCAAACATGAACTCTTCCGATAGTACTTTGAGCTTGGGCATGGAGCGGACTTGACCAAAACCCCATGCTCCCCAAAAGCAAAGAAATATCCAAATACAAAATCGATTCATTTCTTTTTCTGGTAAAGGTCAGGGCGTATTTTGTCCAAAAGGACAAAAATCAAGTGATCAGGTTGCCGTTTTCGTCCCACTCGGCCACAATGTTGCGCTTGCTCTGGTCCACACACTTGGCCAACCATTCCGGGTCGTAGGACACCCCGTGTTGCTCCAGTACATCGTCAGGCACTCCGTCCCACACATTGGGCATGTTGCCCTTGTAGCCCAACTCCTCGATCCCGATCTTGGAGGTATAGAACCCTGTCATGGTCAGGTTCCTCACCATCGAAAAGAAGTTCACTTCAAAGGGTCGCTCGTTGCCCGACACCTCCGGGTCATAATATGCAATGGTGTCCAATATGGCCTTCTGCTGTTCTTCCGTGGCCGCCTTGAACTCTGTGCCATTGTCCAGGTTGCTCTTGTGGTCCAGCCACATCAGGCCACCTCGGAGGTCCACCTGCATCGTTGGGATGTCCTTGGCCATGAACTCTATGAAAGATACCACATCTGCATCCGAGGCGCTTTTATATTCCTCGCTGCCGGGCAATATCAGGTCACACAGTACCGTGAGGGTCTCCGCCTCATGGGGATTGAAAAACTGCTCTGCATGCAGTTCGGCCAGTTGCTCGTTCTCCTTCGGCGTCCGCCACTTCAGCATGGGGATTTCTTGTGCCCCTACTTCAGGAACTGTGGGCTCCGGCTTGCAGCCATGTATGGCCAATCCTCCGGCCACGGATCCCAACACTATCGATTTCAGACTCTTCCTTCTGTCCATTTCCTTACAGATTTTGTTGTTTCAATTGCTCCACTATGTATTCCGATGCCCTCCAGGAGAGTGCCAATATGGTCCAGGTACAGTTCTTGTCCGCCTGCGAAGTGAACACCCCGGCGTCCACCACGAAGACATTGTCCACGTCGTGCAACTGTTGGTACTTGTTGGTCACCGATGTCTTTGGGTCATCGCCCATCCTGGTGGTGCCCACCTCGTGGATGATCCGTCCGGGAGCATGCAGTCCATAATCCCGTTCCTTTCCGGCCTTGCCACCGATCACCTCACCGCCCATGTTGGTCAGGATCTCCTCAAAGGAGTCCTGCATGTGCTTGGCCTGGTTGCGTTCGTTGTCCGACCATTTGTAGTGGAAGCGCAATACGGGAATACCCCATTCGTCCACCACCGCAGGGTCGATCTCGCAGTAGTTGCTCTTCAGGGCGATGGATTCACCACGACCACTGAGGCCCACTACCGCGCCGTAATATTTCTTGGCATCGCTACGGAGGATGTCCCCATAGCCGCCCACCTTTGTTCCGAAGAACTTGTTGAACTCGTTCACGTTGAAACCGAAGCCATAGCCGGGCATCCCCATTCCGCCCCATATCTCGATATGGTAGCCCCGGGGGAAGTCCAACTTGGAATTGTCGCCCCACCAAGGGGAATAGACGTGCATTCCGCCCACCCCGTCCTCGTTGTAGGACACCTTTCGGTTCATCAGGTCGGGCACAAAGGCCATCAGGTCACCACCTGTGGAGTCGTGCAGGTATTTACCCACATGGTCACTGCTGTTGCCCAGTCCATTGGGATGCTGTGGGCTCTTGGAGTTCAAGAGGATACGGGCCGTGCTACAGGCCGATGCCCCAAGCACCACTACCCTGCCCTTGAGCTTGTATTCCTTGCGGTCCTCCTTGTTGATATAGGAAACGCCAGTGGCACGTCCTTCATCATCCACGGTGACCTCCCTGACCATACAGTTGACAAAGAGATCCACCTGGCCACGGCTCTTCTGCGCGGGGAAGATCAAGCAGGTACCTGCCGAAAAATCCGCATACACCTGACAGGCCCTTGAGCACTGTCCACAGTAGAAACATACCCCGCGATCGTTGTTGATGCGCTTGGTGAGCATTGACATCCGCGAGGGATATACGGGAACTCCTGATTTTTTCGCCCCTTTGATGTAGAACAGCTCGTGCAGTCTTGGTTTTGGCGGGGGAAGGAAAAATCCGTCCGGGTCGTTGCGCAGCCCCTCGTTGGTGCCGAACACCCCGATCATCTTGTCCACCTTGTCATAGTAGGGCTTTACATCGTCATAGCTGATGGGCCAGTCATCCCCATGCCCATCGATGCTCTTGTGCTTGAAGTCGTCCGGGCCGAAGCGAAGCGAGATCCGCCCCCAGTGGTTGGTTCGGCCGCCGAGCATGTGCGAACGGAACCAATCGAACTTGGTACCGTCCTTGTGCGTGTAGGGCTCCCCTTCTATCTCCCAGCCACCATAGGCGGCATCGAAATCCCCGAAGGGACGCACCGTACCGGCTCCCCGTCTGGGGGACTCGTAGGGCCAGCGCAACTGGGTCTTCTGTTCTGGGTCCGCCGGGTCAAAAAATGGACCTGCCTCGACCACGGCCACCTTAAGGCCTGCATCCGCAAGTACCTTGGTCGCCATACCGCCACCAGCTCCCGATCCGACCACTATCGCATCGTACACCGTACTGTTCTCCTTTATCTGCATCCTAATATCTTTTTAACGTCTGTTATCGATTTCCTTTATTTTGATCTTCAAGTAAACTTTGTTTGTAAAAACCTGTTTCATCTCTCAACCTACAATCATTCCAATTGATGAAGGGGCATTTTTTTGTCAGATGGTTAATATTCCCAATTTTCACAGAAGAAACCTTAATTTTTTAGACCAACAACAGGTCCAAAAAGATTAATGGCAACTATCAAGCCAAAAAATCAAGTTACACTATTTGTATGAAAAGCTTCCCAGCCGTTCGGCGAAAAGCTGTACTCCCTGACCTTGCCCATCACTCCTTTATAAAATTCATATATCCGTCCAAAATCCTCTTCCATATTATCCGTGGGATGAAAAGGCTCCCCTATCTTCACTTCTTTCTTTCCAAAATCGAAGGCAACCATGACAATCGGCACCTGTGCACTTTTGGCAATATGGTAAAACCCTGTTTTGAGCTTTTCCACCTTTTTTCTAGTTCCTTCGGGGGCCAAGGCTAGCCTAAACATCTTTTTTTCATTGAAGATTTTGACAATGCCCTCTACCATATTCGAGTTTTTGGAGCGATCTACCGGTGCTCCGCCCGTCCACCGGAAAAACCATCCGAATGGTGGAGAGAACAAGCTTTTTTTGGCTATGTAATTGATTTCTTGCCCCACGACCTTCCGCACCACGAGCCCAAGGAAAAAATCCAGCCAATGGGTATGCGGCACCACAATGACCACACATTTGTCCACCTGGGGAAAGAAGCCGTTCAACTTCCAACCCAAGATCCTAAAATAGATAAACTTGGCCAGTCTCTGCATGGTCTATAGTGCCCTGCTCCTTGCCGAACAGGTTAGATTTTTTGGTACATGGCCTGCAATCGGGCCGGTGTGATGATTTTCTTCCAATCTTTCCCCAAGGCGTTCTCCCAAAGGGCTTCCAATCCCAAGGACACATTGACCATCACATCAAAATCATTTTGCGTCAGATCGGCACAAATACCTTTCGGCAATCGTATGTCATGTTTTCGCATCATTTGTTCAAAAATGGCCACGCCTTCCGGATAAAACTCCTCCAAATGCTGGAACACCAGACAGTTGCCCAACCCATGCTTGATCCCCAACTGATAGGAAAGCCCATAGCTCATGGCATGCGCTATACCGACTTGGGAATACGCAATGCTCATTCCCCCGTGCCAAGAGGCCATCATCAGCTTTTCCCGTGACTCACTCTCCGGTATATCTCCCAAGAACACCTCTTTGCAAAGCTCCATGGCCTTTTCCCCATAACTCTGGCTGAAAGCATTGAGGTAGGTCCCGGTGAGCGATTCCACACAATGGATGAAACAATCCATCCCCGTATAGAACCATTGTTCCTTGGGAACGGTCTTGGCCAAATCGGGATCTAGCAATACTTGGTCATAGGTGGTATAGTCCGAGTTGATTCCCAATTTTTTATCAGGGCCTAGCAAAACTGTGGTACGGGAAACCTCGGCCCCAGTGCCACTAATGGTGGGCACTCCCACATGGTAAATGGAGGGCTTGTGCACCAAATCCCAACCTTGGTAATCCTTGGCGGAGCCTTTGTTGTTCAAGAGGATGGCCACGGCCTTTGCCAGATCCAAAAGTGTTCCCCCACCTATACCGATGACCCCCGATGGGATCTCGGTATATTTTTCCCTGATCTGTGCGACCAACGCATCCACTTGTTCCGTTTTGGGCTCTTCTTCTGCGGATATGAATATAACCTCATCGTTCAGCATCAATGGGATCCTTGAGGCAAATTCCTTGTTTTCAAAAAAATCGTCCACCAAAAAAATAAATGGTGCCTCCGAACTTTTCCGCATGGGCAGCAGTATGTCCCCCAACTGGGAAAAACATCCTGCCCCAAAGACGACCTTGGGCACCATGGGAAAGTTCCTATATGTAGTCTTGTTCAAAGGGGTTATGATCTGTTTTTTCAAATTGCTTTCTATGTTCATCAGTTATCCAAATACTTCAAGATGTCCCTGAGACTGTTCAGTTTCAAATGTCCGTTCACTTGTTCCTCTGGAACCATTTCGTGGACCCAAGTGGTATGGAATGGTACATGTACCGCCTTGGCTCCTATGTTCAAGATAGGCAATATGTCCGATTTGAGGGAATTGCCGATCATCAAAAATTCTTTCACATCAATATTCAGATGTTCCAACAGGTTGCTATAATTGCTTTCCTTTTTATCGCTCAAGACTTCCACATGGTGGAAATACTTGGAGAGTCCTGATTTTTCCAGCTTGCGCTCTTGGTCCAGAAGATCTCCTTTGGTCAGTACGATCAATCGGTATTTGTCCACCAATTTGGAAAGGACTTCTTCCACGCCATCCAACAGTTCCACCGGATGGGCGATCATTTCTTTGCCCAGTTCCAAAATTTTTGAAATGGTTTCCTGCGGAACCTTATTATTGGACAGGTCCAATGCAGATTCGATCATGGAGAGCATAAAACCTTTAATGCCATACCCATAGATATCCAGATTCGCCATTTCCATTTTGAAGAGCTCTTGGTCCACTTTGTTCTTGGTCTCATACTCCCCTAAAAGCTCAGCAAACCTTTCCTCGGTTTCCCTAAAATAGGTCTCGTTCACCCAAAGGGTGTCATCGGCATCGAAACCTATGACCTTTATGTCCTTGAAATTCACTTCCATGCTCTTCTGGCGTTTTCCAAATCTTCCGGGGTGTCTATTTCTATTCCTGTGACGTGGGTCTCCACCATTTTGATTTTCTTTCCGTATTCCAAAAAGCGGATGGCCTCTATCTTCTCCTTGGCCTCCAAGGGCAGCATGGGCAATTGTTGGAAATCCAACAATGCTTTTTTGCGAAAGGCATAGATTCCCTTGTGCTTGTAGTAGGGCGCCTTGACATCCATGTCCCGTGGATAGGGAATCGGGGATCGTGAAAAATAGAGCGCACAACTCTGATTGTCCACGATGACCTTGACCGTGTTGGGGTTCGATATTTCGTCCCAATCGGTTATGGGGGTCATCAAGGAGGCTAGATCGATTTCTTTTGCCGGATCATCCTTAAAAACCTGGATGACCTTTTCCAAACTTACCTTGTCTATGAATGGTTCGTCCCCCTGTACATTGATCACAATGTCCACATCCATGTCCTCCACGGCCTCTGCAATCCTGTCGCTGCCGCTTTCATGTTTTTTCTTGCTCATGATGACACTACCGCCAACTTCCGAAATGGCCTCAGAGATCTCGGGACTGTCCGTGACCACATATACCTCGTCAAAAAGTCCGGTGCTGAGTGCGGCTTCGTAGGTCCGCACAATGACGGGTTTTCCCGATAGGTCCTGCATCAGTTTGGCAGGGAATCTTGAGGCCTGGTACCGGGCCGGTATCATGGAGATTACTTTCACTTCTCTTATTTTTTGTGCAACGGTTATTTTTTGGGTCGAAGTTTTCTATAGATCCTAAAAATGCCCACCAATATGATGATGACCAAAATGGCCGCTATGGGAGGCACTAAAATGGATGCCGTGGACACGGTAACGGCCGCTCCTGTCTCAATGGTGGACACCAAAGGATTGGCCAATCCCCCTGTGGTAGCGGAAGAGGTCAATCTTCCAGCGGCGTTCGCCCCTTTGATGGCAGTTGCCGTTCCTCCCCCGGCTATGATGGCCAAGGACCATGTGACCACTGGATCTAAGTTCGCCACCGTGGAAACCATGACCGCTGTACCCGCAATCGCAGCCAAGGGAATGGCCAGACTGTCGAGTGCATTGTCCACCCATGGAATAAAGTAGGCGAATATTTCCACCAGGGTCGCGACCCCAAAGGTGATCAACGCTGCCAAGCTTCCTATCCACTGCCAGTTTTCATTGAGGTCCCAAGCGCCCATGTAAGCTGCCAAACTGAGGGCAAAAAGGGGCAGGAACACCCGGAACCCAACGGATGCCGCGAGTCCTATTCCCAAAAATATACTTATAATGGTATCCGGTTCAATGTTCATGGCGATGTCTAAAATAGAATATTCCTAATCAAGAAAAAAATCATCTTTGAAACCTATAAGGTACAATTGCCGCTTGGCCCTTGTGACCGCTGTGTAGAGCCATCGCAAATAATCCTTGTCCACTCCGTTCGGAAGGTAGGGCTGCTCCACAAATACCGTGTCCCACTGCCCCCCCTGTGATTTGTGACAGGTTATGGCATAAGAAAATTTCACCTGAAGTGCATTGAAATACTTGTTGTTCTTGACCCCCATAAATTGTCTGTACTTGGTTTTCTCATGGGCATAGTCCTTCAGCACTTCTTGGTAGAGCCTGTTCCCGTCCTCGTAGGAAAGTGATGGGCTTTCGGCATTAATCGTATCAAGCAAAAGAACGGTCTCAAAAGGTTTTTGATTGGGATAGTCCACCATCTTCACCTTGACCTCGGCAAACAAAAACCCGTACAGTTCCTTTATGGCAAAAAGTTCCAATACCTCTATAATGTCCCCATTGGCAATGAACCCTGCTTCGGAATTGGGGCTGAGCCAGAAATAATTGTTCTTCACCACCATCATGTAATCCCCCACGGAGAGTTCATTGTCCAAAAAAAGGATGCGTTCCCTGATGTTCTGGTTGTAGAGATTGGCCCTTTTGTTGGACCGCACGATGATGGCCGTCTCTTCCTTTCCGTTTTGGCTATAGGATGAATCTATGGCCTCCTGTATCTCCGACCCGTCAATGAGCCTGACAATGTCCCTGTACCCTCCCAACTCAAACTTAAAGTCGTCAAGAAACTGGGACTGCAACTGCTCCCTAAGGTTGGTGGCATTATGTAGGATGCCAGAGTCATCTGCCTGCCTCATCACCTCGTCCAATTCGAGGCATTCAATTTCCTTGTCATAATTTAAGGACAAGCGGCCTTCATCAAGTGCCGGGCTCATGTCCAGTTTTACTGGTGGCAACTGTGCCGTGTCCCCTATCAGGATCAATCTGCAGTTGTGCCCCGAGTGTACATAATATATAAGGTCGTCCAGCAGCGAACCATTTTCAAACAGTTTGGAGTCGGCAGGGGTGTCGGGGATCATGGAAGCCTCGTCCACAATGAATATGGTGTTCCGATGTTTATTGGGTGCCAAGACAAACTGGATGCCTCCCCCGGATTGTTTCTTCGGAAAATAGATCTTCTTGTGTATGGTAAAGGCTTGGTTGCCCGAATACACGGACATTACCTTGGCCGCACGTCCCGTTGGCGCCATGAGTACCGAACCCATTTTCACTTTCCATAGACTACTGACCAAAGTGGCCACCAAGGTAGTCTTCCCTGTCCCGGCAAAACCCTTCAAGAGAAAAACGGTGTCCTTTTTCGCCTCCACAGTAAAGCGGGACAGTTTTTCCAAAGCCAACTGCTGCTTGTGCGTAGGTTCGTGTGGAAATTTTTCAGTTAAAATCCTTAAAAAATCGAGTGCATTAATATCCTTCATCTGCATTTAAAGATAGCATGGTTTTTTAAAGCAAAAAGTTTCGTGAATAAAAAAAAATTGTAGATTTGTCTGTAACCACTAAATTAACTTTGAAAGACAGTATCAGATATGTTAAACTTAATTCTTATTGTAGTATTAATATGCCTTGTGACCTTAGGGCTTGTATTCCTGATTGACAGATTTTTACCCCAAAAAATAAAGCCCGTACTGATTATTGTATTTGCGCTTTTGAGCATTTTTCTAGGTTATAAGATCTATCAATCCATCAATGCACCCATTGAGTTCAACAAAGTAAAAAGAGAAAGATTTTCCAAGGTTATTGCAAAATTAAAGGATATCAGGGACTCCCAGGAAGCCTATAAAATGGTCAATGGAAAATATGCCAATGACTTTGAGAGCCTCATCAAATTCATCGATACCGGCAATTACACCATAACTTCCCAAAGGGATTCCTCTTTCATGAGATACGACAAGGCCTATCAGATTGATATGCAACAAGATACGGTAATTATCGACACCTTGGGAACAGTAAAGGTGAAAGATTCCCTGTTTGGGGCCGATGACCGATACAAAACCATGATGAACGTTCCTTATGCACAGAACAATGAAAAGTTCGAAATGAAGGCGGACATCATCGACAAAAGCGGATTCAAGGCGCCTGTTTTTGAGGTCAAGGTGAAAAAAGATGTCCTCCTCTATGACCAACCAGAAGATTTGGTCGCCAGGGAGAATGCGCTGCAGAGTGTGGAAGAAGTGAACGGAACCGAAATCAAAGTAGGATCATTGACAGATGTGAGCACAAACGGTAACTGGCCGCCCATCTATGATAGAAAAATCGATTGATATAGAACAGCCAAAAGCAAATAGCATACATAGAAAACTGTCCATTCAAGCTGGCTTGAATGGACTTTCTTTTTGTGTGACGGACACCATTACCCATAAAATACTCGCTTTTGAAAAAATAACGTTCAAAACGCAGTCCACCCCTTATTTGATGTTGAAGGAGCTTAAGAACAGGCTCAATCAAAGTGGGGATGTGGGAAAAAGTTTTTCAGAGGTGATGGTCATCCACAAGAACAATATGTTCAGTTTGGTCCCAAGGCCACTTTTCAATAAGGAAGAGCTTCCAAACTACTTGAAGTTCAACGCCAAGATCATGGCAAACGACCTCATTGCCTATGATGAAATCCCCAATCAGGACATCGTCAACGTCTATATCCCCTACACCAACATCAACAACTATATTTTTGACCTTTTCGGTGAGTTTGAGTTCAAACACAGTGGCACCGTGCTCATTTCCACATTGCTGAACGAGGGCAGAACCGCCCCTGATCCCATCTGCTATGTGCAGGTCGCGGAGAATGAAATGGAGATGATGGTGGTTTCCGATAAAAAACTGCTCTTTTACAACCAATTTGAATACAAGACACCCAATGATTTTCTGTACTATCTCCTCTTCAGTCTGGAACAATTGCAGATGGACCTGGAAAAAGTGCAGCTAAAAATGTTCGGGGCCATTGAGGAAGGCGACCCCATATACGAGCTTTGCCATCAATATGTTGGACTGGTATCTGTTTTTGTGCCCAATAGCCCTTCCTTTCCTTTGGAAGAATTGGAAAATGAGGTGATTGACTTTTCCATCTTAAGCGCCCTTTGATGCGGATCATTTCAGGAAAACACAAAGGCAAACGATTGGTTGCCCCAAAAAAATTACCGGTCAGGCCCACCACGGACATGGCCAAGGAAGGTCTGTTCAACATCTTGAACAACCGCTATTATTTTGACGGGCTCAAGGTACTCGATTTATTTTCGGGCACGGGCAACATCGGTTTTGAGTTTGCTTCAAGGGATGCCGGGGAAATCATTGCCGTGGACAGCTTTCCCGGTTGTGTGCAATACATCTCCAAGACGGCAAAAGAGCTGGAGTTCCCTATCGATGCCATCAAGTCCGATGTGTTCAAGTATTTGGAACGCACGCCCGAGAAGTTCAACATTATTTTTGCCGACCCACCCTACAGTTTTGATCAAACCCAGTTTTTAAAGATTGTCGATTTGGTCCTGGAAAGGGAACTGTTGTTGGAAGACGGTTTGCTGATTGTGGAACATTCGGACCAAACAGACCTTTCATCACACCCTAATTTTTCCGAGCATCGGAAATATGGAGGGAGCATTTTTAGTTTTTTTGAAGAAAAAAGCAGGCCATAAGCCGGATTCTGTAATCCCTTTCGGAACCCCTTATCATTTATCTAGGTCTTTGGTTGCCCAAAGGCTCCAACCGCCTACCCTCCAACTCGGGCGTGCAGCCCTCAAACATTGGTTTACATGGCGTTTCACCGCATAGAGTTTACCTGATTTCACTACAGCCGAACTGTACTTGCTTTCTGTTGCACTTGTCCTCGCCTCTCGGCGGACGGGCGTTACCCGCTATGCCGCACTATGGTGTCCGGACTTTCCTCCCCGATACCAATCGGGACGATAAGGTGGCCTGCTCCCGCAAAGGTAATCCAATTGTTAATAAAAAAAGGGTATCCAAGTCACATACCAATGGCTTTGCCCGTTCCTATTTTTATATTTGTAGTATCTCAATTTTCCCGCTTTGGAACCTTTTATAGTATCCGCTAGAAAATACCGTCCCCAGACATTCAAGGATGTGGTAGGCCAAGAGGCCATCACCAACACCCTGCTGAATGCCATTGAGAACAACCATTTGGCCCAAGCCCTATTGTTCTGCGGACCCAGAGGGGTCGGGAAGACCACCTGCGCCCGTATTTTGGCCAAAAAAATCAACCAGGACGGTACGGAACGGGAAGACGAGGACTTTGCCTTCAATATTTTTGAACTGGATGCCGCTTCCAACAATTCCGTGGACGACATCCGCAGCCTGATAGACCAGGTACGCATACCCCCACAAGTGGGCAAGTACAAGGTATATATCATTGATGAGGTGCATATGCTCTCACAATCGGCCTTCAATGCCTTTTTGAAGACCTTGGAAGAGCCCCCAAAGCACGCCATTTTCATTTTGGCGACCACGGAAAAGCATAAGATCATCCCTACCATCCTTTCCCGATGTCAAATATTTGACTTTAAACGGATCACGGTAAAGGACGCTTCGGAATACCTCAAATACATTGCAGAGCAACAAGGTGTGGATGCAGAGGAAAGTGCCCTTCACATCATCGCCCAAAAGGCGGATGGTGCCATGCGCGATGCCCTTTCCATCTTTGATCGGGTCGTGAGTTTTTCGGGTAAACAGCTTACGCGAAAAGCCGTCACCGAAAACCTGAACGTGCTGGATTATGACATTTATTTTTCAGCTACGGACCTCATCTTGGAAAACAACATTCCTGAACTCTTGCTCCTGTTCAACAAAACACTATCGCTCGGTTTCGATGGGCATCATTTTATATCCGGCCTTGCTTCCCATTTTAGGGATTTGATGGTCTGCCAGCATCCCGACACCCTTAATCTTTTGGAAGTAGGGGACGATGTAAAACAACAGTACCAGGAACAGGCAAAAAAGGCACCCAAGGATTTTCTGCTCAAGGCCATCGATATGGCGAACGATTGCGACCTGCAGTACAAGGTGAGCAAAAACCAGCGGTTGCTGGTAGAACTTACTCTTATGAAATTGGCCTCCATCACTTTTGATGGAGAAAAAAAAAAACGCTGATTTCATAATCCCGGCCTCACACTTTTCAAATGTTGCCCCAAAGAAAAACGGAACAACTGCCCCACATCACAACGGGATTGCCCCGAAGACAGTAGCAGCGGATATCACACCTGAACCGGTAAGCGAACCAGCAAAAGAAGAAGTGGTCGCAGAACCCGAGGAGGCCTATGAGCCTACAAAAAGAATCCAGATCAAGACCCCAGAGAAAAGGGTTTCTGGCCTTTCGCTCTCCAGTATCAAGGTCAAAAAGGCGCATGAGGTCAATAAATCCCCAGAAGTTTCTGAAGAAGACCTTCCCAAAGATGCCTTCACCGAGGAGGACATGCAGCAACATTGGGACGATTTTGTCCACGAGTTGGAAAACCAAGGGAGAAAAATATTGGCCAGCAACCTGAATGCCGATGTTCCCAAACTTAAAAACGAGAACACCATTTGGATAGAGCTTCCCAACAGCACCATGAAAAAAGAGGTAGAACGGGAACAGAGCCTGATGATGGACTATCTGAAACAAAAGCTCAACAATTATTCCATCACCCTGCACATTACGGTAAACGAGGAGGTCGCCAAAAAGTTTGCCTTCACCCCAGAGGAGAAGTATGAAAAATTAAGGGAAAAGAATCCCGCCATTGACCTACTCCGCAAAGAGTTCGACCTGGATTTCTAAACATCCTGCCGCAATACTCGTATCTTTGTAGCTCGAAATTTCAAACACATACGCATGCTAGGCCTTAAACTACCGACCGACCCGCGATGGGTGAACATCGTTGAAAAGAACATTGAAGAAATCCTTACCGACCACGCTTACTGCGAACAAAAAGCGGCGAGCACTGCCATTTCACTGATCATCGGTTTTCCGGAAAAATCGGAGCTTGTAAAGGAAATGACGGCTTTGGCCAGGGAGGAAATGGGACATTTCAACATGGTGCATGACAAAATCCTTAGCCGTGGCTGGGTGTTGGGCCGTGAGCGGAAGGATGAATATGTGATCGAACTGATGAAATTCTTCCCCAAAGGCGGAAGCCGGGAAACCCATCTGGTTCACAAACTGCTGTACGCAGCTCTTATCGAGGCCAGAAGCTGCGAACGTTTCCGCTTACTTTCCGAAGAGATCCAGGACAAAGAGCTCGCTGATTTTTACCGAAACCTCATGGTCAGCGAAGCCAACCATTACACCATGTTCCTGGCCTTTGCCCGAAAATATGGGGACAAAAAAGAAGTGGATCAAAAATGGCAGGCCCTGTTGGAGCATGAAGCGGAACTGATGAAAAACCTTGGAAAAAAAGAGACCATGCACGGGTAGCTCCCGCTCTATTGGTAGTATAGCGTTTTGATCATCCCATCTGCAAGACCGATTTTGGGCACATGGATTTTTTTGGCCTTGCTCCATTTTGCTGCATTCAGGAATATTTTGGTCGCAGGAATGATCACATCCGCCCTATCTTGGTTGAGGCCTAATTCAGAAATACGGTCCTCATACGCCATACTGTTCAGAAAATGGTACTGCGCGTTCAGCCAGATGTAGGATAAGGGCTGGCCTATTTTCCGGCCGGACATTTTGTGGAGCTTGTTGATGTTTCCGCCTGAACCTATGATCTCCACCCTTCCGTCCATGGGCAGGTTCGTCTTGATCCAGGTCTTGATTTCCTCCCAAACGGTGTCATCCACCAGATTGCTCAAGATACGCACGGTCCCGATCTTAAAGGAATGGGACATCACGGGTTTCCCTTTGTCAAAAATGGTGAACTCGGTACTGCCTCCGCCCACATCGACATAGAGGTACATCCTATCAGCTTTGATAATATCTTTCAGGTCCGTGGATGCAATGATGAGCGCTTCCTTTTTCCCATCGATAAGCTCTATCTTCATCCCTGCTTCCTTCTTGACCCGCTCCACCACTTCGCGTCCGTTCTTAGCTTCCCGAAGGGCAGAAGTGCCGCAAGCCATATATTTTTCCACCCCGTACACCTGCATCAATAGGTCAAAGGATTTCATGGTACTGACCAGCCGATCCACGTTCCTTTCAGAGATTTTTCCCCTGAGAAAAGCATCCTCCCCCAAACGGACAGGCACCCGAACGAGCTCACTCTTCTTGAAGGCAGTGGGTTTGTTCTCCTGTTCAATGACATTGTTGATCAGCAGCCTTATGGCGTTTGACCCAATGTCTATGGCGGCAAATTTGCGTATGACCAAATTCAAACGGTATTAGGATTCCAACTTCTTTTGATAGTAATGGTACATCTCAACCTGCGATCGAAACCCAGGTTCGCCCTTAGCTCTTTGTCGATAGGCGTTGTCCTGCTTGGCCGATAGAACACGGGCCTTCATATTGTCCCTCCAGGATATTTCAAAGGTATCCAACAACTCCTGTTTGATGTCCTCATCATAGATGGGACAGCCTACTTCGACCCTAAAATCGAGGTTCCGGGTCATCCAGTCCGCAGAGGAAATATAGACCTTCGGATTGCCCCCATTGGCAAAAATGAACGACCTGGGGTGCTCCAAGAACTTGTCCACCACACTGATGGCCTCAATGTTCTCGCTCATGCCCTCAATACCCGGAATAAGACAACAAATGCCCCTGATAATCATCTGGATCTTCACCCCGGCCCTACTCGCCTCATAGAGTTTGTCCACCATTTTGTAGGAAGTAAGGCTGTTCATCTTTATTTTGATGTAGGCCTCCTTGCCCTGTTTGGCATTGCTGATTTCCTTATCGATGAGTTTGATGAAAGTCGATTTGGTATAGTGTGGGGAAACGATAAGATGCTTGTATTTGTTGATCTTGTAATTGGTCTCAAAAAAATCGAACACCTTGCCCATATCCTTCAAAATGCCTTCGTGGGCCGTGAAAAGGGTGTAATCCGTATAGATCTTTGCCGTGGACTCATTAAAATTCCCGGTACTGATGAACCCATACCGCTTGATTCCGTGGCCTTCTTCGCGTTCTATCATGCAAATCTTGCTGTGCACCTTCAATCCAGGCACCCCAAAGATCAGGTGAACGCCCTCGGCCTGCAGGTAGTTGGCATACTCGATGTTGTTCTGTTCATCAAACCTTGCCTGCAACTCAATTTGGACGGTCACGTGTTTTCCGTTCTTTGCCGCATTGATCAAGGCCGATGCAATCTGGCTGTCGCTGGCCAATCGGTATATGGTGATCTTGATGTTCCTAACCTTGGGATCAAGGGCAGCTTCCCTCAAAAACTTGGTCACATAGCTGAACGTATGGTAGGGCGCATAGATCATGTAATCCTTGTGGGCTATCATTTCCAGAAGACTCCCTTTCATGCTCAATCCTTTTACGGGCAGTGGCTCAATTTTCTCGTACATGAGGTCGTGCCTGCCCAAGCTGGGAAAGCCCATATAGTCGCGCCTGTTGTGGTACCGTCCCCCCGGGATAACGCTATCCGTTCCCATGATGTCCATTTTCTCCTTCAGGAACTGGAGGGTATCCTTGTCTATCTTTTTATCATAGACGAAACGGACCGGATCGCTTATTTTCCTGTGCTCCACACTGGAAGAGATTTTCTCGATGAAACTCTTGCTCAGGTCGTTATCGATATCCAGCTCGGCATCCCTGGTGATCTTGATCATGTGGGCGGATATGGACTCAAACTCGAACATGGTGAAGACATTGTCCAGACAGAAGCGGATAAGGTCGTCCAAAATGATAATGTAGTTCTTTTCCCCTTCTTTGGGAAGTACCACAAAACGATCGATTCCCTTCGGGATCTCGATCAGGGCATATCGGTTGTGCTTGCCCTGCCCGGAACCGTTCTTCATGACGATCTTGACCGCCAAATAGGCCGCCGTGTCCTTCAGCAAAGGGAACTCTGTAAGATCATTGAGGATGATGGTCATCAATTCCTGATTGACCTTTTTAAAATAGTAGTCGCGTATGAATTCTGCTTGGCTCTCGTTTACCTCTTTTTCATCGATGATGAAGATATTTTCCGACCTAAGCTCCTTTTCAATGGCATTGAAGATCTCAAGGCTACGTGCCTGTTGGTCTATCACTATCTTGGTGATCTCTTCCAAAAGGTCATTGGCCCTTTCTCCTCCCAACACGCTTTTTCCGGTCTTTCCTGCATCCACGATCCGTTTCACGGTGGCATACCTTACCTTGAAAAATTCATCCAGGTTGTTGCTAAAAATTCCCAGGAACCGCAGCCGGTCAATCAGTGGCACCCTTTTGTCATTGCTCTCTTGGAGCACCCTGGCATTAAAACGCAACCAACTGATTTCCCTGTTTATATATTCATTCTTAGTTTTTATCATCTATTATCTCAACTGTTTTGGAAAGACCATTTGTTTTATGGTACCCTTGGAAATTTTGGACCAATCGTCCACACCAAATGTAATGTATACCAGTCCAGCAGTGGGAACGTTGTCAATATACTGATCTCCCCAAGCATTTGCAAGTGATGTAAAGGCATAATTATGGCCAAAGAGGGCCACTGTTTCCAGACCATTGTCCAATTGTTCCACGAAACGTTGGACACTGTCCCCGGCGAAGTCATACAACGACTTGTCCACCTTGAAATGGGCCAGGTCAAAATCAAAGTTTCGGACAAAGATCATGCTGGTATGGAGCGCCCTGATGGCCGGACTAGAATAGATAAAATCCAATTTTGGCGCATGTGCCTTGAATGTTTTGGATACCAAGTGTGCATCGTTGATGCCCCTTTGCCGAAGGGGCCTGTCCTTATCGGAGACCTCGTAGTCCCATGAGGATTTTGCATGCCTCATCAATATCAATTGTTTCATCGGTCAAAATCATTAGTTAAAAACCATACACTTTATTTCAAAATTTCCAGTTGCCACCAATAGTATCATCACAAAAGTTGTTAAGTTATAGATTATTGGGTTATTAAAATTACGCTCCAAATAACTAAGTAACTTAATAACGGTTTACAATTTCCCGATCTGCTGGTTGACAGAATTATTTTAAACCTATGGATTTTTCAATCCAGAGCGATTTGGCTTAGTAAAACTTAGGGTGCCAAACGTTCTATTTTCCAGTCGTAATCCTCTTGAAGGGTGTATCTGATCCTATCGTGCAGCCTATTGGGCCTTCCCTGCCAAAATTCAATGGAAATGGGCCTCACCAAATATCCGCCCCAATGTTTTGGCCTTTCAATGGTTTGCCCTTCGTACTGCTTTTCCAACGCCTCCAGTTCCTTTTCCAACACCTCCCTGGAACCGATCACGTCGCTTTGGTTGGAGACGACGGCCCCCAACTGGCTCCCGAAGGGCCTGGACTCAAAATAACCATCGGAGAGGTTTTCCGCAATCTTTTCCGCATTTCCCTTGATGATGACCTGCCGCTCCATATTGGGCCAGAAAAAAGATAGGCATACCGAAGGGTCGGCCGCAATGGCACGCCCCTTTTCACTGTTGTAGTTGGTATAAAAAATGAAACCTTCGTGGGTATATTTTTTCATCAGCACCACCCTACTCTTGGGAAACCCATCCAGACCGATGGTGGAAACGGTCATCGCGTTGGGCTCGTCCACCCCATCCGATGCCTCCACTTCGTAGA
Source organism: Flagellimonas baculiformis (assembly GCF_033441575.1). Classification (NCBI taxonomy): domain Bacteria; kingdom Pseudomonadati; phylum Bacteroidota; class Flavobacteriia; order Flavobacteriales; family Flavobacteriaceae; genus Flagellimonas; species Flagellimonas baculiformis. Next base: position 53,182 of record NZ_JAUZVW010000007.1, read on the forward strand.
ACCATTTCTGGAACTGCTCCAAAGGGTTCTCTTTGATGGAACCTTCGGTCAGCTCGCTCTTTTCGTAGGATTTCCTGTAATTGCCAAGGTCTTTTTGCATGATGTGAATTTCGGCAAAATTCAAATCCCGTCAAAGCAAGCATGCTCTAAAAAGACGTTAATTTGCCATCAAGTCTTTCTAAAGGTCGAAAACCTTTCCATCGTCGGCCAATTCCACGTGGGAAAACACCTCTTGCGCTTCTTCCTTGAAAAGTTCGATGGATTTGTACCTCGTGGAATAATGTCCCAAGATCAAACTGTCCACATGGGCCTGACTGGCTATTTGGGCCGCTTGCTTGGCCGTGGAATGCTTGGTCTTCCCACAGAGATGGGCCTCCGTTTCCAAAAAAGTGGACTCATGATAAAGTGTGTCCACGTTCGCTATCAACGGTACTATGCTTTCCTTGTAAGCCGTATCACTACAATATGCATAGCTTTTCGGTTTCGGTGGGTCCAAGGTAAGTTTTACGTTGGGAACTATATTGCCGTTCTTGGTAATCCCATCGGCTCCCTCCTTTATTTTGATGTATTGGCTCTTATCGACTCCAAAATGTCTGGCCGCCTCCACATCCAAGGTACGGGGAGCTTCCTTTTCCCGGAACAGGAATCCATTGGTATAGACCCTGTGGTCCAAGGGAATGGTATGCACGCTGACCTTGTCATCCTCAAACAAGAGTGTTGTTTCCTTTGACTCTATCTCATGGAAGATAAGGGGAAAATTGGTCCACGAATCGCCCAATTTCAAAAAGAGGGTAATGGCCTCCTTGATGCCCTTGGGTCCGTAAACATGCAGTTCTGTTTCCCGTCCCAAAAGCCTAAATGTGGAAATCATCCCGGGCAACCCAAAAAAGTGATCGCCATGGAGGTGCGATATAAAAATATGTTTGATCCTGGAAAACTTGACCCGATATTTTCGCAACTGAACCTGTGTTCCTTCGCCACAATCGATCAAAAAAAGATGGTTCTGTATTTCGAGCACCTGGGAGGTGGGATTGGTAAACGTTCTTGGTGTTGCTGCATAACAACCTAGAATGGTCAACCTCATAGATCCAAATCCCTTTCTATTTCTTCCATTTCAATGAGGTCCTTGGCCTCTTGTAAGGTTGGCACAAGGCTTATCTCATCGGGTATTTCGTCATAGGATACCCTGTCCGTGACCAGCACGAAGGATTTTCCAGAGCGTTTGTGCGTATTCGAAATGTCCAAAAACTCGAGGATATCATTTGCCGTGAGCTTATTGAAAGAAAACAGGTTGACGACAATATTGTCATATTTCAACTTGGGGTAGGCGTTGTTCAGGTTTGCCATAAAGGTAGAAAGTGAGGTTTTCTCCTGAAAAACAATGGTGGTAGTTCCTTCTTTGTCGAAAATCATCTTACTTCATTTTTGATGCCAATAAATAGAGTACTGCCATGCGGATGGCCACCCCATTCTCCACTTGGTGCAGAATGATGGATTGGTCGGAATCCGCAACATCACTTGTGATCTCCACCCCACGGTTGATGGGTCCCGGGTGCATGATCACAATCTGTTTGTCCAAGCTGTCCAGCAGCTCCTTGTTCACCCCAAATTGCTGGGTATATTCGCGGGTGGATGGGAAATAACTGATATCCATCCGTTCGTTCTGGACCCGGAGCATATTCGCCACATCGCACCATTGTAGGGCCTTCCTCAAATCTGTTTCCACAGTGACACCCAAAGATTCGATATGTTTGGGGATAAGGGTCCTCGGACCACAGACCTTGACCTTGGCTCCTTGCAGTTTCAATGCGAAGATATTGGAAAGGGCCACCCTGGAGTGCAGAATGTCTCCGACAATGACAACGTTCTTGCCGCCGACATCGCCCAGTTTTTCCCGTATGGAAAATGAATCCAAAAGGGCCTGGGTGGGGTGTTCGTGCGCCCCGTCGCCTGCATTCACAATGGCCGCCTTGACATGCTTTGAAAGGAATATGCCCGCACCGGGATTGGGATGCCGCATCACCACCATGTCCACTTTCATGGAGAGGATATTGTTCACCGTGTCGATGAGGGTTTCCCCTTTTTTTACTGAGGACTGGGCCGCGGAAAAATTGACCACATCGGCGGACAAACGCTTTTCGGCCAGCTCGAAGGAAAGCCGTGTCCGCGTACTGTTCTCAAAAAAGATGTTGGCAATGGTGATGTCCCTAAGGGTGGGCACTTTTTTTATGGATCGGTTAATGACCTCCTTGAAATGGTCCGCTGTTTCAAAAATGAGCTCTATATCTTTCTTGTTCAGATATTTAATTCCCAGCAAGTGATCTACGCTCAATTCGCTCATTGTTCTATTTGCTTACTAAATATACAATATCTTCCCCGTCATTTTCTTCCCACATCACCTTCACTTTTTCTTCGTTGATGGCATCTACCTGCCTGCCCCTGTAATTGGGCTGTATGGGCAAATGCCTGCTGAAACGCCGGTCAATCAGCGTCAATAATTCGATGCTCTTCGGTCTTCCAAAGGACTGTATCGCCGTGAGGGCAGACCTTATGCTCCTTCCTGTGTACAGCACATCATCAATGAAAACCACTTTTTTGTCCTCGACCAGAAAGTCCATTTTGGTGGTATTGGCCTTTAGGATCTCCCCGCGTCCAAAATCGTCCCTAAAAAAAGTAATGTCCAAAAAACCCAAAGAAATGTCCTTTACCTCATACTCCTGCTTCAGGATCTTGGCCAACCTTTCGGCCAAAAATACGCCTCTGGGCTGTATGCCTATGAGTGCCGTATCCGTAAAGTCCAAATGGTTTTCCAATAGCTGACAGGCCAGCCGGTGCAGTATGATGTTGATTTCCTTTGAAGTGAGAAGTACTTTTTGGCTCATAGGTTTTGCGACCGACTCTGTTGTATGCAAAAGTAAACAATTCTTTAGAATGGCAACGACACAAAAAAAGCCCCACTGTTTCCAGCGGGGCTTTTGTTTTTAGGAAAACCGGATTACTTTTTCTTGGAATCGGCCTCCATTTTATCCTTCAATGCTTGCAACTGGGAGTTGGCATCACCAAGGGTAGGTGCCGCCTCGTCAGAAGAGGAAGACCTCTTCTTGGCCGCTTTTACATTGTTCTCTTCTTGCTCTCTAAAGATAGCGGTGTGGCTGGCCACAACTCGTTTGAAATCTTTGTTGAACTCGATGATCTTGAACTCTACTTCTTCACCTTTCACCAATTTCTTACCATCTTCTTTTTCCATGTGACGTTGTGGAACGAATCCAACAATATCCTCATTGAAGTTGATGGTAGCTCCCTTGTCCACTACTTCTGCAATGGCAGCTTTGTGAATGGTTCCTTCAGCGAACTCCTCGGAGTACTTGTCCCAAGGGTTCTCTGTGGTCTGCTTGTGACCTAGGCTCAACTTGCGTCCTTCAACATCCAGTTCAAGAACTTCCACTTCCAAGGTGTCACCAACGGTAACGAACTCGGATGGGTGCTTGATTTTCTTGGTCCAAGAAAGGTCGGAGATATAGATCAATCCGTCGATTCCTTCTTCCAACTCTACGAACACGCCAAAGTTGGTGAAGTTACGAACGATTCCTTTGTGCTTGGAGCCCACTGGATATTTGGAAGTGATATCGGTCCATGGGTCTGGGGTCAATTGCTTGATACCCAAAGACATTTTACGATCTTCCCTGTCCAAGGTAAGGACAACGGCCTCTACCTCGTCACCAACGTTCACGAAGTCTTGGGCAGAACGCAAGTGCGTTGACCAGGACATTTCAGAAACGTGGATCAGACCTTCCACTCCTTCAGCAACTTCGATAAAGGCACCGTAGTCGGCGATCACCACTACCTTACCTTTTACTTTGTCACCTACTTTGATCTCATCCCCAAGGGCATCCCATGGGTGTTTCTCCAACTGCTTAAGACCCAATTGGATCCTTGACTTGTTATCATCGAAATCAAGGATAACCACGTTTAATTTCTGATCAAGTTCAACAACCTCGTTGGGGTGGTTGATCCTGCTCCAAGAAAGGTCGGTAATGTGGATCAAACCATCCACACCTCCTAGGTCGATGAACACACCATACGAAGTGATGTTCTTCACGACACCTTCCAATACTTGGCCTTTTTCCAATTGGCCGATGATCTCTTTCTTCTGCTCTTCGATGTCCGCTTCAATCAGGGCTTTGTGGGAAACCACTACGTTCTTGAACTCGTGGTTGATCTTCACTACCTTGAACTCCATGGTCTTCCCTACGTATTGATCGTAGTCACGGATAGGCTTCACATCGATCTGGGAACCTGGCAAGAATGCCTCGATGCCGAAAACGTCAACGATCATACCACCTTTGGTCCTACATTTTACGAAACCTTGTACGATTTCTTCCTTGTCGTGGGCGGCGTTGACACGATCCCAAGCCATGATGGTCCTTGCCTTTCTGTGCGAAAGTACCAATTGGCCTGTCTTGTCCTCACGGATATCGATGAGCACCTCAACCTTGTCACCAACCTTTAGGTTGGGGTTGTAACGGAACTCGTTCAAGGAGATCACCCCTTCGGATTTGGCATTGATGTCGATGATGGCCTCACGGTCGGTCATGTGCACCACTGTTCCTTCGACTACTTCCTCATCGGCGGTGTCCACGAAGTTTTCCTCCACAAGGTTCTCGAATTCCTTGAGCTTCTTGTCATCCACGCGCTCAATTCCTTCTTCATACTTGTCCCAATCAAAATTGGCCAGGAATTCCTGTGGATCTTGTTGGGGCTTTGTTTCTTTTACTTCTGGGGTTGCGGCAGTTTCTGTTGCCTCAACGGTTGCTTTTTCTTCAGCCATGTGCTGATTCAAATTTGTATTCCGCGCTTTACAAGAGTTGGACAATCACCGCGAAAGTGGTTTTTAAAAATGTTCCAGTTCCCTTTTCCTCTTGCTTCCTTGCCAAAAAGGTGTGCAAAAATACAATTAATTTATTGATTCACAAAGCCTATGGCGCCAAAGGTTGATGTAAAGAAAGTATTACCATAATATAATGGTAAAATAAGGGCATAATGGCTATATTGAGGGTTCTAATTGTTAACTATAAAACAAGAAAAACATGAGCGCAAAAGCAAAGTATCAGCCCGTTCTGGACCTAGGTCTCAAACTGAACATAAAGGATGGTGATGTTACCGAGGACAATGGTGTCCTAAAGATCAAGGGAGTGGCGGCCACCCCCTATGAAAAGAACATGCTGTGGGACAAGATAAAGGAGATCGGGGGCGAGAAACCTTCGGACATCAAGGCCAACATCACGGTGGCGGACGAGTCCGTCTATCACAGGCATACCGTGAAAAGCGGGGAATCGTTGAGCAAAATCGCGAAGCACTATTATGGGGATGCCATGAAATACAACAAGATCTTTGAGGCGAACACGAACATCCTTAAAAACCCGGATGTGATCCATCCCGATCAGGTGTTAGTGATTCCAAATATATAGGGATTGTCGCATCATAAAAAAGAAAGACGCCCTTGGGCGTCTTTTGTTTTTAGTCCTACCGATGTTCTTTGCCTAAAATCAAGTATTTTCAACTCCCTGTAGTCCATTTTTAAAATGAATCGACCGGGAAACCTTGACATCAAGATAACACCAAACTTTTCGATGGGGCTCTTGACCAAAGGCAATTTGCGGCAAAAAACTATCTTTGAACCGGATGAAGCATGATATGGACCTAAAATCTGTAAAATATGAATTACAAACTATCATTTCAGGAAAGAGCGGCAATAGCCATGATGCACTTATCCAAACAATTGCCCACTACCTTAGAACAAGCCAAAGAACAGGCCCAATGGCTGAGGAAAAACACCAAAACAAAGCAGAAGAAACAGAGAGGCTCCTAACCTTTGCTGCGGAAAACAACTTGTTCTATACCGATGTAGTGGAGGACAATTACATTTCCGAAGGTGCGGAACAGAAAATAAACTGACCCCCCGCCTCGCAATCACGCGTTGGGAAAAGTCGTAAATGCGTTCAAACTGCTCTTCCAAACCCATGTCGCCATTGTCAAACTCAATGGCATCCTTGGCCTTCTTTAAGGGAGAAATGGTGCGGGTAGAGTCAATCCGGTCACGCTCCTGCACATTTTTGAGCACTTCTTCATAGGTGACCTCCTCCCCTTTGTCCAAACAGTTCCTTATAACGCCGTGTTGCCCGGGTCTCGGGGGATGCCGTCATGAACAATTTGAGCTCCGCATCTGGGAAAACAACGGTACCAATGTCCCTTCCGTCCATCACAATGCCTTTGTCCTTGCCCATCTCTTGTTGGATCCCGACGAGCATTTCCCTCACTTCCTTGATGGCGGCCACCTTACTGACATATCCGGAGACTTTCATAGGTCGGATTTCCCTTTCCACATTTCCGCCGTTCAGGTGTTCTAACTGACATTTGGAGAAAAGAAAGACATCTTGGGACTTCTTTCCTATGTCATGGGACTTTATATCATTTGCCCAGAATCGTACAACTTTGTTCGTCGATGATTTTTATTGACAAAACGAAGTGTTGTGAAGGAAGTTCATGCAAAAAATCCAAATTCAAGATCGGATACACACAGATTTTTTGAAGACCCTGCTGGTTTCTTTGAAGACAGAAAAGAAAATATGATGGAGTATAACAATTATGGCAAGTGCTAAATTCAGTACCAAACTGAAAAACATTAACTTTAATCCCATGACCAGAATTAAACAACATCATTGAGAAAATGCTCCGACCATTCTGCATGTACCACAAACGATACCATCCTAAGCAGATCGTGCCAAAAGCGGTGGCAACTTATTTATCATATAGTTTAATGGACTTAAGATGGAGAACATAATCAAAAAGCTGAAGATCGGAATCCCTTCGGACATGGCTTTTCAAAAGTTCGTGAACGAATTGAATGAATGGTGGCCCAAAGCGTACACATGGTCGCAGGACAAGCTGCAAAAAATAGAAATTGACGGCAGGAAGAACGGACTGTGCACCGAGATTGGCCCCAACGGCTTCCGCTGTGATTGGGGGACGGTCACTGAATTTACAAAGAATGAAAAAATATCTTTGAAATGGCAAATAGGTCCCAATCGTGAGCCCATCCCAAACCTCGACAAAGCAAGCGACCTAAGCGTTAGTTTTGGTGAAAATGGTGATTCCACGACCATGGATTTTGAACATTTCAACTTTGAAAACCACGGAGAGGATTCAGCTGATTATAGAAAAATGATGGACTCTGAACAAGGGTGGGATTATATCTTGGACGCCTTTCAAACATATTGTGAAAAATAAAAAAGAACAACAAGGGTTACCCCTTCAAAAACACCAATAGAAATCCTGTGACCGAAAAAGAGAAAATGTTGGATGGCGACTTTTATGATTCCAGAGACCCGGAATTGATAAAAATGTACCACAAAGCAAGAAGATTATTAAAGGAATACAACAACCTCGATTCCGAGTTGACCCATGAACGGGAGCGCATTTTAAACGAACTCTTTGAACATAAAGGTACAGGCGTTTGGATAGAGGCCCCATTCTTTTGCGACTATGGGGAAAATATTTCCATTGGGGAAAACACATTTGTCAACACAAATTGTATGTTTTTGGACAACAACAAAATAAGCATCGGGAAGAATGGATTGATTGCGCCATATGTCCAAATATACACGGCCAGCCATCCGTTGGAGGCATCTGAACGAATTGTTACCAAAGGAACTGAATCCAGGTACCTGACCTCTACCCAACCAGTCAAAATCGGGGACAACGTTTGGATTGGCGGAAATTCCGTGATCTTCCCGGGCGTTATCATCGGGAACAATGTCACTATCGGGGCCGGAAGCGTTGTCACAAAAAACATTCCCGATAATAGTTTGGCCTTTGGAAATCCTTGCCAAATAAGAAGAATGCTCTAAAAAACCAATCTCCATCACAGTTCGGTACGGCAGACTTGCAAGCGCCAGTATCAACTTCAATGCGTAGCTGAAGGCTTGCCTTCGTCCATCAGAAAAACGACGAATAGCAGCTATTTCCCTCAACCACAGTGCAACACGACCACTTATTCACTATATTTAATACGGGCTTACCAAAATAAACCACTTCACCACTGATGAAAAAACAGGTGTGAAATGTTTTTGGCAATCCTGGGATTCCTCGGAAGATGTGTGTTGGTCATGAAAGTTGGATTTCCTTCAATCTGCTGAACATATGGCAGAAACACGAAAAGATATGAGCAGTATCAAAACCCTTACAGATAACTGATGGCCACTTTTGGAACATTGGAAAAAATAGTCTTGACGTTCCCAGAAGTCACTGTAGAACCCCATTTTGAAAAAATATCATTTCGGGTAAAGAAGAAAATTTTTGCAACTTATGATGAAAAAAACAATAGGATCACCATCAAATTATCTGAAACCGAGCAAGATACTTTTTCTTCATTAAGCCCCAGTATTTACCCAGTGGACAACAAATGGGGAAAACAGGGCTGGACATTTGTGGAATTGGGCCAAGTAAACGAAGATTTGCTCAACAAAACCTTAACTGCGGCATACTGTGAAGTTGCTCCAAAAAAACTTTCACAACATATCACAAAAAAGTAATTCCCTTGCTTTTTTGGACAAGCTCGCGTGTCGATACCATGGCCGAGTGGCCATTGGATCATTTAAGAACAGGATATGATGAAAAAAAACATATTGACCTTCCTCTTCATTCTTCTTCAAGCTGCCTTGGTCAATTCCCAGAACCAGGCACATCGGATCATACAGGAACGAATGGAGTCCAAGAACATTCCCGGACTGGCATTTTTGATGGCCAAGGACGGAAAAATAATTGACGAAGGCTATTTTGGAAAGGCGGATCTGGAAATGGATGTGGACGTAAGCAAGAACTCTGCCTTTGCCATAGCCTCCATGAGCAAAACCTATACCGCTGCAGCAATTTTATTGATGGCGGAAAAGGGACAATTACGTTTGGACGACCCCGTTAAAAAATATATCCCGGAAGCTCCGGACACTTGGAACCCGATCACCATCAAACATCTTCTCACACATTCATCCGGTTTGGTTGAAGATTGGAGCCTTTACGACTGGAACACATCCAACGAATTGTTTTTGAAGACGCAGACGGACAATGACTTTTTGAAGGTTCATTTTGAAAGTGAACTGAAATTTGAACCTGGAACCGATGTATCCTACGCAAGTGGACACTTTATTTTAGGCATTGTGATCGAAAGGATAACCGGTCAACCTTATAGGAACTATCTTGAAAAGCACATTTTTCGGCCCTTGTCCCTGAATGAAACATTCGTGGACCATCCCTACAAGATCATACCGCACAGGGTTTCCGGCTACTTTGACTATGACCCCGATAAGATAAACAGTCCGGTAACTGGGCTGGGAAATGGAATCTTGATCGCCCCTGTTGCCTATGGCAGAGGTGATGTAGGCATCCGGACAACGGCAAATGACCTGCTGAAATTTTATGATGCCCTTTTTACCGGTGCACTTTTGAATGAGTCTTCAAAACAGTTGATGTTCGACCCTGCCACGCTGGATAACGGGGATTTTATTTCCACTGGTGCCGGATGGATGAATTGGCCTCTTGGGGGCATTGCCATTTCCGAACACAGTGGAGGTTTTAGGACCGGGTTCAGTAGTCAGGCCTTGGTTGTCCCAAAAGATAGGTTTGCGGTGATCATTCTGACCAACTTATTCAGTGGTGCCAGTTTTCCCTTGGCCCAGGAACTGGCTTCTTTATACTATCCCGAATTGGAACAACTGTCAAAAAAATCCTCGGTCAAGGACACCAATACAGCCATGACCCATAATCATCTCGATTTCTTTCAACATATAGGTGCCGATGTCAAAAATGAGGGTGTTCACGGGAATTTTCCATTTTCCTATTATTCCAAAAGTTTAAAAGAATCCATATCACGGACAGCATCCATCACATACTTGGGCGAAAGAAATGTAAAAAACGAAAACGTAAATTTCTTCAATGTGGACATACACACCTTGAGGTATTATCGCTTGAACAGCGAGAAAATACTCTATACAACCGTTTATTTGGACAGGACGGACAAGCTGGTATTCATGGACTATCCCGAAACCAAATGATAGGGTGAATCCAACCAGCCTATGTAGAATTTAGATTTAAATATTGCAATACATGGCAGCGGTATATTGATTTATATTTTTTCCAATCAAGCTAGTAACCCATAACAACATATAAAAACAAGAAACCTGGTATTCAAAGGGGGTGAAAATCATCGTACCTTTCCATAAGTAACTACATTTGAACACAGAAGAATAACTGAAACAACACCTAAAATCAATTCAAAATGACGAACAAGATCAAATTTTTCCTGCCCATTTTTGCCCTTATGGCCCTAATCGGTTGCAAAACGGCCCAACTTGAAAGTCCACACCTCCATAACGGGATGTTCAAAGTGACCATCCTGTACCCAAACGGGGAAGGTTCCACTTTTGACATGGACTATTATGAAACCAAACACATGCCCATGGTGGCCGGTTTTTTGGGAGACAACTTAAAATTCTATGAAATCGATAGGGGCATTTCCGGTAGAACACCCAATGACAAGCCTCCCTATGCGGCCGTGGGCTACTTTTATATCGACAACATTGCGGAATATGGCAAGGCCATCGCCGAAAACCGGGATGCCGTGGTCAATGACTTTAAGAATTACACCAACATCCAGCCCATAGTGCAGATAAGCGAGATCAAGCAAGTGGTGCACACTACGAAAAAGTGATTTTTGGACAGGTCAGACGGTCATCCAAACCGTCCCAAAGTCCCATGGCAATCAGGGTAGTTATGCTCCAAAAAGTACCTTATATTCTGTGAACGTGCGTCATACAGGATCACTATTTTCCTATCTTTAGGGTAAGCTCCCCAAAGAAAAGTCCCCCAATAGCAACCGTAACCGACCAAGGTCCATTCACCTTGTTCCCATAAAAGCAGACTGTATGAAAAAGTACATCATTTTGGCAGTGCTCCTTGTTTTTGCATATAGTTGCAAAGATTCGGACAAGAAGGAGGAAAAAGAACTTGTTTCCTCCAGCATCATGTGCGCTCCCATCACCACGGACAAGGAGTGGTACAAAAGTGAAAAGAAAGCTCCCTTATTTGACGGCCTTGGCGATTGGCGATTCCCCATATCCACCAAAGACACCTTGGTCCAAAGGTATTTTGATCAAGGGCTTGTCTTGGCCTACGGCTTCAACCATGCCGAAGCTGCTCGATCGTTCTACTATGCCACAAAATTGGATACCACCTGTGCCATGGCATTCTGGGGCTATGCCTATGTGTTGGGGCCCAATTACAATGCCGGGATGGAGAGTGACAATTACGAACGTGCCTACGATGCCATCCAAAAAGCCATCGAACTATCCAAAAACAATACCACCGAAAAGGAGATTGCGCTCATTGAAGCCCTTGCCCAAAGGTATGTCAAAGACCCCGTGGACGACAGGTTGCCGTTGGACGTCGCCTATGCCACAGCAATGAAGACAGTACACGACAACTACCCCGAAGATGCCGATGTGGGTACCCTTTATGCAGAATCGATGATGAATCTGCACCCATGGGACCTACAGGACAAGGAGGGAAAAGACAAGGAGTGGACCCCAGAGATCATCTCCCTTTTGGAAAATATCATTGAGGACCACCCTGACCATCCAGGCGCACACCATTTCTACATTCACGCAGTGGAAGCCTCCAGCACACCTGGACGTGCATTGGCCAGTGCACAACTATTCGACCAAGGACTCGTCCCCAACGCAGGGCATCTGGTCCATATGCCATCCCATGTGTATATCAGAACAGGGGACTATCACAAGGGCACATTGGCCAACCTTCAATCCATAAAGGTGGACAGTGCCTATGTGACCGCTTGTAACGCCCAAGGGGCATATCCCCTGGCCTATTACCCTCACAACCAACATTTCATGGCTGCCACGGCCACTTTGGAAGGCAACAGCAAATGGGCCCTGTATGCCGCCGATGCACTCCAAAAAAATGTGAACAGACAATTGATGAGGGAACCTGGCTGGGGCACTGTTCAACATTACTACACCATTCCCTATTATGTGTATGTGAAATTTGGCAAATGGGACCATCTCCTGACCCTAGAAAACGAACTCCCTGACTTGGATTACCCCACCGCTATTCTACATTATGCGAAGGGAATGTCCCACTTGGGCAAGGGTAATACAAAAGCTGCCAAAAATGAACTCCAAGCTTTGGAAAAAATCGCTATGAAGGAAGAACTGAAGGACATCACCATATGGGATATCAACAACGTGTACGAGCTCGTACAGATTGCCCACAAAGTCCTCAAAGCTGAAGTGCTTGCCCAAGAAAACGAACATTCGGAAAGCATTGCCCTTTTGAAGGAAGCCGTTGCCCTTGAAGACGGACTGAACTATAACGAGCCTCCAGACTGGTTTTTCTCCGTGCGGCATAATTTAGGGGCAGTACAATTGGAAGTGGGCCATTATCAAGATGCCATTGAAACCTATAAGCAAGATCTGGACCGTTTGCCCAAGAATGGTTGGGCGCTGAAAGGACTGGGCTTGGCCTATTCAAAACTGGGTGACCTTACCCATCAAAAAGAAACAGAAAACCATTTTAAAGAGGCATGGATGACCGCGGACATCGAGTTGACCTCTTCCGTCATAAGATAAATCGTAGCCGACAAAATCGTATCTTCATGCTCCGATCCTCGGCCCAATCTTGCCCAGGACTGTGGAAAAATTCTTAAAAATGAACTGGATACTATTGACCATTGCCGGATTGTTTGAAGTTGCCTTTGCCTTCTGTTTGGGCAAAGCAAAAGAAACCTCAGGGAATGAAATGTACTTGTGGTATGTCGGGTTCCTGGTGACCCTCTGCCTGAGTATGGCACTATTGATCAAAGCGACCCAGACCCTTCCCATTGGCACCGCCTATGCCGTATGGACAGGAATCGGGGCTGTGGGTACGGTACTCGTGGGAATTTTGGTGTTCAAGGAACCGACCACTTTTTTAAGACTCTTTTTTTTGACTACCTTGATTGCATCAATAGTGGGCCTAAAAGTAGTGTCCCATTAAATCGATAACTTTTGCCCTATGACAAATCCGGAAATCCAAGCCTACAATGATGGACAAGAAACCATGGACAAGGAAATCTGCAATGTCCTTGCCATCACCATCGACAGCGGATTGCCCGAATCCGAGAGCAAAATATGGCACGGACACCCCGTCTGGTTCTTGGATGAAAATCCTATAGTGGGCTACAGCAAACAGAAAAAAGGCCTCCGGCTCATGTTTTGGAGCGGCGCCAGTTTTGAAGAGAAAAATCTGGATGTGAGAGGTGAAAAATTCAAGGATGCTTCCATTTTTTATACCTCGGTGGAAGAGGTCAATAGAGAAGACATTGCCCGTTGGCTGGAAAAATCAAAAGAGACCCAATGGGACTACAAGAACATCGTGAAAAGAAAGGGACAACTGGAAAGATTGAAATAAGGTGCCAAATATCTTAATGAGAAAATGAAGACAACACCCGAGCACGACGACCGTATGGCAAAAATGACATTTTCCTCGGTCTATCCCCACTATGTCACCAAAGTGGAGAACAAAAACCGAACAAAAGAAGAACTGCACCAAGTAATCGATTGGTTGACCGGTTTTGATGACCATAAGCTCCAAGAACTCATCGACCGTAAAGCAACTTTTGAAACATTCTTCCAAGAAGCAACACTGAACCCGAATGCCCACCTCATCACTGGAACCATCTGCGGCTATAGGGTAGAGGAAATCGAAAACCCATTGACCCAACAAGTGAGGTATTTGGACAAGCTGGTGGACGAACTGGCCAAGGGCCGCAAAATGGAAAAAATCCTTCGAAGTGCGTAGATCACTTTCACGTCAACCATCTTAACAGGGCTTGCCCAACAGCTTCATCCTTTCGTAAATTTTGTCGATCTTTAGCGGATTGTTTGCAAAAACCCCATATGACGAATGGATAGAAGGAAAGCACAGGCCAAAATATTGCGGGCCTTTCGAAAAGTGCACAGAACCACGGGCGCACTGTTGTTTGTTTTTTTCTTTTTCATTTCCGTATCGGGCCTCATTTTGGGGTGGAAGAAAAATTCCAATGGAAAACTGCTCCCCAAAACGCAACAGGGCACTTCGTCCAACCTAAAGAAATGGCTTCCCGTGGACAGCCTCCATACCATTGCCATAGGTGCCCTGCACAAGAACGTATCCCCTGACCTATCTACGGAACTGGACCGAATCGACATCCGGAAAGATAAAGGTTCCGTCAAATTTGTTTTTGTGGACCATTATGCGGAAATCCAATTGGATGGTGCCACAGGAAAGGTGCTTTCCATTGGGCAAAGACGATCGGATTTTTTGGAAAAAGTGCACGATGGCTCCATCCTTGACAGATATCTCGGAACGGACGGAATCATAAAACTTGTCTACACCAGCGTGATGGGCATTTCGTTGCTGCTTTTCACCGTCACAGGTTTTTGGCTGTGGTATGGGCCAAAACGAATGAGAAAAACGGCAAAAAGAAACGTACAGGCCCTAAGCTGACCTGTATGGAACCATAAAAAACACGAACCAAAATTTACTGTTATGACCAAAGGAAGAATGGAAGCGTTCAGCGATGGTGTCCTTGCCATCATCATTACCATCATGGTATTGGAAATCAAAGTGCCCCATGAGGGGGAAGGTTTTGAGGCACTGGTCCCTTTGTTGCCCGTTTTTTTGAGCTATGTGCTCAGTTTCATATATCTGGGCATCTATTGGAACAACCACCATCATATGATGCATACGGTAAAAAAGATTTCTGGAAAGATGCTCTGGGCCAACCTTCACCTGCTCTTTTGGCTTTCCTTGATCCCCTTTGTGACCGGCTGGATGGGAGAAAACCATTTTGCCCAAGAACCGATGGCGCTGTACGGGCTGATCTTGCTGATGGCGGCCGTCTCCTATTTCATCCTCCAGAACATCATCATAAAATCACAGGGGCATGATTCCATTTTGAAACATGCCGTAGGGAAGGACATCAAGGGAAAAATCTCCCCTGTACTGTACATCATTGGAATAGCACTGGCTTGGGTAAGTCCTTGGGCCTCTGGGCTGATGTATGTGCTAGTGGCCCTGATGTGGCTCATTCCCGACAAAAGAATTGAGCAAACCTTGGAGCATTGATGATCTTCCGTCTATCCCTTCACCTTCTTTGAGGGAATGGTTCCATACTTGTCAATGAGATAGACCAGACTGGCCATGGTAGCGGCACCAAGCTCCAATTCGCGCTTGTTCACGTGCTCAAACGTATCGTTTTCGGCATGGTGATGGTCAAAATAACGCTGCGTGTCCGGTCTAAGGCCCACCAAGACCATGTTATCGTCTTTCAGGGGGCCAATATCCGCTCCCCCACCTCCTTTATCGAATATGTGGATCAAATAAGGTTCAAAAAGTTCTTTCCATCCTTGGATCTGTTTTAGATTTTCCTCGGATGCATCTATGGTGAAGCCCCTTGGCGTGAAACCTCCCGAGTCGCTTTCCAGGGCAAATACATGGTTTTCTCCCTTGCCACGGGCCACTTCCGCATATTTGTTGCCACCCCGCAACCCATTTTCCTCATTCATGAACAGCACCACCCTCAAGGTTCTTTTGGGCCTATACCCTGTTTCTTTCAACAGCCTGAGCACATCCATGCTCTGCACGCAGCCGGCCCCATCATCATGCGAACCATCGCCCAGGTCCCAAGAGTCCAAATGGCCTCCCACGACCATGATCTCATTGGGATGGGTGCTTCCCTTGATCTCCCCGATCACATTATAGGATTGCACATCATCAAACTGCTTGCAGTTCTGTCTGAAATAAAATTTGATGTTCGGGTTGAGCTTGAGCGTGCCACTCAACAGTTCCGCCCCTTTGGTACTGATGGCCGCAGCCGGTATCCTTTGGTTCACTGGGGTGTCCCCGTAAGACATGGAACCTGTATGCGGGTAATCGTCCAACCGAAGGTTCATGGACCGGACAATGACACCCACCGCTCCAAATTTTGCTGCTTCGGCAGCACCTGAATAACGCTGGTCCACACAACCGGAATAGGATGCGAACGTATTGATCAAAGTAGGGTCCATCGGGCGGTTATAAAAAACAATCTTGCCGGCTATTTTTTCTTTTCCCAATTTTTCCAAATCCTCTATGCCATCGACCTCTACGACACTCGCTTTCAATCCACCGTCTGGGGTGGCCACGGACCCGCCCAACGCACATATGGGTACATTGGTGGTCAGTCCAGGTTTGGTCTCAAAATAGGCAAATTCCGGGGTCCCCCTCATCCATTTGGGTACCATTACAGGCTGGAGCCATACGCGGTCCAAACCGAGCAAGTCCAGTTGCGCCTTGGTATATTCCACAGCTTGTTGTGCCTGTACCGATCCGGAGATCCTTCCCCCTATCTGATTGGACAAATGGTCGAGCCAGTCATAGGCCTTTCCGTCGGTCAATGCCTTGTCATAGATTGCCTTGATCTGTTTTTCGTCTTCAGTCTGTGAAAAAAAAGGGGTACTTGCCAACAAAAGGGCCAAAAGTAGAATGGTTCTCATTTGGTTTCTTTTTCCAATTCTTGCTTAAAGGTTTCTAAATTAGCCTTTATTTCGTCGTCGAGCTCGGGTTCCTCTATATCTTTGTACTTTTTTAACGCTTCCAGCATGATGGATGCCACGATTACCCGCGCGGCTTCTTTGTTGTCCGCCGGGATGATGAACCAAGGGGCATGTTCCTTAGAGGTTTTGGAAAGTGCTTCCTCATAGCATTTTTGATAGACATCCCACAGCTTGCGTTCCTTAAGGTCACCGGGGGAAAATTTCCAGTTCTTTTGTTTCAATTCGATTCTACGCAGCAATCGCTGGCGTTGCTCTTCTTTGGAAAGGTGCAGGAAAAACTTGAAAATGATGGTCCCATTTTTGGCCACGTGTTCTTCAAAGGCATTGATTTCTTGATACCTTTTTTCCCAAAAGGCCTCATCAATGTCCGAAACAGAGTCAATATTCGGTAGGTTTTCGTTCAAAACATATTCTGGGTGTACTTTGGTGACCAATACATTCTCATAATGGGTCCTATTGAATACGGCGAATTTTCCCCGCTCGGGAAGGGCAATATAATGCCGCCAGAGATAATCGTGTTTCAGTTCAAGGGAAGTGGGTACTTTAAAACTATGCACCACCACGCCCCGCACATTGAAGTCTTTGAAAACCTCCCTGATCAGGCTGTCCTTGCCGGCCGTATCCATACCCTGCAGGCAGACCAGCACCCCATATTTGCCATGGGCATAGAGAGTGTCCTGGAAATCGCCCAGGTCTTTTCGGATATCTTCCAATTCCTTTTTGAGCTTCTTTTCCGATGCCCCAAAGTCTTCATAAGTGTCCTCTTTGGCGAGTTGGATATCTGATTTGACAAGGTATTTTTCTGTTCTGATTTTTTCCATAGGAATGAATATAGTCTTTTTTCCCCACTCCCTCAATTTCCTAAAAAGCGTCTTTCACCGATAGTTTTTGCCATTGGTAGTTTTTGGTCTCTTTTTATCGATTTTATTCTTCGTCCAAACACCCTTATCTTAACTTAGTGAACATCAAAAGCGCAACGTCCCAAATCCATCGCGTTATGAAAACCAAACAGACTATCTTGTTGATTACCTTTGCATTGGTCCTTACGGTCCTGTTGCTAACGTCTTCCTTCTCTGCCCCAAATGCCTGTGCCTATGCCAATTCCAATCTGGAATATATCAAGAGCAAAATACAGGCGGCCGTTACTGCAAATGACCTTAAAATGGCCAAGTACCATGCCTATAAAGCACTGAACGGCATAGAAAAAACCAAAGGAAACTTTGTGGACTGTGGCTGTGAGGGCACCATTGAAAGTTTGGAAAAAACCCTGTCCCTGCTCAAGACGGCAACGAAATCCGAATTTTTGGAAGACTCCAAACAGGCCTTGCATAGGGCATTGGAGAACACCATGATTGGCCTGAAGGTCCTAAAGGCCTTTGAACATGAATCGTCCAGTCCGTATGGCAATGATTTTTTGACCATGAACACCAAAGAGTTCCTTGATGGACCAAAATGGTTGTCACCTCCCCACAGCGGCACCATAAAGGAACAGGTCCACGAGTGTCTTCTGGAGTTTGAAATGTCTCTGGGGAAAGTGGTGAGCGATGTGGATTGTGCTGAAGCGAGGAGGTTTGTGACGAATATCCATGAGGAAGCTCGGCTGATATTGCTCAACACCAAGCTTTCCGAATATAAAAAACAGTACCACCAACGGGTGAAAGTACTCTCTCAGGCCGCTCTTCAAAAACTGGGTGATTGTAAATAAGGGATTATTTACTGGCGAACAGCTTCACGTCCTCTTCGGACACTTCCTTTCCACCGAGGATGATCAACCGTTCCACCACATTGCGCAACTCGCGAACATTCCCTGTCCAATCATAGCTTTTGAGCAGTTCCAAGGCTTTTTTGGAAAAATTCTTTTGGGCTGTTCCCTGTTCTGAGGCTATTTTCTCTGCAAAATAGTCGATCAATAGTGGAATATCTTCCCTTCTATCGTTCAAGGACGGCACTTTGATCAATATCACCGCCAATCGGTGGTAGAGGTCTTCCCTGAACCTGCCTTCCTCGATTTCCTTTTTCAGATCTTTGTTGGTGGCCGCAAGCACACGCACATCCACCTTGATGTCCTTGTCCGACCCGACCCGGGAAATTTTGTTCTCTTGCAGGGCGCGCAATACTTTGGCCTGTGCGGAAAGGCTCATGTCCCCTATCTCATCCAAGAAAATAGTGCCTTTATTGGCAGTTTCAAACTTACCTGCCCTGTCCTTTACCGCAGAGGTAAACGCTCCTTTGACGTGACCAAAAAGCTCACTTTCAATCAATTCCGAAGGGATGGCCGCACAATTTACTTCAATGAACGGTGCGGACGACCGTTGGCTCTTTTGGTGCAGCCAATGGGCCACCAACTCTTTGCCGGTTCCATTGGATCCTGTGATCAATACCCTGGCATCGGTCGGGGCCACTTTTTCTATCATGTCTTTGATAATGCCAATTTCCTTGCTCTCGCCCACCATTTCATAGTTCTTGGAGACCTTCTTTTTCAGGATGGTGTTCTCCACGACCAATTCCTTTCGGTCCAAGGCATTGCGAACAGTGGTGAGCAATCGGTTCAAATCTGGGGGTTTGGAAATATAGTCAAAGGCGCCCATCCGCATGGTGTTGACCGCCGTATCAAGGTCGCCGTGCCCCGAGATCATGATGAAGGGAACTTCTGGCTTTATCTTTTTGGCGGCCTCCAAAACTTCCACCCCATCCATTTTTGGCATTTTGATGTCGCAGAGGACCAAATCGAAGTCTTCCTTTTTGATGATCTCTATCCCGGACAGCCCATCTTCGGCCTCATGGACTTCATAGTCATCATTTTCTTCGGCCAATATCTTGACCAATACCCTTCTGATTGCCGACTCGTCTTCTATCACCAAAATCCTTGACATACTTTTCCTTTTTTAAAAAATTCCAATCTTGAACCCTGTCCGAATATAAAAATTTGAATCGTCATTGAACACAAATACCTCGCCACGTTCCCTGTTTCTCAACTTTCCTTCTTGAAACAGGGTACTCCCTGCAAGGGCAAAAAAAGAAATGTTCTCCGTAAGATTGTACTGATAGCCAATGGTTCCCACCAAAGAGTTGAAAGAAATCCTTGATGCCACCAGTCCATTGTCCAAAACGATGTTTCGCTGTAGGTTCATAAAATAGCCATCCAAGAACAGTGCCAATTCCAAACTGTGCTTTTCATTGATATGGTATTTTACATTGGATTTGGGAACGCCCATCACATAGGACCAGTCTGGATGGAACCGCCTGTAGTAGTGGATCAGGGGCAAGGGAACGGGTATTCCCGTTGTGCTGTTATAGGTAAGCCCCAATACAATTCGAAAAGGTTTATCGGCCTTGGGTTTCTCCTTCCAAAATGCTGCGGAAGCATTCATGAAAAGATCGTCCCTGACCACTCCATCCAATAAATTGGAGGCCACTCTTGGGGTCAAGATACCGACCAGGTTCCAATTCTCGTTCCATTTTTTGACAAGGCCCACATTAAAATCAATGATATGGAACCGGATCATTTCTTTTTTATCAAAAGGAAGGTCGGCCGAGTAGCCCATATCAAAACGGTTATACTCGCCCCCAATGACCAGATACTCCTTCTTCTCGTTCAGCTTGATGGGAAAATTGATCAAGGCTTTGTAACGCTGTGTCTTTACCCCTGTATCGTTTACGGGAATATTGAGGTATTCCAATCTGAAGATATCCGTATTCTGTGCCCTGGCCTGATGTCCAAGAACTATTGCAAGGAAGACCACCAGCCCCCCGGTCACAATCTGGTGCTTTGTATGTTTTATGTCTCTGACGTTTTTTGCTGTATGATATGTACGTCCCTTTGTGGGAATGGGATGCTGATGTTGTTCTCTTTAAACTTGGTATTGATCTTGTAGCGCATCTCACTTTTTATCCGCGGGTCCCTGAAACTATCGTTGGTGAAAAAATGGATGGAAAACAGGAGGGCAGAATCCCCAAAGTCGTCAAACAGGACGAATGGTTTTGGGTTTTTGAGTATCTGTTTCTGTTCCGTGGCCACCTGTTCCAAAAGTTTGGTCACGAGGGCCACGTCACTTCCATAGGCCACGCCAACACTCACCTTTTCCCGTGTGGTCCTGTGGTTCTGCGTATAGTTATAGACAATGTCACTGATGAACTTGTGGTTGGGCAAAATGAGGACTTTATCGTCCCGTGTGATGGCCCTGGTGGTCCGTAACTTGATCTCGAACACCTTTCCTACCTTGCCATCCACCTCCACAATGTCCCCTACCTGCAACGATTTGTCTATGATGATGAAAATGCCCCCGAGAATATCCTTGAACAATTCCTGCAGTGCCAGTCCCAACCCCACAAAGAGTGCTGCGGATGCCGTAATCACCAAGGTAATGTCCACCCCCGCCACGCCAAGGGTCACAAAAACTGCCACCAGATAGACCACATAGTTGATGAACTTGAAGATGCTGGTGAACTTCTGTTTGTCCTCCTGCTCCATTTTTCGGGTGATCAAGTGCCGGAGCCATTTCATCAAAAATTTGGCCACTATGATGGCCAACGTCAAGAGTAGCAGCAATCCTATCGTCAGGTTGATGGATTTTTCGCCCTCACCCAGATGGATACCATAGTTGAGGAACTCCTTGATGGTCCCCCAAATATCCTCTTCGAGGATTTCCTTTATTTCTTCTGCTCCGTCTTGCATGTTACATTAATATCTCAACCACTTGATCAATTCTTTGTATGTGGGCTTTTTGCCATACATCAAAATACCGACCCGATAAATCTTGGCCGCCAGCGATACGATACCCAAAAAGGTAACGATCAACAGGGAAATGGACAACAACAATTGCCACAAAGGTACACCACCTTGCCCAATCCCTCCCGGTAGCCGCATGAGCATCACGATGGGCGATGTGAGCGGAAACAGGGAAAAAGCCACTGCTATAGGGCCGTTCGGGTTACTGAACACCGAAAAGAAGCCCACATAAATACCCAACATCAAGGGCATAATGATCGGGAATATGAACTGTTGCGTATCCGTTTCATTGTCCACAGCAGCCCCGATCGCTGCATAAATGGAACTGTAGATCAGGTAGCCCAATACAAAATAAATAAAAAAGGACACGATCAATAATCCCCATGGAATGTCGAACACTTCCTTGGCATACATCATCATTTCACTGTCCACCGAGGCAAATTGGGACATTCCTCCCATGGTCTGCTGTGGCAGCGGGGCATCGCCTGTCATGGCCCCGAGGTCCAATCCCAACAAGAGCACGGCTAGCATCAGCAGAATGGAGGCCGAAATGATCCAAATGGTAAACTGGGTGATTCCTGCCAAGGAGGTTCCGATGATCTTGCCCAACATCAATTGGAACGGTTTCACGGAAGATATGATCACTTCGATGATCCTGCTTGTTTTTTCCTCTATTACGCTCCGCATGACAAACCCTCCGTATATGATAATGAACATCATGATGGCATAACCAAAACCGCCCCCTATGAACGCCTTGATCTCATTGATGCCCTTCAAGCTCCTTTCCCCTTCAAAAGTGGATAGGTTCAGCCCGAAGGGTTTTTCCACCTCAGAGAACTGTTCCGATGAAACCCCCAATTTCCCCAAACGGTCCTGTCGCAACTGTTTCTGAAAAATACCTTCCAGTTGCTGGGTCACGGTGGTGTTGGGATTGTCCTTGGTGTACAGGTGTGCTTGGCGGGCCACATTCTCGATGCTGCTCCCGCTGGGAATATGGAGCAGTCCATAATAGCCCATGGACGCCGTGGAATCTTTTGCCGCCTCCACAGAAATTTGATCCAGATACACATAGGAAATGTTCCTGGTCGAGGTGAACCCTTCATCAAAATAGTTGCTCTCGTTCAAAACGGAGACCACTCTTACCTCGTCATCATTGATTTTGGCCAGATAGGCGATCAGCACGATCATCCCCAC
The DNA here is from genome assembly GCF_033441575.1 of Flagellimonas baculiformis. NCBI lineage: Bacteria > Pseudomonadati > Bacteroidota > Flavobacteriia > Flavobacteriales > Flavobacteriaceae > Flagellimonas > Flagellimonas baculiformis. Next base: position 75,787 of record NZ_JAUZVW010000007.1, read on the forward strand.
GATCAGCAGGGGACTCAGAATGGTCATTACAATAAAGGAACGATTCCTCACCTTTGCCAGATACTCCCGTTTGATGATCAGCCCCAGTTTACTTCCCATTGTCCTTGCTGTTTACGGTTTGGATAAATATGTCGCTGGCCGATGGAATGGTCTCTTCAAACCGGTTCACGTTCGCCACTTTTGAAAGTTCCGCCAATATTTCAGAGGTATGTGAAGAAGGTAACTGCACCTTGAAATCCAATTGCTTTTCAAGCGGGTCGATGTTGGACGAGACAATATTGAACTTTTCGCCCAATGTCCGGATCAGAGCCTCACCGTCTTGCTGTATCTGCAAGCCAACATTGAAGATATTGTTCTTATAGGCTTTTTTGATATCGGATAGTTTGCCGTCCAGGATCTTTTCCGACTTATGGATCAGGGCAATGTACTCACAGAGTTCCTCCACAGATTCCATGCGGTGTGTGGAGAAGATGATGGATGCCCCTTTTTTCTTCAGTTCGATGATCTCATCTTTGATGATGTTCGCATTGATGGGGTCAAAACCACTGAAGGGCTCATCAAAAATGAGCAACTTGGGTTCGTGCAGCACGGTCACGATGAACTGAACTTTTTGGGCCATTCCCTTGGATAGTTCCTGTATTTTTTTGTTCCACCAATCCCCGATGTCCAAGCGATCGAACCAATACTTGAGCCGTTTCTTGGCCTCGCTTTTGGACAGTCCCTTGAGTTGTGCCAGATACAGGGCCTGCTCCCCTACCTTCATACTCTTGTACAGCCCTCGTTCTTCGGGCAAGTAACCGATCAAGGCGATGTGGTCGGGTGCCAAGGGAGTTCCATTGAAGAAAATCTCACCGGCATCCTGATGGGTGATCTGGTTGATGATGCGTATAAAAGAGGTTTTTCCTGCCCCATTTGGCCCTAAAAGTCCATAGATGCAGTTCTCTGGGATTTCAAGTGAAATGTTGCTCAACGCTTTGTGATTTCCGTAGGATTTGGAAACGTTTTTGGCAACAAGGATGTGATCCATGCAAACAATTTTTTCAAAGATATGTATTTGCCCAATAACGGCATACCCCTTAAAAACAAAACCCACCCTCAAATGAATTCAAGGATGGGAAAAAAATTGCTATGAAAAAGAAAATTAGATATTGGTCACCCAACATCAGTTCCAAATATACGTTTTTTATTTAAACAGCAATATTTTTCTTCTTAAGAGAACATATCTTTTACCTTTTCAAAGAAAGATTTATCGCTTTTTTCGGGTTTTGGTGCAAAATTCTCATCGTTTTGCATCCGTTCAAAAAATTCTTTCTGTTCCTTGTTCAGCTCCTTGGGGGTCCACACGTTCACATGAACCAACAGATCCCCGCTTCCATATCCATTGATACTGGAAATTCCTTTGCCCCTGAGCCTCAATATCTTTCCGGATTGTATGCCCGGCTCCAATTTGATACGGACCTTTCCTCCCACGGAGTCAATTTCCTTGGAGCTTCCCAATACGGCCTCTGGAATACTGATGTAGAGATCATAGTGCAGGTTGTCGCCCTCTCTTTTGAGGGTATCGTGCTCAACGGTCTCGATGGCGACTAACAGGTCACCGGCAATTCCGTTTCCGGGCGCATCATTGCCCTTACCGGACACTTTCAACTGCATGCCATCTTCCACTCCTGGCGGTATTTTGATGGAAACGGTCTCCTCCTCCACTTTGAGCCCTTGGACATCTGCCCCGGCAGGTCGTTTATCAATGGTTTGCCCCGAGCCTCCACAGGTGCTACACGTGGTGGCCGTCTGCATCCTTCCCAAAATGGTATTGGTGATCTTGGTGATCTGCCCGGTTCCGTTACAGGTGGGACAGGTCTTGTAGGTCACGCCATCGGCCTGTACCTTTCTTCTTACCTTGATTTTCTTCTCCACACCATTGGCCACTTCTTCCAAGGTCAGCTTTACCCGGATGCGCAGGTTGCTTCCCTTCATCCGTCGCTGGCCACCGCCACCGAAACCTCCAAAACCGCTAAAACCTCCTCCGAAAGCACTGCCAAAAATGTCCCCAAACTGGCTGAAGATATCCTCCATGTTCATACCTCCGCCACCAAAACCGGAGCTTCCGTCGAATGCGGCATGGCCATATTGATCATATCTGGCGCGCTTGTCCGGGTCGCTCAGCACCTCGTAAGCCTCGGCCGCTTTCTTGAACATTTCCTCGGCCTTGGCATCTCCTGGATTCTTGTCCGGGTGGAACTCAATTGCCTTTTTGCGATACGCCTTTTTGATTTCCGCTGCGGATGCTCCTTTGGAGACCCCTAATATTTCGTAAAAATCCTGCTTCATACCGCTCTAGTTTCCAACCACTACTTTTGGGTGCCTGATGATGCGGTCGCCCAGTTTGAACCCTTTCTCTACCACATCCAGAATCTTACCCTTCAATTTCTTGTCGGGTGCAGGGATTTGGGTGATGGCATCGTGCACTTCGGCATCAAAGGCATCGCCTTGTTTGACCTCTATTTGTTCCAATCCCTTGTTTTTCAAGGTTTCATTGAATTTATTGTTGATGAGCTCCACACCCTTGAACATTTCCTTGTCCTCAGATTTCGAAAGTTCTTTCAGGGCACGGTCAAAATCATCCAAAATGGGCAATAGGGACACCATGACTTCTTGTCCGGCCGTCTTGAACAGGTCCATGCGTTCCTTGGAGGTCCTTTTCTTAAAGTTTTCAAACTCGGCAAACAGCCTCAGGAATTTGTCCTTCTCCTTGGCCAGTTCTTCCCGCAATTGGTCCTCTAGGGAAATTTCCCCATCCGGATTTTCCTCTTGTTCCACATCTCTATTTTCACCGTTCAGCTCAGTACTTTCAGAGGTTTGACCGTTTTTTGGTTCATCCTCCATTTCCTCAACCTTGCTCTTATTGCTCATATGTGCTTGTTTTATTTCTTTTTCTGAAACGGCAAAAGTACTGCCATTTGTCCAAAAATGTCAAAATGTCATTACAAAACACAAAAAAATCCGCCTCTGCGGATTCCTTTTTCTGTCTATTGGGTGATCCATGCTAGACCACTTCCTTTTCTGTAGTCTGCACCGGAAGGGCATCGGTTTCCTTTTCAGCGGAATAAAGGGCTTCGAAAGCTGTACAGATATTGCAATACTGGAAGGCGAAACCCGCCTTCTCTATTTTTTTGCTGCTCACCCGCTGACTGTTCAAAAGTAGCTGTGACATCTTGCCCAAAACTGCCCGAAGCAGGAATTTTGGGACATGCGGAAGCCATAACGGTCTATCCAATACCCTTGCCAACTCTTTGGTCATTTTGGTATTGGTGACAGGATTTGGCGCAACCGCGTTGAACGTTCCCTTGAGGTTGTTCTCCACGATGAAAACAAACAATTGTGCCAAGTCATCGATATGGATCCATGATTGCCATTGCTCGCCACTGCCCAATGGCGCACCTACAAAATTCTTGACAGGAATCGCCATTTTAGGCAATGCCCCGCCTTCAGTGGAAAGAACCACTCCTATCCTCACTTTCGATACAACTAGGCCCAATGTCTTGAAAGTATCCGCCTCCGCCTCCCATTTTTGGACAACCTCGCCCAAGAAACCATTGGCCAACTCTGTTTCATGCTCATCATAGAACTTGGAAAGCGAATCTGGGTAGATGCCAATGGCTGAAGCGGACACAAGGCATTCCACCTCTGACGCGCCTGCTTTCTCCATTCCTCTTCTCAAGGTCCTCAGACTGTTTATCCTACTGGAAAGTACTCTTTTCTTATGCTTCGGGGTCCATCGCTTGGCAATGCTTGTCCCTGCCAGATTGATAATGGCCTGGACCTGGTCAAAGCACGCAAGGTCTATTTCTCCTTTGGAGGGATTCCAATAAAAACCCTTAAAATCTTCGGTGGAAGAGATTTTGTCCTTGCTTGTGGTCAAGTAATTTACCGGGATTCCTTTTGAGTGCAGCACCTTGACAATGGCGTGCCCCACCAATCCCGTAGCACCTGTTATCAACACCTTCATACCATCATTTTGATACAAATTTAATGGTTTAAGTGGCTGTTTCTGAGACGTTAATTTAGGTTTAACACAAATGTTTAAACTTTAAAACATTTTATGATGGTCCATACTTTCAACATTAACAGAAGATTGGCAAAGGTCAGTTTTTGGTGGCCCGGAGCATTTCCCTTTTCCCAGGGGGTCCTGGCAATCGTTCCACGGTAAATCCGACAGCCTGCATGGCCCGCCTGACACTGCCCTTGGCCGCATAGGTGACCAAAACACCCTGCTGTTGCAATGCATCGTACATCTTGGAAAAAATTTGCTCGGTCCAAAGTTCTGGCTGTACCCGGGCACCAAATGCATCAAAATAAATGAGGTTGAACAGATTTTTGTCATCCACTTGGAAAAAATCCTTTTTCTGCTTGGTCAAAACAAACCCATCTGTAATAGAAAATGGTTCTTCCCAAGAGGTTTCGTGCATTCTTTGAAACTCCGCTTGTTTTTCCGCACAGCCCAATTGTGTACAATAGCCCAATTCCGTCACCTCTTCCATGGATACGGGGAATGCCTCAACACCCACATAATCGATTTCCAAATTCAGCTTGGGCGCCTCCAATAAGGTAATCAAGGCATTGAGCCCTGTGCCGAAGCCTATTTCCAAAAGGTTGATTTTCCGATCGGCAAACAACCGAAGTCCGTGGGTTATAAATACGTGATAGGCTTCCTGCACCGCACCGTGCTTGGAATGGTACTGTTCGTCCCAATCCTCTATCTGAATCGTCTTGGAACCATCTGCGGTTCTGATGATCTTGCGCTTCAAGATGATCAGTTGCCTATGAGCACGCCATCCGCCTCAAAACGAAGGGTCCTTTTGGGCGCGGTGATCTGGGCCAACTCATCTTCGGAGGCACCTTCATCCTCTGCGTAGTGTTTCTGGTCCTCCACAGACATTTCTTCCAAAAAGGCCGCCCCGTTCATCACCACTTTTTTTCCGGCTGCATCTTTGGGTACAAAGAATCCGTAGTCCTTAAAACGTACGAACACTTCGTCCTCGGAGTCCAATTTCACTTTCATCCAGCACCCCTTGGCCTGACATACTTCCGTGACCTCACCCATTACTTGGGTCCGCAGGGTATCTGTGGCCACCAATCCTTCATAAGGGGCCGATGTTTTGTTCACTTTATTGGAAATTTTGAATTCCTCTCCAAAATAATCCCCTTTTATGGTTTCCTGCTTGCATGAGACTTGGCACAAAACCACTAACAATACGGCAGCAAAAGTGTTAAAAAGCTTCATTTTCAATAACGTTTAAAAATTTATAGATCAAGTATAAAAAATCGATTTGTAAAAGATTCAAAACTAACAATAAATAGCTAATTTTAACATTGAAAATGTAAGTGACATGGAAACAATGGTTAACAATATAGCTATCGAAAAGGCCAAGACCTCCAAAATAAAGGATGTCGATTTTGATCATCTTTCGTTTGGAAGCGTATATACCGACCACATGCTGGTCTGTGATTATAAAAATGGGGAATGGAGTGCTCCCAAAATAGTACCCTATCAACCCATTACATTGGATCCTTCTGCAAAGATTTTCCATTATGGACAATCCATCTTTGAAGGCATGAAGGCTTACAAGGATGAAGACGAAAAAGTATGGCTTTTCCGTCCGTTGGAAAACTTCAAAAGGTTGAACAAATCCGCAAAGCGGTTGGCCATTCCCGAACTACCCGAAGCCCATTTCATGGAAGGGTTGACGGCCCTTGTCCATTTGGAAAGTGACTGGATTCCCAAAAATCCGGGCAGTTCCTTATATATAAGACCTTTTGTTTTTGCCTCGGGCAAAGGTTTTCATGCCTCCCCGGCCACCGAATATAAGTTCATCATTGCCTGCGCTCCATCCGGGTCCTATTTTTCCGGAAAGGTGAAGGTATTGATCGAACAGACCTATTCGCGTGCTGCCAACGGCGGTGTAGGCTATGCCAAGGCCGGTGGAAACTACGCAGGGCAGTTCTATCCGACCCAACTGGCCGCCGAAAAGGGATACCAGCAGGTCATCTGGACGGACGACAACACCCACGAATTCATTGAGGAGGCTGGTGCCATGAACGTATTTGTGCGGATCAATGATACGTTGCTCACGGCACCGACCAACGATCGTATACTGGACGGCATCACCCGAAAGAGCATTTTGGACATTGCCAAGGACGAAGGTATCAAAACCGAGGTCCGGAAGGTATCTGTCCATGAATTGGTAGAAGCGGCCAAAAACGGTTCGCTCAAGGAAATGTTCGGTGCAGGTACCGCAGCTGTGGTGTCCCCCATATCAGCTTTTGGCTATGAGGGCGTGGACTATGAGCTTCCAGAACTGACCGATAGCTACGCCTCTCGACTCAAAAAACGAATCACGGATATCCAATACAACCGCGCCGAAGATAAATTTGGATGGCGCCATGAGGTCATCTAATAAAGAAAAGGAGCTGTCTTAAAAGTAATCAAATTGTCATTTTGGGCTGTCACCCTGAGCGTAGTCGAAGGGACGGTCAAAAAATCTTTATTCGTTATTACCAAATAATTGGATTCAAAAAGATTCTTCATTTCATTCAGAATGACACTTTTAAGACAACCCTTTTTTATTTGTCCATTATCGTCTTGATATCCGGTTTAAAGTAGTTGGGACCCTTGAGCACTTTCCCATCTTCCCTATAAATGGGCCTGCCATCAACCCCCAGTTTGCTCATGTTGCTTTTCTGGATTTCCTCAAAAACTTCCTCAATTTTGTACTGCATCCCATGCTCCAAAATGGTGCCGCAAAGAATGTACAGCATATCCCCCAATGCATCTGCAACTTCCACAAGGTCACCATTGTTCGCCGCTTCCAGATATTCCTTGTTCTCCTCGTCCATTAGGTTGAACCTAAGTAGGTTTTTTTCTTTCCCCAAGTTTGCCTTGGGCTCTTGGGAAACCCCCAACCCAAATGAATTGTGGAAAAGTTCCACTGCCTTGATTTTACTTTCCATTACCCTTGATTTGGTTTAGATTTGCACAAAAATAAAAATATGTTCAGCACGGGACAGCTCATTTTTGCCGCATTTTTCTTCATTGCCTTTGTCATTATCATCACGCTCTCCTATAAAAAAGACAAAAAATTGCACAAAAAGAACTACAGGGGCGTCATTCAAATCCTGGTTTCATTTATAACATTCATAATAATCCTCTTCTTGATCAAACACTTTCTCAAAAATTAACACTGATCTTGCCTTCACTACAAAAATGATCCCTTTCACAACTTAAAGTGGAGTTTGGAACGTATTTCATAGGAAAACACGTACTTTTGTTTAACATTAATTTAGCATCGACAAATGACCACATTCCTCAGCATCCTATTCGTTTTGCTTGCTATTAATGCAATTCTGTTGATTTTTAGTGTCAACGGACCTGGCAAAAGGCTCAACAAACCGAACCTCAAACTTTCAGATAGTTCCATCACCAAACTCTTCCCCCGCGAGACTTCTGAAACCGAGTACAAAGAAGCTGTTTAATTTATACCTTTAGGGGTATGAAACAGGCTTTTCTTGTTTTTTTGGGAGGTGGATTGGGAAGCGTTCTTCGCTATCTCATCTCCAAACCGCTCAACCCTCTTTTTCAAAATTTTTTCCTCGGTACCTTTTTGGTCAATATGATCGGTTGTTTACTGATCGGGTTTGTTCTTGGCCTGACATCCAAAGGCAATCTTCTTTCCTCCAACGGTGCCCTTTTTTTGGCCACCGGTTTCTGCGGAGGCTTCACCACTTTTTCCGCTTTTGCATTTGAAAAACACCATCTTTTAAGAAGCAATGAACTCCTCAGTTTTGCCCTGTATCTGTTTTCCAGTGTAGGTGTAGGCATCCTGGCCGTCGTTCTGGGACTTTGGTTGGCCAAACTTATCTCCTAGTTATAAATTTTATTTTTCCATTTAAAAACGTTAAAAATTGAACAATTGTCATCATAAAATAACATTATGATGTATAAAATTCATTTGATTAAGTGAATTGTTAAGAAAAAATAAACAAATAAATAATTTTATGTAATCTATAATTGGATACCCCTAAATTTTTAGGGGTATTTTTTTTATAACGATAAAAATCCTTAGTTATACCCATATATTTATATGGTCTTACCATGATTAACATATATTTGGCAAATCAATTAACTACTTCATTATGAAAAAAGTCGAGGCAATTATTAGAAAATCCAAGTTTGATGAGGTGAAAAAAGCGCTTCATCAAATCGAGGTCAACTTCTTTAGTTACTGGGATGTAACGGGGGTTGGGAATGAAAAACAAGGACATGTGTATCGTGGTATTTCGTACAGCACGAGCGATATACAGAGAAGGTATTTGGTTATCGTTGTGTCCGATGATTTCCTGGAGCGGACCATAAATGTTCTTTTGGACACGGCCAGCACAGGAAACGTCGGTGATGGGAAAATCTTCGTCTCAGATATGATCGAGGCCTACAGGATCAGGACCAAGGAAAGTGGCAGCGCCGGAATCAATTAAAACACAACCAAATTAACACAAAAACTTAGATTATGATTGTACAAGAACAAGAAGCGATAGATAAAGCCGTGGAGGCCATCACTGGCGACATGGGCGCACTGTGGATCACCATTGCGGCCATTCTGGTATTTTTTATGCAAGCAGGGTTCACCTTGTTGGAGATAGGGTTCACGCGAAGCAAGAACTCCGGTAACATCATCATGAAAAACATCATGGACCTTGCCATAGGTTCCATCATGTTCTGGGCCTTAGGGTACGGCATCATGTACGGTAGCGACCTAGTGGGCGGTGGCTTTTTTAGAAGCAGCCCTTCCGATCAAGGTTATTTCTTTTTTAGCGCATCGGATTGGTACAACCTGTTCTTCCAGACGGTATTCTGCGCCACTGCGGCAACCATTGTTTCCGGGGCCATTGCAGAAAGGACCAAATTTTCCACTTATCTTATTTTTTCGGCCGTACTTACCACATTGATCTACCCTATTTCCGGTAGCTGGTACTGGCCTTTTGATGACGATGCCTGGTTGAACACCGCTGGCTTCATAGATTTTGCAGGTTCTTCCGTGGTACATGCCGTTGGTGGTGCCGCTGCTTTGGTGGCCGCTATTCTGGTAGGTCCAAGGATCGGCAAATATGTGGATGGGAAGGCACAGGCCATACCTGGCCACAACATGGCCTTTGGGGCACTTGGCGTCCTTATCCTTTGGTTGGGATGGTTCGGGTTCAACGGAGGTTCACAATTGGCATGGGGCGGTGATGATACCATCGCGGCCGGCAGTGTGATCATCAACACCAACATTGCTGCGGCCATTGGTGCCATTGCAGCCTTGTTCTTCACTTGGGCCAGATATGGAAAAGCGGATATTTCCATGACCTTGAACGGCGCATTGGCCGGATTGGTAGGGATCACTGCCGGCTGTGGAGCAGTGAACGCATGGGGAGCTCTGGCCATTGGCCTTATTTGTGGTATCGTGGTGGTACTGTCCATTGAGTTCATCGACAAGAAACTGAAGATAGACGACCCTGTAGGCGCCATTTCCGTACACGGAGTGTGTGGCTTCTTGGGAACTGTCCTTATCGGTCTCTTTGCTTTGGATGGTGGACTTTTGTACGGCGGAGGCGCGAAATTGCTATGGGTACAGACCTATGGCTCTTTGGCCTATATCCTATGGGCTGCCTTGGCATCCTTCATCGTTCTTTTCATCTTGAAGAAAACCATTGGATTGCGTGTATCCGAAGAGGAAGAAGTTGACGGATTGGACCTTCACGAACATGGTGTGGAGGCATATCCCGAGCACATTTCATCCCAAAACAATTAAACTCACAAACAAGAAAAGAAACGGAGCGTTTGGCAGAACGCTCCGTTGATAACCTTTTCAATCAAACTCACAATTTAACAACTAACTGTCCTTCGCTAAAAGGACAACTTAAATGATTATGATATGAAAACGATTATAAATACAAATTTCGGAAAAATTTTCGTTCTTGCCCTATTGACCTTGACCGTGACCACTGCTGTGGCGCAGGAAGAGGAAACCAAGCCCAAGTTCAGTTTCAGTGGAACTGTAGATGCTTATTATAGGAGCAATCTTACCGCCCCCAACGGTGAGGAGGCCATAGCACCTGGATCTTCATTCGCCAATCTAGATGGTTTTGCCTTAGGCATGGCTAACGTCATTGCTGCCTATGAAGGTGAAAAAGTGGGTTTTGTCGCCGATTTGGTGTTCGGTCCCAGAGGTTCTGATGCAACATTCAATTCCCCACAATACCTTAACTCAGCTGGAGGGGGCACAGGAGAAATTCTTAACCAGTTGTATGTGTACTGGAACGTGAGCGATGCCGTGACCCTTACCTTTGGTAATTTCAATACCTTTTTAGGATATGAGGTTATTTCACCAGCTGCGAACTTCAACTACAGTACTTCCTACCTGTTTTCCTATGGCCCGTTTAGCCATACTGGTCTGAAGGCTGATTTTGATCTGGGCAGTGATTGGTCCGCCATGGTTGCCGTGATGAACCCTACAGATTTGACCGAATTGAATGGCACCGGGGATTATGCCGTTGGTGCACAATTGGGCTATTCCGGTCAGTTCTTGAACTTCTTGTACAGCCAAGGTGGTTTTGAAATTGACTATACCGGTGGTTTTGACGTGTCCGAAGAATTCTATTTGGGTCTCAATGCGGCCCACTTCAGTATGGAAGATGATGGAGGGTCCTTTACAGGTGTAGCATTATACCCCCAATATGCCTTTTCTGAAACTTTTAGTTTAGGTCTGCGTGGTGAGTATTTTATGGAAAGTGATCAATTTGGTGCCATTGGAGATGTATTTGATGCTGATGGGGATGCAAATGTTCTTGCCATTACCCTTACAGGAAGTGCCACTATTGGAGACTTGACACTAAAACCAGAAATTAGATTGGATAGTGCCTCCGAGGATGTTTTCATTGACAATGACAGGGCAGCCACGGGAAGCTTGGCCTCTGTGCTTTTTGCGGCCATCTATTCATTCTAAAAAGCAACAACCCAACCAAATACCAATAGAAAAGCCTTTTTCCTCTTGGATGAAGGCTTTTTTAGTCCTTTTTAAAATTTTTCACTCCTGCTCTCACTTTAGTTCTCAAATAATTTTGCCTTGGCACTAGAGGGCAGGAGTACTTTTTATTGTAAGCACAATAGGGATTGTAAGCCTTGTTGAAATCGATGACCAACGTGTCCCCTTCCGGGATGGAAAGATCTATATAACGGCCGCCGCCATAGGTCTCCTCTCCATTCGTCCCGTCCATAAAGGGCAAAAAGAGATAATCTTTGTACTCTTCCTGATCCAGTAGTTCCAAACTTTGATAGATCTCCAATTGGTGCTCGGCCCCATTCAAGGTGAAGTGGGCAATGCCATACAAAACTTCCTGTGTCTTCCGATCGGTAGTGGTCGGCATAAAAAAGGGAATGGCGTCCGGGGTACGTTCAAATCGGGCCTTTACAATATAGGAAGTATCGGGTTCAAAAAAATCGAGCCCTTCAAAGTCCTTTCGATGTTTATCGGCCAAAGGAGAGGTTTCCGGATCTTTGAAACTTTCGTCCAACTCTTCTTGGAATTCCAGAATCTCCGCCACCAAAGGTGACTCCGGCACTTCCTTCTTCCCGTCGTGGTATTTTTTTTTCTGACCACAGGCTGTCATCAATACAAAAAGAACTAAAAGGGTCAAATATCTCATGAACAAACTTTATGTGAAGTGAAATCAGTTTTCATCCATCTCGTACCGGGCATCTTTCAGGTATTTGGCCACCATCTCATTAAATTCCGGCGTGATTCGGAACAAGGCGGTATTTTCTATACTATATAGTTTTTCCCTGTCCTTGAAACCTTTTTTCAGCACTTCTTCCAAATAGAACAATGCCGTACCAAAATCCTCATTCTTTGCACTGAGCGATATGGTTTTCAGGTAATATTCAAAGTTTTCGGGATCTAAAATGGTCTTTAGCATGTACAGAAAGGCCAAAGCATCCTCATCCACTACACTATCCGATTGGATAACCCCAATATTGTCCAATGCCAGCGCATTCACAAATCCCAACAATCGATGGCCCATCTGCTTTTCATAGGGATTGGACCCTGAAATGAACTTTTTGATCTCGCCCATTTGATGGTTCCACCAGCCCAAATTATTGAAATTGTGGGTATATACATCCTCCTCCATATAATAAACGTAGTCTTCCTTCAATAGGGATTCCTTTAGGAACGCTGAATTTTCGTTGCGTTTCATGGCCTTGAACTGCTTGTCGCGGCGCAGGTCCCTTTGCACCGTACGCAAGGAATCCAGGTTTTTGTGCGCTCCGTAAATGGACATCATCTCAGTCATGAAGTGTTCCGCCCAAAGCAGGTCCCCGGTTCTCTGCAACTGATTGACTTTGTCAAGATCTTCCCGATATGCCCTTTCCACATACAGGGAGTCCTTGGGAATGAGCCTTCGTCCCATGGCCGCCAGCGTAAAGAGTTGCATCCCTTTTTCGAGCTCATCTATGCTGGGCCAATCACCGTTCCCCTCATACAGCAACACTTGATTGGGAAACTTGAGCCTGTCCAGCAGTTCCGAATCGTTGAGCATGGGCGTATAGTTGTAATTCTCCCGGCTCACGATCCCCACAAAATGAAATGGCTGTTTCAGGTTCAACAATTCCCTGTTGGCAATGGAGGCACCCACAGAGATGACCCCTTTGATCCCATTGAGCAGAATGGGCGTCAAACTGGCAAATCGCCCTCCTGATGCAGCTCCTCCGGCATAGATTCGGTCATTGTCTATGGGCAGCATTCCCATGACCCGTTCCAATGACTTGCTTACGGCGATCATGCTATTGGTCAAGCTAACGGTGTCCCTCATTTTGGGGGCCGCCAGCACATAGCCTTGTCTTTCGGCCGCCTGCACGAACATGGACATGGCCTGTCGCTCCTTGCCCTCCATTTCAAAGATCATGAGCAGTGGCCATTTTTTATCCGTGTTGAAGCCAGTGGGCAAATAGAGTGAAAAGGTATTCTGGACGGAATCCTGGACGGGAATGGCCTCAATGATCTCCCCTTTTCTCAGCACCATCTGTTCCTGTGAGAGGACGGATGAGGCAGCAAACGTGGAAAGAAAGGCCAGAAGCAGTGTTTTTTTCATATGCATATATTAACAAAAACCTAGCCAAATGAATGGGAGGGCTCCTTAAAATTAATGGATTTTATTTGATGCTTTTCGCATTTTTTATCGGAGCGTCGGAAACCACATTGGACAGTACAATGTGCGTCCTGCACTCCCCATACACAATGAGCTCGTCTATGAACTTTTCCAAATGGGACTGATCGCGCAGCACCACTTCCATGATGATGTTCTCATTTCCCGTGATCCGATAGCAGTTGATCACCTCTTGAAAGGATTTTACCTTTTCCAGAAAGGGTTTCAACTTGCCCATAAAGGCCCGAAGCATGATGATTGCCGTCAACTGGTGACCTGCCAGGACATAGGAAATATTGGTCTTGTACCCCTCTATGATTCCCAAGTCCTCCATCTTTTTCACCCGCTCGGCCACCGCCGGGGGCGTGAGGCCCACCTTGCGCCCGATATTGGCAAAGGACTCCCTTGCGTTCCGCTGCAAATGGCCCAAGATTTGCCAATTAAGATCATCCATCTTCATACGAAAGAAATTTACCCAATAAATTTTACAATCAAAAGCAAAATAACATTTATACTTTAGTAACAAAAGTAAGAATATTTATTCCGTACGTAATTTTATAGGTGAAAATTGCTTTTGAAAAATGGAGAGAAACTCCCTTGATTCTTTGTCCGTATATCGCAGATCTTTGGCCCTTCGTGAGATGAGCGAAGCCGTTGCATCCTATTTTTCCTATAACAGGGAAATCTTGTCGTTGCGAAAAATAGATTGCTTCCGCGATGACATTACCCAATCATTGATGACAGATGCCCTCCAGATCACCAAGGAAGTGGAGCAGGCCGCTTTGAGCAACTCCCACTCGGTCCGAATGAGGAGCCTCACCTTTGTCAATATCATGACCCGCAACATCTTGGCCTACTGCAATGGCCTTGAAAGGGACGGTGTGAAGGAAAAAGAATACCTCAACTTGCTCCGAAGGGAAATCAAGACGTTTAGGATTTCCTTCAAAAAATGGAGAAAGTCCCTGATCAACAGGAACGACTGACCCCTTACTACATATTTCTTCTATACTGCCCTCCGACTTGGAACAATGCTTTTGTGATTTGGCCCAAGGAACAATGCTTGGCCACTTCCATCAGTTTTTCAAAAATGTTCCCATTGTTGATGGCCACTTGCTGAAGCTCCCTCAATTGGTTATCCGCTTCCTCTTGCTTGCGGCTGTGTAGATTTTTCAAGGTCTTGATCTGATTTTCCTTTTCGGCCTCAGTGGCCCGGATCACCTCGGCCGGTAAAATGGTTGGCGACCCCTTGGAACTCAAAAAGGTGTTCACCCCAATGATCGGATATTCTCCTGAATGCTTCAAGGTTTCATAATGAAGGCTCTCTTCTTGGATCTTGGAACGCTGGTACATCGTTTCCATGGCTCCTAGTACGCCACCTCGTTCCGTGATGCGGTCAAACTCCATCAAAACCGCCTCTTCCACCAAATCCGTCAGTTCTTCGATAATGAAAGATCCTTGGATCGGATTTTCGTTTTTGGCCAGCCCCAGTTCTTTGTTGATGATCAATTGGATGGCCATGGCCCTTCGGACAGATTCCTCGGTCGGCGTGGTGATGGCTTCATCGTATGCATTGGTATGCAACGAGTTACAATTATCATAAATGGCATACAAGGCCTGAAGTGTGGTGCGAATATCGTTAAAATCGATTTCCTGTGCATGCAGGCTTCGTCCCGAGGTCTGGATGTGGTATTTGAGCATCTGCGCCCTTGGGTCGGCCCCATATTTCTCCTTCAGTGCCTTTGACCAGATTCTTCGCGCCACACGACCGATCACGGCATATTCGGGATCCACCCCATTGGAAAAGAAGAACGAAAGATTGGGGCCAAATTTATTGATGTCCATCCCCCGGCTCAAATAATACTCCACGTAGGTGAACCCATTGGACAAGGTAAACGCCAATTGGGAAATCGGGTTGGCCCCTGCCTCGGCTATGTGGTAGCCCGAAATGGAAACCGAATAAAAATTGCGGACCTGTTGTTCAATAAAATACTGTTGCACATCGCCCATCAACCGGAGAGCGAACTCTGTGGAAAAAATACAGGTGTTCTGCGCTTGGTCCTCCTTCAAGATATCGGCCTGCACGGTCCCCCGGACTTGGTTCAAGGTCTTTGCCTTGATTTCCTCGTAAATTTCTTTTGGAAGCACTTGGTCGCCCGTCACCCCTAAGAGCATGAGTCCCAAACCATCGTTCCCTTTGGGAAGTTCCCCATAATATTCGGGCTGCTGTGTGCCCTTTTCCTTGAAAATGGCCTTGATTTGGTCTTGGACCTCCTTCTCCAAACCATTTTCTTTGATGTATTTCTCACAGTTTTGGTCGATGGCCGCATTCATGAAAAAGGCCAAGAGCATGGGAGCTGGACCATTGATGGTCATGCTCACCGAAGTCATGGGACTACTCAGGTCAAATCCGGAATATAATTTCTTGGCATCGTCCAAACAGCAGATGGATACGCCTGCATTCCCTATTTTTCCATAAATATCAGGGCGATGGTCGGGGTCGTTCCCATATAAAGTAACCGAGTCGAAGGCTGTGGACAATCGCTTGGCGGGCATGTCCATACTCACATAATGAAAGCGACGGTTGGTACGCTCCGGTCCACCCTCTCCTGCGAACATCCGGGTGGGGTCCTCCCCTTCCCTTTTGAACGGGTAGAGCCCTGCTGTGTATGGAAACTCTCCGGGCACGTTTTCCTGCAGAAGCCATTGCAGTATGTCGCCCCAGGCTTTGTATTTGGGTAGGGCCACTTTGGGAATCTGGCTGTGCGAAAGGGATTCCGTGTGGGTCTTTATCTTGATTTCCTTGTCCCGGACCTTGAAAGAATAGAATTCAGATCGGTACCGTTCCACCTTCTCCCTCCATTTTAGGATCGCTTCCCAATGGTGGGGGTTCAGGTGCATTTTCACCCTATCGAACTCCTTCACCAATAGCTCCACCAAGGCCTTGGACACCTCATTGTTGATATGGGACTTGATTTTCGCTTCGTTCAAGCCCGATTTGTCCAAAAACAGTTCCTCTGCTTTTTCCTGTTCCATTTCCAAAGTAGCCGCCAACGTCAGGAAAATGCCATAGAGTTTTTGGGCCACCTTGGCCTCTTCTTTGGCCTTGGCATCATAGTTTCTATTGTTTTCGGCAATTTCTGATAGATATCGGGTGCGCGATGGTGGGATCACGTAGATCTTTTCTGCCATTTCTTGGGTCACTTCCAAATTTGAAACCAGCGTGGAATTTGCTTTTTCCACTAAAATGTCCATCACCTTTTTGTAGAGGTTGTTCATCCCGGGGTCATTGAACTGGGAGGCAATGGTCCCGAAAACAGGGAGCTCATCTTCTTTGGCATGCCACAATCCATGATTGCGGGCATATTGTTTCTTCACATCCCGAAGGGCATCGAGAGCGCCCCTTTTATCAAACTTGTTGATGGCCACAATATCCGCAAAATCCAACATATCAATCTTTTCCAATTGCGTGGCCGCCCCAAATTCAGGCGTCATCACATAGAGCGACACATCGCTGTGTTCCAAAATTTCGGTATCGGATTGGCCTATACCCGAAGTTTCGAGGATGATCAGGTCATAGTTGGCTGCCTTTAGCACCTGAACTGCCTCCGAAACGTGTTTGGACAAAGCCAGATTGGATTGGCGCGTGGCCAGGGAACGCATATAGACCCTATCGCTGTTGATCGCGTTCATGCGGATGCGATCCCCCAAAAGGGCACCTCCCGTTTTTCGTTTGGACGGGTCCACGGAAATGATCCCAATGTGTTTTTCGGGAAAATCCATCAAAAATCGGCGGACCAATTCATCCACCAAACTGGATTTTCCGGCCCCTCCCGTTCCTGTGATTCCCAAAACGGGCACATTGCCCTGTTGCTTTTCCACAATGGGCTGGAACTTTTCGAATTCCTCGTGTCGATTTTCGGCCAAGGAAATCAATCGAGCTAAGGTATTTGGGTGCTTGTATTCCAATTCATTCTCAAGGGATTTCCCTTTGGGAAGATCCAAATCGGGAACGGCATGGTCACATCGCTCCACCAAATCGTTGATCATGCCTTGAAGCCCCATTTCCCTACCGTCATCGGGGGAATAGATGCGCTCAATCCCATAATCCATCAGCTCCTTGATCTCTTCCGGAAGGATCACTCCTCCGCCACCTCCAAAAATCTTGATATGGACCGCACCTCTTTCCTGCAACAGGTCGAACATATACCTGAAATATTCATTGTGCCCCCCTTGGTAGGAGGTCATGGCGATGGCATTTGCATCCTCTTGGATGGCGCAGTCCACTACTTCGGCCACACTCCTGTCGTGCCCCAAATGAATCACCTCAACCCCAGTGGCTTGGATAATGCGCCTCATGATATTGATGGCCGCATCGTGTCCATCAAAAAGGGAAGCTGCGGTCACGATCCTGATTTTGTTCTTGGGGCTATAGGGCTTGTTTTGTTCCATCTGCAATAACAGGTCTGAATTTGCCATGCAATTTACAGAAAATGCAAGTAAAAATTGATTTCGATTGGAATTTTACAAAAAAGACAAAGGGTTTGGGCATCCTTTTTTGAATGCCATAATTTTAAGCCTTCAAAAGCGACCCATGAAGCTCACCATCTTGATTCATTGTCCCGATCAATCGGGAATCATTCGTTCCGTTACTACCTTCGTTCATCAGCAAGGAGGAAACGTTGTCTATCTGGACCAACATGTGGACAAACAGGCCGGGGTGTTTTTTATGCGGTTGCAGAGCGAGTTTGAACGGGAAATAGCATTGGATGCTTTCAAGTCAACGTTTGAGGCCGAACTGGCCGATGCCTTTCAAATGGAATGGGACATCTATACCGATGACTATAAGCCCAAGATGGCCATTTTTGTCTCCAAGTACAACCACTGCCTCTATGATTTGCTGAGCCGATACAATTCCGGTGAGCTGAAGGTGGATATTCCTTTCATCTTGAGCAACCACAAGGACCTGGAATATGTGGCCGGGCAGTTCCAGATTCCATTTTTCCATATCTCCGTGGGCAAGGACAACAAGGCGGAGGCGGAAGACAGACAGTTGGCCCTGTTGCAGGAACATGGGGTGGATTTTATCGTCTTGGCGCGTTACATGCAGATCGTATCACCAAAGGTGATCGATGTATACCCGCAAAAGATCATCAACATCCATCACTCTTTCCTACCTGCTTTTGTGGGGGCCAAACCTTACCATGCCGCTTTTGAGCGCGGGGTAAAGATCATTGGTGCCACAAGCCACTATGTGACGGCCGACTTGGATGCGGGACCCATCATCGAACAGGATGTCACGGCGGTCTCCCACTCGCATTCCATACAGGATTTCATTGCCAAGGGCAGGGATTTGGAACGCATTGTGCTTTCCCGTGCCGTACAGCTCCATGTGGGCCGAAAGACGATGGTGTACAACAACAAGACCGTTATTTTTTCCTAAAAGGTCTTGGGTCTTGGCCCATGCTATCCCACCCTTCGATTTTAATACCATTTTAACCTCGCGCATATGGCAGGAGGCTATCTTTGTGGGTTTTACAAATTGACCCATGAACACCATTTTATTGATTGAAGATGAACAAAGTGTGGCCGATATCATCAAGAAAGGTCTGGAAGAGGATGGTTATACCCTGATCCATACAAAAGATGGTGACAGTGGCATTCAGGTCTTGGAAAAGATGCCCATCAGTCTGGTTATTTTGGATATTCTTTTGCCGGGTATAAACGGATTGGTCGTCTGTAAAAAAATAAGGGAACTGGGGTATGACGAGCTTCCCATTTTGATGCTGACCGCACTCGGGAGCGTGGAAAACGTGGTTTTGGGTCTGGACAATGGTGCGGACGATTACCTCACAAAACCCTTCAAACTGATAGAGCTCAAGGCCCGCCTGCGTACCTTGCTCCGAAGGGCCGATGTAATGGACAGCGCCAGGTTCAAGAACGGGAACCACTACTCCTTTGGGGACATCCATTTGGACGATTACACAAAAATGGTCACGCGCAATGGCGAGGTGATCAATTTCACTTCAACTGAATACCGCCTGCTGTTGATGTTCATGAAAAATCCCCAGAAGGTGCTTTCACGGACCGACCTTTTGGACGAAGTATGGGGCATCAATTTTGACATCGGGACCAACGTAGTGGATGTCTATGTCAACTACATCCGGAAGAAACTCGAACGTAACGGTCAAGAACGTGTCATCCAAACCGTGGTGGGAATGGGATATGCCCTAAAAGAAAACAAATGAAGATACACTACCGCATCATATACCTGCTCATATCCGTATTCTTTATATACACCTTGCTCTTCTGTGGCTTCATCTACTATTCCATTTCCAATTTCTCCTTTGCAGATTTCTACAAGCGGCTGGAAATCAGGGCTGCAACCACGGCCAAAATCCAATTGGACAACCCGAACAGCGCCATGATCATCAAGGAAATGAGGCAGGAATATTTGGAGAAACTTCCCAACCAGACAGAATACATATTCCCGATACAAGGAAAGGAAATTGTGGTGGAAGAGGGCCAAAAAAGATTGCCGGACTCCTTTGTACAGACCCTTTTGACCGAAGGCACCGGAAGCTATCGGGAAAGGAACATTTTTTATTCGGGCATACGTTACATGACTCGAAAAGGAGGGGAATACATTGTCGTGGTCTCGGCCGACAACTATTTCTATTCGCACCACATGGTCTATCTGCGGAATTTATTGGTCACTTCCCTGCTCTACGCCCTATTGCTGATCGTGCTGGTCTCCATGTTGATCACCAGGACCCTGATCCGCCCCGTGCAACAGATCATCAAGGAAGTGGACAAGATCAGTTCGGAAAATCTCCATCTTCGCTTAGCCATCCCCAAGACGAAGGACTCCATCCGAAAATTGGCCTTGACCTTCAACGATATGCTGAACCGACTGGAAACCACCTTTGAGACCCAGAAGAATTTTGTAAGCAATGCTTCGCACGAACTCAACACCCCTTTGACGAATATTATCGGGGAGGCGGATTATGCCCTTTCCAAGGACAGGGACCATGAGCAGTACAAAAAATCCCTTGCCGACATCCTTACGGAAGCTGAAAAGCTGGAACTCAAGACCAAGGCACTTTTGTTATTGGCACAGACAGGTTTCGATGGAAAATCCCAGAAATTGGTGCGGCTACGAACCGACCAGTTGATCCTGGATGTCAAGGAAACTGTCCAAAAACTGAACTCCAAGTTCAAAATAAGTCTGGATTTCAGTTTGCTCCCTGAAGATCATGAAAAACTCAAGGTCAAGGGCAATTTTTACCTACTCCATTTGGCATTGACCAATATTGTGGTGAACGGGTGTAAATATTCAGATGGGGAAACCGTCTATATTGCCCTTGGAGCCTCGGACACCCATGTGGTCATCATCATCCGGGACTCCGGTATCGGCATCCCCCAAAAGGAAATGCCCTATATCTACGATCCATATTTCAGGGCCTCCAACACCTCGAACTATGCCGGTTATGGCATTGGCCTTCCCCTCAGCAAAAATATCATCAAGATACACAATGGGGACATCCATGTCTCTTCCGTGGAGAACAAAGGGACCTCTGTAAAAATCAACATTCCCATTTGGAGCGGCCCTCTTTAATCTTATTTTAATTTCTCCCGATAATTCTAAGGTTTTTCTAATCTGGTTCTAAAAAGGGTCTAATGACACTGCCGGTACCTTTGGAAAAACTTTTATCATGGAGACAAAAAAGATTCTCATCCCTACCGATTTTTCAGTAAAATCATTGGAACTGGTCCGAAAGGCCATTGTAGAAACAGGTGACCAACCTTTGGAGATAGTACTCCTGCATGGTACCATCCTGTCCAATTCCATTACTGACCTACTGTTCTTTTCCAAAACAAGATTGGTAAGGGAATTACAATCCAAGGAATTTGTGGAAGCCTGTACGGTTCTCAAGAACAAGTACCCGGCAAAAATCCATTCCCTGTACGTGGAGGTCATAACATCCAACAGTTCTGCCTACTTCAGGAACTTTGTGGATGCCACACAGATTTCCGAAATCTTTGTGCCGCCACACGGCCTATTAAACTTCAAAGGAGCCAAAGGTTTTGACACCTTGCCGTTGTTTTCCAAATGTGATGTGCCGTGTTGCTATCTGGATCCCGAAAAACAAATGGAAAGCGAGGCTCTGGGCAAGAAACAATTGGCCAATGTATTCCTTTCAGGATTAAAATAACAAGACACATGAGGTTAGGTCCCATATATCTTTTCTTTGCCCTGCTGCTCGCTTTGAGCATCTGGTCCCTGTTGGATCAAGAAAGTCCAGAAACACTGATACTGGGCGAATGGGAGGAAATTGCATGGAAATATGAGAAACTGGACCATGGCAATGTAATGGATTTTGACATTGATAGGCTCCAGAAACAAGAAATCATCAAGAACATCATCATCCATGAGGCAGAAACATGGCGGTTCAATCCAGATGGGACCCTCTCCTTTTTGGACGAGAATGAAATCAAGGAAAATCTGAAATGGAACATCAAGGGACGGGGCCACATTTTGGAACTGTACCATAAGGACAATATCGTCGAGGACTATCAAGTAGTGGAGGTCACAGCGGATGAACTTGTGGTCCAGTTCAATTCCGATCTGCAGGTCCGTGGCATCGTCAAAATGACCTTCAAAAGAATACCAAAAAAACAATATGCTCAGAAAATATAGCAATTATAGAAGTTTTTCAGATAACCTAAAGCTTGGTGCACTGACCGCATTTTCGGCAGGTATGGTGAACGTCATCTCCGTGATCGTTTTCTTTGCATTTACCAGTAATGTAACGGGACACTATGCCATATTGGCCCAAGAAATTGCCAAAGGCAACTGGTACCAAGGGGCCATTGTACTTATTTGGATATTTCTGTTCTTTGCGGGCAACTTCACTTCCAACTGCCTCATCATACATAACAACACGCCCACAGGACGGTACATCGCCCATGCCATTCCCGTGTTCCTCGAAATGGCCTGTTTGATGTTCGTTGGCATTTATCTACAATATTTCTATACCGAGAGCCTCACAGAGACTGAATTTTTGGTAGCCGCCCTGTTGTTTGCCATGGGGCTTCAAAATGGGTTGACAGCGAGCATATCCAATTCCAAGGTGAAGACCACCCACCTTACCGGACTGACCACCGACCTTGGGGTGGTGTTCTCCATGTTCACCAAAAAAGAATTCAGGAACGACAAGAAACTGATTGAAAAGGCGCAACTGCTTCTGGGCATCATGTTTTCTTATATGGGCGGAGGAATCATTTCCGGACTGCTCTACTACAGGATCGGAAACGCCACTTTCATCATCATAGGTCTGGTTCTGGGAGTCGTCTTGCTGTATGATTATTCGAAATTACAGGTCACCAGGTTTGTGCAAAGGAGAAGGTCTTCTTTTCAACGAAGGTATTCCCTATACGATAAAAAGGCCTAGACAGCTCCTTTCAGAACAAATAGGTAAGTCCAAGCCCTCCATAGTAATTTCTTCCATTGGCCGGGTAGAAATAACGGGGCTGATTGCCACCAAAGCCCACGGCATTGATCAATACCGATCCCGCATAGTTGGTGTCAAAAACATTGTTGATCCCTGCGTTCAACCTGAGTTTGAAACGGTCGGTCACCTGAATGGCATATTTGGCAGACATATGGATCACCGTGTAGGCATCACTACTCTGGGTGTTGGCATCCGTCAACGGGATATCGTCCACAAATTGATGGGAAATCCCCAGCACCGCATCCTTGCCATAGGCAACATCCAAACCTGAACTTATCCGCTGCTTGGGCACACCGGTCAATGGATTGCCGCTGTAATCGTTGTCCCCATCCACAAAATCCACAAAACTATGATCGTTCAAGGTGTAGGCCATAAATGGTGATAGGGTGAACATGGCAGAAAGCGGAACGGAGTATTTGGCTTCCAGTTCTAAACCTTGATGTCTCGTTTTTCCTGCATTCCGACCAATATATTGGTCCTCTCCCACCCGTTGGGCCACCAATAGGTCCTTGATGTGCATCAGATAGATGGTGGCGTTCACCTGCAAGGACTGGTCCAGCAACCAAAATTCCCCTCCCAGTTCGTAGCTTACCCCCTTCTCCTGGGAAATATCAGGATTGACGACCCCTTCGGGCGTCAAAGTCTCCTCCAAACCAGGATTGGAGAACCCTCTGGCCACACTGGCAAACAATTGTCCTTGTTGTAATTGGTAACGAAGCTTCAGGCTCGGGGAAAGTATGGGGGTAAAACTGCGGCTTGCCGACCTGTTCCCTTCCCCAGCATTGAACAAATCCCTGAAATCGTAAGTGGTCTTGTTGAGGTTCATCCCGACTTGAGCCGAAAATTCCTCGGTCAAACCCAGTTCAAAGGTGCCAAAAAGGTTGAACTGGCTCCTAAACTCCTTGTTATCGCTCAATCTATTGCCCAAAAGGCTTCCGTTCCCATCATTTTCTTCATACAGATTTTCAAAAGTGCCCCAACTATACTCGTCCTTGTACAGTTCTCCGCCCAAGGTAAAATTTCCGCCAAGGAGATTTCCCCTGAACACGGAGCGCAGCCCAAACCCGTTCGTGATTTCGTCCAGAATGTTGAAAGGGCGTGGTTCGTAGTGGTCCAGATAGGTATGGAACACACTTGTGCTGTTCCGCAACGAGCCTTTGAACCGGTGGGAATAGGTAATCCCGGCCAATGTATAGGTGTTGGCCTCATATCCCTTTGCCGCCAACCAATTGGCATCTGCCATGGTAGGGTTTTGCTCAAAATTGGTCTGGTTCAGGGAACTGGGAATCCCTGCCGTATAATCGATCATGTTGAACATCAGGTCCAGTTTGCCCCTATCTCCCATTTTGACGGAAGAAGTAAGCAGGAGACCATCTCTTTCAAAGGCATTGTTCTGTCGATAGCCTTCGGTCTCAAGATGGTTGTACACCAAACTGATGTTGAAATCGTTTTCCGAATGCCGAAAGGCCAAATTGTTCTTGAGCATTTCGTAGGAACCGAAGGAGGCAGAATTTGCCAAAAAGGTACTGCCCGCTTCGGGAGCCTTGGTATTCAGGATGATTGCTCCGCCAAGATTGGTACCCAAAGCGGTCTCCTTCGGCCCTTTGACCACTTCAATGGCCCCCATGTTCTCCAGGTCATAGGCCTCGATCACCGAAAACCCGGCCCCATTGGTCACTGGAATATTGTTAAAGTACAGGCGCAACTTATCCGTACCATAAGGTGTTCGGGCACCGACCCCACGAATGGTGATGCGGTTGGTGTTCAATGCGCCGGACAGTAGGTACACCCCTGATATCTGGTTGATGGTGGCCGCAATGTCCAATGGCCCGTTTCGTTCCATCTGCGCCGTTACCAAAGTACTGGACGGGGTAATGCCCGTGGTTCTCTTCTCGATGCCGTTCTCAATAAGGACCACTTCGGACAAGGGGGTTACCGAGTCCTTTTTTTGGTCCTGGGCGAAAAAAATCCATGGAACCGCAAGAAAAAAGTATAAAAGAGGGGATATTTTCATGTAGTCAATCTATTGTTTTTGGTGTGATGGCCTTACATGGGCAAAGGTACACGACAAGGGTCCAACAACCTATCACATTACCTGTTCCATTCGTTACAAATGCGTTATCCATTATCACCCTTGCGCAAAACTTCGAGCGGTGTGCTGCGGATGACCCCAAAACTATTGCTAACGCCCAACACCAATACCAAGAGCACAATACTGGGAAAAATGACCACGAAGGGCACCCAGGACGGTACAAAAGAGGTGTTGAACAATAGCCAGGACAGCGCAAGGCTACCCAACAGGGACAAAAGCACCCCGGAAGCCGCTCCCAAAATCCCCAAAAAGGCATATTCGAAGGCAAACATCCTCAAGATCTGTACACTTTTTGCACCCAAGGTCTTTAACAGGGCACTCTGCCTAACCCGTAAGTGCTTGCTGTTATAAATGGCTCCCAAAAGCACGATGATTCCCACAAAAATGCTGAAGAACGACATGAAATTGATGACCCATCCCATTTTGTTCAGGATGTCCTCAATAAGGGTCAGGATGCGCTTGAGGTCCAATATGGACACATTTGGAAATTCTTGTACCAATTGCTGTTGAAGGGTGGCCGATACCATTTCATTGGGAACCCTCGTGGTGATGACACCAAACTGTGGCGCATTTTCCAATATTCCCTTTGGGAATACGACGGAAAAATTAGGTTGCAACCGGGTCCAATCCACTTCTCGGATGCTCTTCACCTGGGTGTCCATTATCCGTCCCTGTACGTTGAAGGTGACGCCGTCGCCAATGCCCACTCCTGCCATTTGCGAAAAATCCGCACTCACGGAAATGGGTACGGCCCCGGTTTCGGGAACGGTTGGAACCCATTCGCCTTCCACCAGACTTTCCGAACCGATGATGGAATCGCGATAGGTGACCCTGAACTCATGGCTCAGTATCCACCCGCTCACTTGGGAAGTGGAATCTTTTCTGATTTCGTCCACACTAATCCCTTTTAAGGATTCGACCCGCATGGTGACGATGGGAATCCGGTCAATCACGGGCAACTCCTGTTCTTCAATGGTGCCCGATACGGCATCCATCTGTTCGCGTTGCACATCCATCAGGATCATGTTCGCACTATTGGCCTTGTCCTCAATGGACGCTTTGGCCAAGAGCATATCTTTTGTAAAATAGAGGGTGCTCATCAAAAATGTGCCTATCCCAATGGTCAATACCAAAGTGAGGGTCTGGTTTTGTGGCCCCAAAAGGTTACGCAGGCTCTGACGGGCCATAAATCCCCATCCCACCGGAAAAAACCTTCGGATAAGCTTCATCATCCCATAGGTCATTCCCGTGAGGACCAAGAAAACGAGGGCCAAGCCACCCACAAAGGAAAGGGAATGGAAAATGTCCCCCAGCAGCCACCAGGAAAAACAGAACACAAAAAGAACAATGCCCAAACCGACACCCCAAGATGCCCTTTTGGACCTTGCCCCGCTTTCGTCCACCACACGAAGGGTCTGCAAGGGAGAAACGTAGAGTGTGCGCATCAATGGGTAAAGCGCGAAGAGAATGGACATGGTAAGCCCCAAGGAAAGTCCCAAAAGCACACTTTGGGGCGACATGCCCACTTCAATGTCCAAAGGCAGCATGCCATCGGCCACGATAGGGAAAAGTTGCTGTATGAAATAGGCCAACACCGTTCCGATGGCCCCTCCGATCAACCCCATGATCCCTACTTGAATAAAAAAGATGAAAAAGGTCTGCCGTTTGGTGGCCCCAAGGCATTTCAAAATGGCAATGGACTTCAGCTTTTCCTTGATATAGATGTTCATACCGCTTGCAATCCCGACACAGCCCAGTAACAGGGCTATGAACCCGACCAGGTTCAAGAATTTCCCAAAATTGTCGTACCGTCGTCCCATTCGTCGCCCTTCCGAGGCATGGGTGTCCAAGTCGGCATCCTCCGACTCCAAAACGGGTTCGACGGTTTCTTCAAGCTGGGCCATGTCCTGATTCTGGGCGGCCACGAAGTAGTATTTGTAGTCTATCCTGCTTCCTGTTTGGACAAGTCCGGTCGCATCAATGTATTCCAAAGCAATGATCACGGGCGGCGCTATGGCCCCAAAGACGGAGGTGTTGCCCGGAACCGAGTTCAAAATGCCGCCAATGGGCAGGGTCACGCCTCCCAATTTTATGCTGTCCCCTTGTTTGAGGTCCAGTTGCAGCATGGTGGTGGCATCGACAAGTGCCTGCCCCTCCTTGTATTTTTTTGCAGCGGATGCAGGTTCGGTCTCCAGTTCGCCATAGAACGGAAAATCTCCCTCCAGTCCCCTGACCTCCACCAATTTTGTGCCGATATTTCCCGGAAAGGCGGCCATGGAGAGAAAACTGATTTCCCTGGCCCCGGCACCGCCCAGCGAATCGATGATGCTCTGCACCTTTTCATTGGCCGGCTTATCACTTTCGATGACATAATCTGCCCCGACCAGGGATTTGGATTGTTGTGCGATGCTGTCCCGAAGGGTATCGCTAAAAGCATAGATGCTCACCACGGCGGTCACCCCCAAAGCAATCGAAAAAATGAAGAGTATCAATTTGCCGTAGCTCGATTTCCCATCGCGCCAGGCCATCCGTACAAGCCATGAGAGGCCTGCTTTTTTCATTTCCATCTTCTTCATAGGGCCATCTGCTCCATGCTGCCCGACCTTAGGCGTAAACTTCGGTTGGTCTTTTGGGCCAGTTCCAGATCGTGGGTCACGATCACCAATGCGGTTCCCAATTCCTGGTTGAGTTCAAACAACAACTGTTCTATCTTGGCCCCGGTCTCCCCGTCAAGATTGCCCGTGGGTTCATCGGCAAAAAGAATGGACGGTCTGTTGGAAAAGGCACGGGCCAAGGCCACACGCTGTTGCTCCCCTCCCGATAATTGCGAAGGATAGTGGTGGAGCCTATCGCCCAGCCCCACTTTTTCCAGAAGTTCCTTTCCCCGTTCCAGCGACGCCCTGCCGACTCCTTGCAGTTCCAACGGCACCACCACGTTTTCCAATGCGGTGAGTGTGGGCAACAATTGAAAATCCTGGAACACAAAACCTACGTGCCTGTTTCGGAGCAGGGCGCGCTCGTCCTCGCTCATGGAGGTGAGGTTCTGGCCACACAGCCAAATGTTCCCTGCCTGCGACACATCCAGACCCGCGCAAAGTCCCAGCAAAGTGGTCTTCCCGCTTCCCGATGGGCCCACAATGGCAAAGGTCTCCCCTTCTTCAATTTCAAAGGAGACTTCCTTCAGCACGGTAAGGTCGTGGTTGCCGCTCCGATAGGTCTTATTTAGGTTTTCAACTTTTAATATCTTTGACATAACCCGTTTTTGGTAAAAACCTTCAAAATACGAAAATTGCCCATGTCCGTACAAAGCCAGCACTCCGCCATGCCGTTAATCTTTTGTTATTTTTTGTGCCTATTGCTCATGGGCTGTGGAGAGAAGACGAAGGAAAAGGAACAGAATGCCGATGCTGTTGAAACCGAGGAGGCCACTGCGGAATCCAGCGGAAAGAAGATCCTCTTTTTTGGGGACAGCCTCACCGCAGGATATGGTCTGGAGGTGGCCGATGCCTTCCCAGCCATCATCCAAGAAAAGTTGGATTCGCTGGGACTGGACTACCAAGTGGTAAACGCCGGACTGAGCGGTGAGACGACCGCAAGCGGCAGAAACCGTATGGAGTGGGTGCTGGAGGATGATATTTCTGTGGTGGTCCTTGAACTGGGGGCCAACGATGGGCTTCGAGGCATTCCTTTGGAAGAGACCCGAAAAAATCTTCAGGCGATGGTGGACATGATACAGGAGAAACTGCCCCAGGCGACCATTGTACTGGCCGGCATGCAGATTCCGCCCAACATGGGTCCTGAATACACTTCCGGGTTCAGGGACATTTTCCCCGAACTGGCCGAAAAGGAGGACCTTGCCTTGATCCCCTTCCTGCTCGAAGGGGTTGCAGGCATCCCCGAACTGAACCAAGGGGATGGCATCCACCCCACCCAAAAGGGGCAACAACTGGTGGCGGAAAACGTGTGGGAGGTCTTGGCCGAAGTACTCTGAACCGCTTTCCTATTTTTTTGTTGATAGTGTGCGGCTGTATGCACTTATAGCTGTTTTTATCGCTTTAATTCCCTGTGCTGTTGGTATTTGGGTTTTTTTTCTGATTTTTATAGTAGTTCCGTTTATCCAAATAGTTGCCCACAATTATGACTAAAATCGATAAAAAAGAAATATTAGTTAGTTCTGTTAAATCAGTGTTTGGAGCAATTCCATTTGGAGGCACTGCTCTAAATGAGTTGTTCTTTGAATATAATGGACAAATAAAACAAAAACGGCTTAATAAGTTTGTAGAGATTTTGGCAGAAAACTTTACCGAAGATTCTGAGATAAACATAGAGAATATTAAAACTGAGGATTTCAATGACTTATTCGAGGCAGTTTTAAAAAGAGTAGTCTTAACGAAATCAGAATTAAAGCTTAAACGTTTCAAAGACATTCTTATTAAAGAATTAAACAGTCCGTCAAAAGAAACGGAATTGATTGATGTGTATTTGGATTTAATTACAACGCTCTCAGAAGAAGAATTAGTAATACTTTTTCATCATAAGAATTTCAATAAAAATTATGACAAAGAAAGAGATGAACTTGACAAATTGAATGAACAAATGTCGAGAATTAAAGAGAATATGAAAAAGGAAACTATAATTGTAGAAAAGTCAAAATATCAAGATGAATTTGATAAGGTTTCTTTAAATATTGACCTAATTCAAGGCAAGCATAAAATATTAGAAAAATATAGGGGTTCAGAATTTTATGGAATATCTGAACAAAAGTTCATTTTCTTCAAACAAAGACTATTTTCTAAAGGACTTATTTTGGATTGGGGAATTGGAAGAATTGGAGTAAGTTCTTTTCAAATGATGAGTATTACTGAATTTGGAAATGAATTTTTGGAGTTTATCAAAGGAAAAGAAAATAACTGCGGGCAACAGCGTATATAGCTTATGGCGGGGACAGGCTGACAGCAAGGTTTTCGCTCGGTAGCAAGCCTTGGTTTCGGTGGACAGGAAAGTGCTCCGAAACCGCCACAAGCCATATGCAAACCGTTGGCATTCATTAAAACCTTAAAAATGAAAAAAATAATTTTACTGATAGTCATCTTACCATTATTTTCTTGTAAAGACACACAGGGCCGATTGAACCTTACTCAAGGTGTATATATATCGAACATCACCATCATATCTTCTGAAGACGGAAACTACAACCCATATATCGGTCATCTGGTCATCGAAAAAGATAAAATCGTTTACCTTGATCAAAATGAGCCAAGAGTTAGCGGGAAATTTCAAAAAATAGACGGAACAGGAAAATTTGTAATTCCGGGATTGATCGATAGCCATGTCCATCTCACAGAAGTACAGGGAATGCTTCCCCAACATATGGAAAAATATCCTGAATTGGCAGAAGAATTCAACAAACAGATGCCGCGAAGCTATCTGTACCATGGCTTCACAACTTTGATCAACCTAGGAGGCATATCGGAGGAACAGCTCACTTCTTTTAATGCACAACCCATAAAACCTGATTTATTTCATACTGGTAGGTCGGGAGCTTCGGTTGCAAACGGTTACCCCATGAATTTTGCCCCTGAACAATTCCGGTTCGAAGGAACTCCAAATTTTGTATATCTGGAAAGTGAGGCCGACAATATCCCAGATAAATTTGAACCCGGGGACCATACTCCAAAAGCTGTTGTAAGTCGTATAAAGAACTCAGGTGCCATTGCCGTCAAGTCCTATTATGAATCTGGCTTTAGAAATATGCCAAAATTGCCCGTTCCCACAAAAAACATAATGAACGATTTGTTAAGCGAAGCCCATTCAAATGGACTTGTTCTTACTGTTCATGGTAATTCGCTGGAGGCCCACTCATTCTTGGCCGATGTTGGGGTAGATGTCATCGCCCATGGTTTATGGAACTGGGGGAAATATAAAGATGTACCTAAAGATTCATTGCCCACGGAGATAAGGAACGTCCTGGACTTGCAAATTCAAAAACAGATTGGTTATACACCCACTCTGACTGTCATAGCCGGTGAAGAAGCTTTGGCAGATGATATGTTTCTCAGCAACCCTGAACTAAACAAAATTGTGCCAAAAAAATTGCTGGAGTGGTATAGGACAGCGGAAGGGCAATGGTTTGCCAATGAACTTTTCGGGGACTATTCTGCTGAGGAAATCCATGCCATTTACGGCAACATTCAAGCTCATGCAAAACTCGCTTTAAAATACCTATCGGACAATGGAGGGTTAATTCTATTTGGCACGGACACTCCATCAGCACCAACCTATGGAAACCAGCCCGGTCATAATGGATTTTGGGAATTACGATTGATGGAGGAAGCAGGAGTTCCGTTAGACCAAATTCTTGCCTCAGCGACAATCAACAACGCAAAGGCATTTAAATTGGACTCCGATGTGGGCTCCATAAAGGTTGGAAAAAAAGCGAACCTGGTATTGATGACAAAGAATCCCCTCAAAGAAATAGAGGCCTACAACGCTATTGAAAACATACTGCTTGGGGGTGAAGTGTTGATCAGGGAAGATTTATCCGTAAAATAAAAACGGCATGCCAACAATGTATGACCGCAATTTTATTACATCCGTTCCCTACGCCTGGATAGGCAGATTTAACTATCCTCCAACTACGCTTTGGACAAATTGAATCCACTCAGAATTGCCAACGTCAATTCTTGACCGAAAAACAGTAAGTTAAAACTCGTAACTGACAGTTATACGAGACCGTTGCCTCACCTAAAATCCAACATATGATAGGATCCTTGATCATCAGCATTCTTATTTTCTACGGTATTTTGATCGTAGTGAATATTCCGGCTCCCTTTATCGGACATAACTTGGGAAGTTGATCTAGAGACATGACAAAAGGCGAAGGTGCCACGTGGACCATGATCCATTGCTGGATTCTGGTTATCTTTAAACCCATTGACCTTTCATACGACCGGATTTTCTGTGGACCATTCCCCCTGCAGAAATGCCTGGGACTTTTGACGGTCATTAAACAAAATAATGGAGTACGTAGAGGTAAAACCACACAAAGAACTGGAGCCCTTTATCCATTCCTACTGGGAACTCAAAGGGGAGGAACCGGACGGACAATGGGAACGAAATTTTCCCGATGGTTGTGCAGGCCTGGTCATGAACTTGGGAGAAACCTGTTTGACCGACCATGGTGCCGTATCCATGGAATTCGGAAAAACCTATGTTGTTGGCGCAATGACTTCTTTTAAGGATAGTTTTATCGGAAGCAACACACATTTATGGGGTGTTTGTTTCAAACCCGCGGCATTTACCAGTTTCTATGAATATGCGGCGCAAGTTGAACTGACTGATCAGACTATTGAATTTGAAAAATCGTATTCGTTTGCTATTGACAAAGCACTTTCCAACCGTTCCCTTTATCTGAACCGATATTTTACGGACAGGCTCAAAAACAAACAGAACCCACTACAATCCATCATCAGCGATATACATTCTTCCCACGGAAAATTGAGTATTTCAGAGCTTTCAAAACGAAATCATATAACCGTGCGGCAGTTGGAACGAAAGTTTAAATCGCACATAGGAATTTCACCAAAAGAATATGCAAACATTATACGTTTTCAAAAAGCGCTGAACATCATTAAAAACCCAAATGAGAATCGCAGTTTGTTGGATATCGCATTTGAGTGTGGGTATTATGACCATTCGCATCTCACCCACGAAATCAAACGAAATACGGGGCTTTCGCCATCGCAACTTTAAAATGTCGCATTTATACAAAGCGCAAAAGAAAGTCCAAAGCTAGTTTTGCCAAAACATTAAATTGTAAAACCGATGCGAAAAATTTCACTTTTTATTGCCACAAGTTTGGATGGATACATTGCAAAACCCAATGACGACCTCAGTTTCTTAAAACTCGTGGAAAAAGAGGGCGAGGATTATGGTTATGCAGCATTTACGGATACCATTGACACTTTGATCATCGGCAGAAAGACCTATGATTATGTCCTGAGGGAAATTGGCCCATCCTTCTACGACAATGGACAAAGGGACGTATATGTGATCACAAGAACCCCAAGACCAAGTGTGGGAAGGACAACTTTTTACACCGGAAACTTGACCGATCTGGTAGGGCAACTCAAATCTGAAAACGGGAAAAACATATATTGCGATGGTGGTGCAGAAGTGATCAATGAGCTCTTGAAAAATAAGTTGGTTGATGGGTTTATTATCTCGGTCGTTCCTGTTCTGTTAGGGATGGGAACAAGATTGTTCAAAGACGGACGGCCTGAGCAACTCCTTGAATTTGTGAAGGTAAAAACATTTGAGACGGGATTGGTACAACTGCATTACAAACGAAAAAAATAAGTTGGGCATAACCCACTCGATAGTTTATCGGGACTTTCCCATGAAGAAAAGAATTTCCCAGAACAGTTTAATTTCAGTAAGTGTACTTATGTTGCCATTTCCAAAACACCTAATTTAGATCGGAACAATTGCAATCAGTTATGGAAAACACGTTCAAGGAATGTTTATGGAAAAATTTCGCGGCAACCATCGATATGCTCCATAATGTCATTGAATCATGTCCCGATGCCTTATGGAGGAAGAAGGACAAATTCTTTTATATGTCGTATCACACGGTCATATTTCTTGACTACTACCTATCCTATCCCGTAAAGGCATTTGAACCCAAATTACCCTACACCCTCCTACCTGAGCATGAACTTCCTTCGGAGGCCATAGATGATGTATTTCCAAATAGACATTACAGCAAAGAAGAGGTCCTATCCCATATCAGCCTCGCACGAAAAAAATGTGAGGGTTTGATCGGTCCACATGCGGATAAAGATTTAATGGCACAATGGATAAAAAAGTCAGAAATTGGGTTGCATGGACTTTGTCCATCGATTGTGGAAGACTATTCCTTACTTGAAATCCTGTTCTACAATTTCAGGCATGTCCAGCATCATGTGGCCCAGTTGAATTATATACTTAGAAGCAAAGCAAATGTGGCCGCTGAATGGATAGCACAAGCTGAATGATTTAGAAAAAGTTCACGAAATTCAAAAATTGAATGGAATGGTATGAGAAGTATAATTGCCGTATTCCGCTTGACGGTGTTTGCTACTATACTGTTGTAATACCTGAAGTTTTTTAAAGCTATGTAAACAATGCCAGTCTTATCCCTGCTTCGCAATCACCCGTTGGGAAAAGTCGTAAATACGTTCAAACTGCTCTTCCAATCCCATGTCGCCATTGTCGAACTCAATGGCATCCTTGGCCTTTTTTAAGGGAGAAATGGTGCGGGTAGAGTCAATCCGGTCACGCTCCTGCACATTTTTGAGCACTTCTTCATAGGTGACCTCCTCCCCTTTGTCCAAACAGTTCCTTATAACGCCGTGTTGCCCGGGTCTCGGGGGATGCCGTCATGAACAATTTGAGCTCCGCATCTGGGAAAACAACGGTACCAATGTCCCTTCCGTCCATCACAATGCCCTTGTCCTTGCCCATCTCCTGTTGAATCCCGACGAGCATTTCGCGCACTTCCTTGATGGCTGCGACTTTGCTGACATATCCTGAGACTTTCATGGATCGGATTTCCCTTTCCACATTTTCGCCGTTCAGGTGCATTTCCGAAATCCCTAAATCAGGATTGGGGACAAACTTGAGCTTTAGTTGTGGTAGTTTTTGTACCAATGCAGGCACATCGATTTCCCCTTCCGCATCAATCAATTCATGGTTCAGCGCATAAAGGGAAACGGCCCTGTACATGGCCCCGGTGTCCACATAAATATAGCCAAGGGTCTTTGCCAAACGTTTGGCAATGGTGCTCTTTCCCGTGGACGAATGTCCGTCAATGGCAATGGTTATTTTTTTCATCGGAACAAAAATAGGGATAACACCCCTAAAGTCCCCTCAAGGGGACAATTCCTTTAAAAAAATCTGATTTCTAGAACTGGATTATAGGGTCTTGGCATTTTTCACCTTTTGTCCGGTAATGGCAATGTCGATGACCTCGCTCATATCCGTCACATAATGGAAGGTGAGCCCTTTCAGATATTCTTCCTTGATTTCCTCTATGTCCTTTCTGTTGTCCTTGCACAGGATGATTTCGTTGATCCTGGCCCGTTTTGCGGCCAAGATTTTTTCCTTGATTCCACCAACGGGCAATACTTTACCACGAAGTGTAATCTCACCCGTCATGGCAATGCTCTTTTTCACCTTGCGTTGGGTAAAGAGCGACACCAAGGAAGTCAACATCGTGATCCCTGCACTGGGTCCGTCCTTGGGTGTGGCGCCCTCGGGCACATGGATGTGCACATTATATTTATCGAACACGTCGGAGTCTATACCAAAGGTATCCGCGTTGGACTTGATGTATTCCATGGCAATGGTAGCGGATTCCTTCATCACTTTACCTAAATTCCCTGTAATGTTCAGCATCCCCTTTCCTTTGGAAAGAATGGACTCAATGAACAAAATATCACCACCCACACTGGTCCAGGCCAAGCCCGTGACCACACCGGCCACTTCATTGTTCTCATACTTGTCGCGCTCCAATCGGGCAGGTCCCAAAACCTTTTCCACATCCGCATCGGATACTTTCACGCTGTACTCCTCCTCTATGGCGATGGATTTTGCGGCATAGCGCACCATTTTGGCCAATTGTTTCTCCAGGTTACGCACCCCGGACTCGCGGGTGTAGCCCTCCACAATCTTCTCCAATTGGTGTTTGCCAATCTTCAGGTCCTTGGCAGAAAGTCCGTGCTCCTTCAACTGCTTGGGCAACAGGTGCCGTTTCGCAATCTCCACCTTTTCCTCTATGGTGTATCCCGTCACATTGATGATCTCCATACGGTCCAGCAATGCAGGCTGTATGGTGGACAGGTTATTAGCCGTGGCAATGAACATCACTTTGGAAAGGTCGTAGCCCATTTCGAGGAAATTGTCATGGAACTCCGCATTCTGTTCTGGGTCCAACACCTCCAACATGGCAGAAGAGGGATCACCTTGATGGCTGTTCGACAGTTTATCGATCTCATCCAAGATGAAGACTGGGTTGGAAGTCCCTGCTTTCTTCAAACTTTGGATAATACGCCCCGGCATAGCCCCGATATAGGTCTTTCGGTGCCCACGAATCTCGGCCTCATCGCGAAGCCCTCCCAAGGACATCCGCACATATTCCCTGCCCAAAGCTTCGGCCACGGACTTGCCCAAAGAGGTCTTACCTACTCCGGGAGGTCCATACAGACAAAGAATGGGCGATTTCATATCGTTTCGCAGTTTCAACACGGCGAGATATTCTATGATACGTCGTTTCACATCTTCCAGACCATAATGATCCCTGTCCAAGATCTGCTGTGCCCGTTTCAGGTCGAACTTGTCCTTGGAAAATTCGTTCCAGGGCAGGTCGAGTATCAGGTCCAGATAGTTCCGCTGAATGGAATATTCCGCCACTTGGGGGTTCATGCGCTGCATTTTGGCCAGTTCCTTTTCAAAATGCTCCTCGACGTTCTTGTTCCATTTTTTCTTTTTGGCCTTTGCACGCATTTCCTCCACCTCTTCCTCATAGGACAGGCCACCCAGTTCCTCTTGGATGGTCTTCATCTGCTGGTGCAGGAAGTACTCTCGTTGCTGCTGATCCATATCGCTACGCACCTTGCTCTGGATATCGTTGCGCAGTTCCAGTTTTTGAAGCTCCATGTTCATGTACTTCAAGGTGGCCAGGGCCCTATCCTGAAGGTTCGGGATTTCCAACAACTGCTGCTTCTCCGCAACGCTCAGGTTCAGGTTGGAGGACACAAAGTTGATCAGGAACGAATTGCTCTGGATGTTCTTGATGGCAAAGGTGGCCTCACTGGGAATGTTCGGGTTGTCCTTGATGATCCTAAAGGCCAGTTCCTTGATGGAATCGATGATGGCCTCGAATTCCTTGCTCTTCTCATCGGGACGTATTTCTTCGGCCTCCTTCACCTTGGCGGTCAAATAAGGTTTTTCGCTTACAATACTCTCTATCTGGAACCTCTTTTTTCCTTGGATGATGACGGTGGTGTTGCCATCCGGCATTTGGAGCACCCTTAGGATGCGGGCCACAGTACCCAAGGTGTTGATATCGTTTACCCCGGGATTCTCGGTCTGTTCGTCCTTTTGGGACACCACACCTATCGTTTTGGTGCCATTGTTGGCATCCTTGATCAGGTTGATGGATTTGTCCCTTCCCGCAGTGATCGGAATCACCACTCCTGGGAACAATACGGTATTTCGCAGGGGAAGCACGGGCAAAATGTCCGGCAGTTCCTCCTTATTCATTTGTTCTTCATCCTCAGGGGTGAGCAGTGGAATCAACTCCGCATCCTCATCCAGTCCCTGAAGGTCAATATTGTCAAATCTTGATATTTTCATCTCTCCCATTTCCTCTTTTCGGTCATTTTGTCATAATCGACAAAAAAAATACTTTTTTATTCTTTCGGCAAGCACTTGTAACCAATTCATAATCAATGTCTATCAAAAACACAAGGCTTGTCGTCCACTCCTTAAGGGCAATTCCTGTGCCATTGAAAAATAAATTTTAAGAAAAAAGTGTAACAATTGGTAAATTCCCTAATCTATAAGACAAACCATTCATTTTTTGAGCCACCTAAATGAACATATTGATGCACTGCTCCAATCGT
Organism: Flagellimonas baculiformis; assembly: GCF_033441575.1. Lineage (NCBI taxonomy): Bacteria > Pseudomonadati > Bacteroidota > Flavobacteriia > Flavobacteriales > Flavobacteriaceae > Flagellimonas > Flagellimonas baculiformis. The sequence goes on from NZ_JAUZVW010000007.1 coordinate 113,292, forward strand.
GCATGCAGGGAAAGCAAAGTGCACAAATGGAGATCTACAATCGCTACTATAAGGCCATGTACAACACAGCCTATAGGATTGTAAAAGATCCCGCCGAGGCAGAGGATGTGATGCAGGAATCGTTCCTGAGCGCATTCACAAAGATGCATACTTTCAAAGGAGACGTCACCTTTGGGGCATGGCTGAAGCGGATCGTGATCAACAACAGCATCTATCATTACAAAAAGCAGCAAAAGAACAGGACTGCGGATTTGGATGATATAATGTACAAGGTCGAAGATAATGATGGAGTTGCTTCAGACCAGAATGGTTATACTGAACTGAAGGCTCAAAAAGTGATGGAAACCATGAAAAGTTTGAAAGACAATTACAGAGTTTCTTTGACCTTACATTTAATTGAGGGGTACGATTATGAAGAAATCAGTGAAATAATGAACATTAGCTATGCTAATTGTAGGACCACGATCTCAAGGGCCAAAGAAAGTTTGAGAAAGAAGTTGACCGTAAATATGTAGAAGATGAGCAAGGATAGTTTAGATAATTTGTTTGAGCGGCTCCAAGGAGAGTTTGACATGGAGGAACCGCAAAGTGGGCACCAAGAACGGTTTTTGGAAAAACTGAACCAGACCCAGGGCACGGTTTCCATCCGCAGGAAGAAAACCTCATGGTGGAAGCCCCTGTCCATCGCCGCCTCCGTGGCAGTGGTGGCCGTATTGGGATATCAGGCCTTCGGACCAACGCCCAGCATCAAACAACAGGTGGTAGAGATCGCTCCCGAGGTAGGACAGACGGAGTTTTACTTTGCCAACCTTATAGAACAACAGGTGCAGCAGTTGAAGGACGAGAAATCGCCCGAGACGGCACAGTTGGTCGATGATACTTTGTCCCAGTTGCAACGGTTGCAAAAAGATTACCGAGTGCTGGAACAAGATTTGGTCAACGGTGGGGACAGCAAGATCATCATGAATGCCATGATCATCAATTTCCAGACCCGCATTGACCTTTTAAGAGAAGTTTTGAGCCAAATAGAAAATATCAAGAATTTAAAATCACAAAATGATGAAAGCTTTACCATTTAAAAAGATTCTTTTCACCTTGGCTTTGATTCCCCTGGCCATAAGCGCCCATGTGGACAATGACAACTTGAACGGCAGGTACACCAAGGAAAAGACCATTAAAAAAGAATTCAACGTCAATGCCGATGCACTTTTCAAGGTCGATAACAGCTATGGCAACCTCAACATTACCTCTTGGAACGAAAACCGGGTGGTGATAGAGGTCCAGATCAAGACCAACGGAAACAATGAAGAACGGGTACAGGAAAGATTGGACGAAATCAACGTGGATTTCGAGAACAGTTCCAGTATGGTTTCTGCCAGGACCCTCTTTGGCGATAGGAACAACAACTGGGGATGGAGCTGGGGCAAGCGCAACAGCGTGAGCGTACAGGTGAACTACACCATAAAGCTGCCCGTGAAGAACAATGTGAGCCTGAGCAACGACTATGGCAGCATTTTTCTGGACCGCATTGATGGGCACGCCAAGATCAAGTGCGACTATGGCAAAATAGATGTGGGCGAACTCCGCGGCCGTAACAATGAACTCCGGTTCGATTATACATCACGGTCCACCTTCGACTACATCAACAGTGCAGAGATCGTGGCGGATTATTCCGGGTTCACCATCGGAAAAGCGGGCAACCTGATCATCAAGGCCGATTATACCAATGCCGTCATCGAAGAAATGGACAATCTGGAGTATTCCTGCGACTATGGATCCCTTGAGGCAAAAAACATCAAGAACGTGAACGGCAACGGGGACTATATCGGGATAAAACTGGGCACCGTTCATGGCAATGTGGGCATCTCCGGCGACTACGGTTCCTTAAAAATTGACCAAATGGCACCGGATGCGGGCGATATCCAGATACGGACAGATTATACCGGCATCAAAATAGGATACCATCCGGAGTATTACTTTGACTTTGAGATCACCACTGAATATGCCGGCGTGAGCGGAAAGGATGATTTCGAGATCCATATCAGCAAGGAAAAATCAACGGAGAAGTATTACAAAGGGTACTACGGTAGGGAAAACTCCGGCAACCTAGTGAGCATCACCAGCGATTATGGAGGCATTACATTTTATCAAAACTAAAACATCAAATCAGAAAACCATTTTAAACACAAGATCATGAAAAAAATCATCACGCTCGCACTGGTACTAAGCACAATGGCCATCACCAATGCCCAATGGGGAAGAAAAGTAAAGGGGGACGGCAATGTGGTCACCATCGAACGCTCCGTTGGAGACTATGACGGTGTGTCACTCGCAGGTTGGTTCGATGTGGACCTCGTGGCAGGCAATGAAGGGGGAATCACGCTGAGAGGGGAATCCAACCTTTTGGAGCATATCATAACCGAGGTCAAGGACGGCGTTTTGGTCATCAAGACCGAAAAAGGGCTGGAACTAAGGCCCTCCAACTGGAATTCAGGGATCCTGATTACCGTTCCAGTCGAATCCATCAGTTCCGTGAGCCTGTCAGGTTCTGGTGACATCGTGGGCAAGACCACTATCGAAGCTGAGAGTTTCAGCACTCGGATTGCCGGGTCTGGCGACATCAGCCTGTCCGTACAAGCCAAAGAAGTGGAGGCTTCGCTTTCCGGGTCGGGAGACATCAATTTATCGGGACGAACCACGGATTTCGATGTAATGGTATCCGGTTCCGGGGACATCAAGGCGTATGAACTGGAAGCGGAATTTGTGAAAGCCACCGTTTCCGGATCGGCGGACATCAAGGTGACGGCCAACCAGTCCATCGATGCGAAGGTTTCTGGATCGGGAGACATCCATTACCGCGGAAATCCTAAAAAAATCAATTCAAAATCATCAGGCTCAGGGGATATTTCCAGAGGATAACAGAAATTTATCACCAATCAAAAAACGAAAAATGCTCTGGAATTCCGGGGCATTTTTTTATGTTGTTGGTTTGAGTTTTTGGAATCGTCTAGGTTATGATCAGTTATGGACTTCAAAGTACGGACTTTGTCCGTTTGCAGGATAGGAAGATTATTGAAAATGTGCTTTTGATCGGATTACAGCAATTAATGATACACGGAGTGGTAGTTCTTTTTTTAAAAATATGTTCTAACGGCAAATTCAAATTGTTCGATAAAAATGTCTTTAAGGTTAGAAATATTATTCTGTTCGTAAAATAACAACATCGCCTTTTTGTAATCTATTGAATCTACTGTTCGGAATGATAATGGGCAGTAGTCGTAGTTTATCAAAATGGCATTGCTTACAATCCTTGCTGTTCTTTTGTTCCCATCCATAAATGGCTGGATATATGAAATCAAGACCAGAGCCAGTAAGGCCTTTTCAAAGATGCTTTTCTTGTTGTTGATTACATCGCAAGCACCTTCAAGAGCGTCCAATATCTGAAATTCGTTGTCAAGTGGTTTGTAATTTGTACCCGAAATACCGACACGTCTTTTTCTTAAATTCCTTTCAACTCCAAGTTCTTTGGTCAGGATATTGTGGATGTCCTCTATTTTTGATACGGTCAATGGATTTAAATAATCCTTGTTCTCAATGATGAAATCAAGTGCGTCTTTGTGATTTAAGAGCATTACAGCTTCTTCCTTTGTTTTTCCCGAAGCTGTTTGTTTTTCCTTTAATAACCGCTCTGTTTCCAATAGCGAATAGGTGTTTCCCTCAATTTGAGAGGATTTCCAACTCAGGTCAATGGCAAGTCTCTCCAACTCTTTTTGGTAATCGGATGGATTTAGGTCTTTGATATTGGATTCGTATTCTTTTTGGAGCAGATCTAGTCCGGCCAACTCATTATCCGTGAATACGCTGTTCTTGTTCAAAATTTCATTGACCAACCCAAAATTGAAAGTTTCCTTAATTCGCCTTTCATCGATTTCTTTTTCGTAGTACTCGTCAATGTTTATGGGTCGAATAAGTTCGTAAGATGGCGAAAGAAAATATTTAGTTCCTTTGCCTTGCCCCTCTGAAACCACATAATTATTCGAAATCAGCTTTGTCAAAGCCCGCTTTAAAGTAGCGTAACTAACAGATAAAGATGAGTTTTCAAAAATATCCTTGGAAGAGCTTCCTGCATTTTTCTTGATAAAATCAATGATTTGTTGGTCTCTTTTGGTAATCATAATGATATTTTCGAGCTCATAATAATACTGAATTAAGCTCAAAATATAGTGATTTTGACCAGTAATTTTAATATAATTGAGCTACATCTTGTCCATAGAAACATAAAAGACATCACCATACCTCTAAAATAGGAATATAATCGATGTTTAAGACCATCCTATATTTATTCAATCCTTGTTTTTCACCCGCATCAACAAAAGAATGCCTACCAAGAAGAAAAGTCCCAAAAAAATGGTGCTGTTGCGCATGCTCCCCGTAAGTTGGGCCACTATGCCATACAAGAAGGTGCCGATGATGATGCCTATTTTTTCGGCCACGTCATAAAAGCTGAAAAACGATGTAGTGTCCGTGGTCTCCGGCAAAAACTTGGAATAGGTGGAGCGGGAAAGTGCCTGGATACCTCCCATAACAATCCCTACCAGACCGGCAGCGATGTAAAAATCCATGGGAGTCTGCAAGAAATAGGCATACACGCATAGCAACATCCATACCATGTTGATGACCATCAGTGTCTTGATGTTTCCGTATGCCTTGGAAGCCCAAGCGGTGGCCGTTGCCCCGAAAATGGCCACCAGTTGAATCACCAAAATGCTGGTAATAAGTCCGGTGGTCCGTTCGTTATCCGTTCCCCAACTGATTTCCTCTTCCCCAAAATAGGTGGCGATGAGCATAATGGTCTGTACCCCCATGCTGTATACGAAAAAGGCTCCCAAGTAGCGTTTCAGGCGTGTATTTTCTCCCAATTGATGCCAAACACTCTTCAGTTCCCTGAACCCATTGAGGATGATGTGCTGCCGCTCCCCTTCCCTTTTGTATCCTTTGGGCAAGTGGGCAAATGTATATTGGCTGAAAACGATCCACCAAATCCCAACCGAAATGAAGGAATATTTCATGGCCTTGAGCTCGGCAATCTCTCCGCCACTGTCCGTGATACCAAAAAGGCCCGGTTTCATCACCATAATCAGATTGAAGACCAGCAATATCACACTCCCGATGTATCCCAAAGAAAATCCCTTCGCACTGATACGATCCTGCTGCTCCGGGTAGGCAATGTCCGGCAAATACGAATTGTTGATGGCGAAACTGACCCAAAACCCCACTAGGCCAAAGAAATAGCACACCAGCCCAAAAAAGATGTTCTCCAAGGAAAACCAGTACAGCCCAATACAGGAAAGCGCACCCAAATAGCAAAAAAACTTAAGGAACATTCTCTTGTTCCCCATATAGTCCGCAATACCTGAAATTAATGGGGTGACGATGGCGATGAACACAAAGGCCAATGAGGTAACGTAGCTGATCAATGGCGCCCGGGCAATCTCCCCGCCGAAGATGGTGACCTTTTCTATCCCGGCCGTGCGGAACAGCAATCCATAAAAAAGTGGGAAAACGGCGGAGGATATCACCAAACTGTACACCGAGTTGGCCCAATCGTAAAACGCCCAGGCATTCAACAGTTTTTTGCTTCCCTTCAATGCCAGTACCTGTTCCATAAACTCTCGTAAAAAATAAATGTCATTTCAAACTTAGTGAACATTGGTTATCCAAAGGATAAGATGTCCATTAGGTCGAAATGACATAGCTTGTTGTTGTTTGATCTCAATTTATTTGAATGAGGTCACCCCAAACTTTCGTGCTTCCTGCTTTGCAGCGGGCGCCCAAGCGGTCAGGTTGCTGATCCTGGTATCGTTGGATGGGTGCGTGCTCAAAAATTCGGGTGGCGCTTGTCCTCCAGAGTTGGCCTTCATACGCTGCCATAGTTTGGCCGCTTCGTCCGGATTATAGCCTGCTATGGCCATGATCTGCAAGCCGATGCGGTCCGCCTCGCTTTCGTGGCCACGGCTAAAGGGCAACATGACCCCTACTTGGGAACCAAGCCCATAGGCAGTATTGAACATGTTCCTTTTTTCTGGATCTTGAATGGCAACGTTACCCGCCACGGCACCGATCTGCTGGACCATGCCAGCACTCATTCGCTGGGCCCCATGGTCGGCAAGGGCGTGGGCAACTTCGTGGCCCATGACCACTGCCACTCCGGTCTCGTTCTGGGTAATCGGTAGGATCCCGGTGTAAAACACAATCTTTCCACCTGGCATGCACCAAGCGTTCACAGTTTCGTCCTGTACCAGGTTATATTCCCATTGATAATCCTTGAGATAGCCAGGATACCCATTGGCGTCCAACCAGCGTTCGGCGGCGGAGGCGATGCGTTGCCCCACCTTGGTGATCATCTGGGCGTCCGAAGTGCCCTTGACCACCTTGTTCTCTTCCAAAAATTGATCATACTGAGCAAAGGCCATCGGGAACATTTGGCTATTGGGATAAAAGTTCAACGTGCTCTTCCCTGTAAACGGATTGGTCTTACAAGAAGCGACCATCAGAAAAACAGCGGCCGTGAGAATCAATCTTTTCATAACAGTATCAGTGTTTAGTCTTAGGTAAATTACAAAAAATTATTTTCCGATAATGTGAAGTTCCGTGAAATCCTTGCTCACTTCAATGGAATTGTTCCCGTTCAACTTGATGTCATTCAGGTCCACTTCCTCATTGTCCACTTCCACCGTGCCGATGGTAAATGGAAGACCGTGCAGTGTCAGTTTGAATTTTTCATAGGACGTAATAAAATTACCGTCCTTGAATTGCTGGATGATGAGTTCGTTCTCCTTGCCCCTCAACCTGAACCTACGCAGGCTAAAACGTCCTTTTTTGTAGTCGTAGCCATCCTGTTGGTCCTCATATACGATTGAATTTTCCGTACCTTCCTTGTAATAGACATCCAAGAACAGCTCCGTGATCTCTTTCTCCCCCACATATTGCTGTACGGGATATTTCGGGATTATGGCCCCTTCCTTTACATAGAGGGGAATCCTATGGATCTCTGCGGGCACCCATCTTTCGAGTCCTCCTGCAATCACCTCATCGGTCCAATAGTTGTACCAGTTGCCCCTTGGGAAATACATTCTCCTACCTTGGGCATTCGGTTCTTGGACAGGGCAGACCAACATTTGTTCCCCAAAAAGGAACTCATCGGTCCTAAAGTGGGTCTGGGAATCCTCTTGATCATAGAACACCAAGGATTGCAGCATGGGTATCCCATCTTTGATGTATTTGTAGAACATGGTATAGAGATAGGGCAACAACTGGTAGCGCATCTCTATGAATTTCCTGACAATATCGGTGATCTCTTCGCCGAACGACCATGGTTCTTGATCTCCATGGTCCCCGCTGGAATGCACCCTGCAAAATGGGTGGAAAATGGCCAATTGTATCCATCTGGCGAATAGTTCGCCATTGGGCTGCTCGGCAAACCCGCCAATATCGGACCCTACAAAGGAATATCCGCTCATGCACATGCGCTGCATCTGCACATTGGCGATCCAAAGGTGTTCCCATGTGGCCACATTGTCACCTGTCCATGTGGCAGAATACCGCTGCGTACCCGAATACGCGGCACGGGTAAGCACAAAAGGCCTCAACGGGAACGTGAATTTTTTCACCCCTTCATAAGTGGCCCTCACCATTTGCATACCATAGACATTATGTGCCTTTCTGTGGCTACAGGGATGTCCGTCATAATCGTGGCGAACATCGAGGTTGGCCGTTTTGGATGGCACCTCCATGACAGCTGGCTCGTTCATGTCGTTCCAGACGCCCCTCACGCCCATTTCAGCGATCATTTCCTTGTATAGACCTGCCCACCATTCGCGTACTTCCGGGTCGGTAAAGTCAGGGAACTTGCACTCTCCCGGCCATACTTTCCCCTTGAAGTGGGGACCATCGGCCCTTCGGCAGAAAAATTCATTGTCCATGGCCTGTTGGTACACCCAATAGTCCCTGTCTATCTTGATTCCGGGGTCGATCATGGTTATGACCTTGAAACCGTCCTCCTCCATTTCCTCGATCATTTTCTTGGGGTTTGGAAAATAACGGTTGTTCCAGGTAAAGCATCTGAAACCTTCCATGTAATCGATGTCCAGGTAAATGGCATCACAGGGAATGTTGAGCTTTCTGAAGGTCGATGCTATTTTTTTCACCTTGCGTTCCGGGTAGTAGCTCCATTTGGATTGATGGAACCCCAAGGCCCACAAAGGGGGCAGCTCGGGGACCCCGGTAAGGTCGGTATAGGCTTCCACCACTTGGCCCATTTTGGGTCCGTAGAAAAAGTAGTAGTTCATTTCCCCTCCATCGGCCCAAAAACTGGTGACGTTCCTTTTCTCGTTCGCGAAATCAAAATAGGTACTGAAGGAGTTATCAAAGAAAATACCGTAGGCCACGCTCTCTTTGAGCCCTATATAAAAAGGAATGGACTTGTAGAGGGGTTCCTGGTCCTTGCCATAGGCATAGGAGTCCGTGACCCAATTGTTCACCCTTTTTCCCTTGAGGTTGGTATGCGAGGCTTTGTCCCCCATTCCGTAATAACTTTCCCCGGAATGGCATATCTTACTCATCTTCACGATGTTGCCACCATAATCGAAGTTCTCTTCCCAGTGGAAACCTAGCTCATCCTCGCATAGGATCACATCTTCCAGGTCCACAATCTGGACCTTTAGGTCCGTTTTGTTGACATAGATCTTGATTTTGGAAGTGGTGATCACAAACTCAGGGATCTCTTCCTTTACCGTAAGCTCATTGTACCCTAAATTCACCCCATCGCTGATGGCATAGGAGAAGTCCGGCTCAAACACATATTCCGTGGCATATCTGAAGCGAACGACACTGTCGCGCAGTATGGTCACCTGAAGAATGACCCCGTTATGTGTGGTAAAATAAATCTTGTCTCCTTCTTGTTTGAAATCGACTATATGGTCGGGGTATTGGTTGCCCCTTTTCTCTATTTCCGTATTGGTTATCATTACTGATCAAATTGTTGCCCACAAAAGAAACACATTGGGCCGAATAATTAAAACGATGTTTTGAACATAAACCCACTATATCGTTATAGTTTGGCCGCTATTTATAAACGACCACTGACAAGGGCGGCAATGTCATCACAACCGATTGCTCATGTCCGTTCCAGGCTGTTTTTGATGGCTTGAGGGTCTTTTTGCCCATGCCACTACCCGAATATTTGCTGTCGTCACTATTGAAGACCAACTTGAGCTGTGTATGCTTCGGCACCCCTACCCTGTAGTCTTCGCGGGGCACCGGGGTAAAGTTACAGGCCACGATCAGGTCTTGCTTGGGGTCATTCCCTTTTCTGATATAGGTGACGACTGAATTTTCCCTGTCGTTGTACTCGATCCATTGGAAACCATCGGGACTGAACTGCTTTTCGTATAGGGCCGGACTGGTCCTGTACAGTTTGTTCAGATCCTTGATAACTTCTTGGATACCTGCGTGAAAATCGTATTGCGTGAGGTGCCAATCCAGACTTTCCTGAAAATTCCACTCGGATGATTGCCCAAATTCCCCTCCCATGAACAACAAATTGCCCCCAGGGTGTGTAAACATGTACCCGAACAGCAGCCTCAGATTGGCAAAACGCTGCCATTCGTCCCCGGGCATCCGGTACAAGAGGGATTTTTTTCCATAGACCACCTCGTCATGGGAGAACGGCAACATGAAGTTTTCCGTAAAGGCATAGGTCATACTGAAGGTGATCATATTGAGGTCGTACGATCGGTGGATCGGTTCCTTTTTGAAAAATTCCAAGGTATCGTGCATCCAGCCCATCATCCATTTCATACCAAAACCCAGTCCGCCATAGTGCACGGGCTTGGTCACGCCAGAAAAGGCCGTGGATTCCTCGGCAATGGTCTGGACGCCCTTAAAACTTGCGTAGACCTCTTGGTTCATCTCCCGAAGGAAGGACATGGCCTCCAAGTTTTCGTTGTTGCCATACATATTGGGCTCCCATTCACCATCTTCCCGGGAATAGTCCAGGTAGAGCATGGATGCCACGGCATCTACTCGAAGTCCGTCCACATGGTACTGGTCCAACCAAAACACGGCATTGCTGATCAGAAAGGCCCTTACCTCATTCCTGCCATAATTGAAAATGAGGCTCTTCCAATCGGGATGGTAGCCCCTTCGTCTGTCCGGGTGTTCATAAAGGTGCGATCCATCAAAAAAGCCAAGTCCATGGGCATCTTCGGGAAAATGCGACGGTACCCAATCCAAAATGACCCCTATGCCCCGTTGGTGGAACTTATCGACCAACATCTTGAAGTCCTCCGGTTTCCCAAAACGGGAGGTCGGTGCAAAATAACCAGTGAGTTGATATCCCCAAGAAGGATCAAAAGGGTATTCCATAACGGGCATGAACTCCACGTGGGTAAAGCCCATTTCATCCACATAGTCCACCAATTGGTCCGCCATTTCAAGGTAGGAAAGGGATTCCCAGCCATTCTTTTTCTTCCAGGAGGCCAAGTGCACCTCATAGACGGAATAGGGCCTGTCCAACCCATTTTTTTCCTCTCGGGTGTCCATCCATTTGCTGTCCTGCCATTTGTGGGGCGCATCCCAGACCAAAGAGGCAGTATTAGGAGGCTGCTCGCAATACCTCGCGAACGGGTCCGCCTTCTCTGTCCAGATATCATTGTTGTGGGAATGGATCTTGTATTTGTACTTGGTACCCTTGTCCACACCGGGAATGAACCCTTCCCAAATACCACTACCATCCCATCGTACATAGAGTTCGTGCTCCCCTGTGGTCCAGAAATTGAAATCGCCGACCACAAAGACCGCTTTGGCCGAAGGCGCCCAAACGGCAAAGTAGGTGCCCTTCACCCCATCCACTTCCGTCAGGTGGGAACCCAGTTTGTCATACAGACGGAAATGTTTCCCTGCCTTGAAAAGATCAACATCGAACTCTGTAAAAAAACTATGTGGGACTACCTTTGACATACTTGAGGATTTGACATTTACAATATTAAGCATCTTTGTCCAAGAATCCGACTTTGACCACTTATATCGGAAAGAAAACACTTTTTTAAAAAAATGGAACGCTTTTTGATTTTATTGCTTTGACAAACAAAAATCGAAGACAAATCCAAAATCTAAAATCATGAATAGACTCAACACTTTTTTAGGGGCATTTTTAGTACTTTTTATCATATCGTGTGAAGGACCCGAAGGCCCTCCAGGACCTCCCGGTTTTGACGGCGCACCAGGCCAAGATGGACTTGATGGCATTCAGGGCCAGGTAGTGGAGGTCGAAAATGTCAACTTTGGCTACGATGGTGAAGCCAATCTTTTCAGCACCCTGATCAATTTTAGCGATGTCACCGATTTCGAAGTTTTTGAAGCAGATGCCGTATTGGTTTACAGATATGCCGGTTCCATTTCTTTGGACGATGGCAGCATGGCCGATTTGTGGAGCCAGATCCCACAGAACTATTTTCTGCCCGAAGGGACCATTCAATATGTTTTTGAACACACCTTTGTGGACCTCGAACTCTTCATCGATGGCAACTTTGACCTTTCCACTCTGAGCACTGATTACACGGACGACCAAATTTTCAGGATTGTCTTTGTGCCCAGCGTATATGCCGAAGCATCCAAAATGGATACTTCCAACATCGAAAATGTAATGTCCGCTCTGGGCATCGAGGAAAATCAGGTAAAGAAATTGGACTTGAACTGATTTTCATATAAATGTTTACCTTGAGTCCCATTGGAGTTTCCAGTGGGACTTTTTTATTCTTTACCATCAAAAAAAACTGAAAGGAAAAAAGTGCTGCTACGTCTAACAACTTAAAAAGTCGCATACATGGGAAAAAGATTGCTATTGATTGTACTGGTCGTCCTTTCGGGATGCAAGGGCCGTACACAGGAAAAAGAAAATAAAAAGGAAGCCAAAAAGGAAGCTGCTTTCAAAGTGAACAAGACCGATGCCGAATGGCGTGCCGAATTGACGGACATGGAATATCAAGTCCTAAGAAAGGAAGCCACTGAACGGGCCTTTTCGAGCGACCTGCTGGACAACAAACAAAAAGGGACCTATGTCTGTGCCGGTTGCGGCACTCCTCTTTTCAAAAGCGAGCATAAATTTGATTCCGGAACGGGATGGCCCAGTTTCGACCGGGAGATCAAGGGCAATGTGGCCTATAGCGTGGATTACAAGATCGGGGTGGCCCGTTCGGAAGAGCACTGCGCAACATGCGGGGGACACTTGGGACATGTTTTTGACGATGGGCCCCGAAAAACCACTGGGAAGCGACACTGCATCAATGGAGCGGCACTGGATTTTATCCCGGATGAAAATTGATTTGAACAAAACCATGGAAAAAAAATACGGAGTACAGAAAACCGAGCAAGAATGGAAAGAGCAACTTTCCTCTGAAGAATATTATGTTTTGCGCCAAAAAGGTACGGAACGCCCACACACAGGCCAGTACAACCTACATTTTCAGGACGGGGACTACCACTGCAAGGCCTGTAACGCAATACTTTTTAAAAGCGACCACAAGTTTGAGAGCGGTTGTGGGTGGCCCTCTTTTGACCAAGCCGTGGAAGGGGCCATTGAATACATCAGGGACACTTCCCATGGCATGATCCGCACGGAGACCCTTTGTGCCAATTGCGGCAGCCACCTGGGGCACGTCTTCAACGATGGGCCACGGGAAACCACCGGCCAGAGGTACTGCATCAATTCGGTGAGCATAGGGTTTGATCCTGCCTAATATAATTTTGACCGTTCTTGATTCTATTTAATATCTTTGAAAGTATGATACCAATCATCGAATCAAATATTGAAAGGGTACGCAAAGTATGTATGAAACATCCTATTGCCGAACTATATCTATTTGGTTCGGCGGCTTCAGGATCTTTCACTGATGATAGTGATATAGATTTTGCGGTGGTGTTCAAGGAATCTTTAGATCCCCTTGAGCAAGGTGAAGCTTTCTTTGGATTACTGGATGACCTGGAAGAGCTTTTCAATAGATCCATTGACCTGATTTCATACAGTTCCCTTAAAAACCCCATTTTCATTGAAGAGCTCAATAATTCAAAAGTTTCATTGTATGCTGCATAAGGCTGCCCTGAAGTATATTTTGGATATTGAATCCATTATTTTGGAATTGGAACATATCACTGAGCACCATAAACATGATTACAACAATTTCAGTTCAAACTTTATATCTATCAGAGCTGTTGAACGTGACTTGATGATCATTGGGGAGGCGATAAACAAGATGACCAAACTGGAACCGAATATTACTATTTCCAACACAAAACATATCGTTGGGTTACGGAATATGATAGTTCATGCGTACGATTCAATTGACCCTACTTTACTTTGGACCATCTTGATCAAAGATATTCCAATGCTAAAGAAAGAAATTTTGGATTTGAAAGGATAGATGCCTTGCCTAAGCGGTAATTAATGTCCGATTTACCACAATCATATAGCATTACGGTACTGCATCAATTCGGGAGTATCGATTTTGACCCCTCTGAATAAACAAACCATGGATTTCCAAGAAAATTACCTCTCCAATGTGAAGTTTGAGTTCCTTCGGTACAAGACCCTAGGGGAAAAGACCTTTGACCAACTCACGGATGATGAGATCCTTTGGAAGCATGGTGATACCGATAATTCCATTGCCTTGATCGTAAAGCACATGGTCGGGAACATGCTGAGCCGTTGGACCCACTTTTTCACCGAAGATGGTGAAAAGACCTGGCGTGACCGTGAATCGGAGTTTGAGGCCCCATATACTTCAAAAGTCATAATGGTGGCCCATTGGGAAAAGGGTTGGAAATGCCTTTTCGATGCCTTGGAATGTATCGATCCTTCCAACTTTGGGACCAAGATCAAAATAAGGGACCAAGAACACACGGTTGTGGAGGCCATTAACCGGCAATTGGCGCATTATGCAAGCCATGTGGGCCAGATTGTACTGTTGGGTAAAATGATCAAGGGCCCTGACTGGGTCTCACCATCCATTCCAAAAGGGAAATCCGAGGCCTTCAACCAAAAGATGTTCGGGACCCCAAAAAGCTGATTTCACAAACAAAGCCATTTTTGCCTTTTTTCAACTTGGGATTTGGGGATGGTTTTCCGTACTTTTGCACCTGCCGCTTTTAGGCCGGCTTCAAATCTAACAACTAAAAATCACGATCTAATGAGCAAGTTTGATATAATTGTTTTGGGCAGTGGTCCCGGTGGATATGTTACGGCTATCAGGGCCTCTCAATTGGGTTTCAAAACAGCCATTGTTGAAAAGGAAAATTTGGGCGGTGTCTGTCTCAATTGGGGATGTATCCCTACCAAGGCCCTGCTGAAATCCGCTCAGGTCTTTGAATATTTGAAGCATGCCGGTGACTACGGATTGAATGCCGAAAACGTGGGACACGATTTTGGTGCCGTGGTCAAGCGAAGCCGTGGGGTGGCCGACGGGATGAGCAAAGGCGTCCAATTCCTGATGAAAAAGAACAAAATCGAGGTCATCAATGGTTTTGGAACACTAAAAAAAGGCAAAAAAATCGAGGTGAAATCCGATAGTGGAACCACCGAATATTCCGCAGACCACATCATCATTGCCACTGGAGCGCGAAGCCGTGAATTGCCCAGCCTTCCCCAAGATGGCAAAAAAGTGATCGGGTACAGGGAGGCCATGTCCCTTGACAAACAGCCCAAAAAGATGATCGTTGTGGGAAGTGGTGCCATCGGTATCGAATTTGCCTACTTCTACAATTCCATGGGCACCGAAGTGACCGTGGTGGAATTTATGCCCAACATTGTCCCTGTGGAGGACGAGGACGTATCCAAACAATTGGAGCGTAGCTTCAAAAAAGCTGGGGTCAAGATCATGACATCGGCCGAGGTCACCAAAGTGGACACATCGGGAGATGGCGTAAAGGCTACCGTAAAGACCTCCAAAGGTGAAGAAGTGCTTGAGGCCGACATTGTTTTGTCCGCTGTCGGGATCAAGACCAATATCGAAAACATCGGACTGGAAGATGTGGGCATCGCTGTAGATCGCGATAAGATCCTAGTGAACGATTACTATCAGACCAATATTCCGGGATATTATGCCATTGGCGATGTGACCCCAGGCCAAGCCCTGGCCCACGTTGCCTCTGCCGAAGGTATCCTCTGTGTTGAAAAAATAGCGGGTATGCACGTGGAAGCCCTTGATTATGGCAACATCCCCGGATGTACCTATTGCATTCCCGAAGTAGCCTCTGTAGGATTGACCGAAAAACAGGCCAAGGAAAAAGGATACGACATCAAAGTAGGTAAGTTTCCTTTCTCCGCCAGTGGAAAAGCCAAAGCTTCAGGAAGCGCCGATGGATTTGTCAAAGTCATTTTCGATGCCAAATATGGAGAATGGTTGGGCTGCCACATGATCGGGGCAGGCGTTACCGACATGATTGCCGAGGCCGTTGTGGCACGTAAACTGGAAACCACTGGACATGAAGTGTTGAAAGCCGTACACCCCCACCCTACCATGAGCGAGGCGGTGATGGAAGCGGTCGCCGATGCCTATGATGAAGTGATCCACCTATAAGAAAGCCCTATGCTGAAGTTATTTAGGGCCACCGCCATTTTAGAGGGAATTTCCTATTTGTTGCTTTTTGGTATGACCATGCCCTTGAAACATTGGGCGGACATTCCCGAACCCAACAAATTTGTGGGATATGCCCACGGAATCCTGTTTATCCTCTATGTGGTCGTGGCCTTGATTTTTTGTTGGGAGCGCAAGTGGGGCATCAAACGGTATATAGTATTGTTTGTGGCATCCCTACTTCCGTTTGGAACTTTCTATGCCGATAAAAGGTATTTGAAGGACCTAGCCTAAAAAACTCTGGATGGCCAGATCATAACTCTGCAGGCCAAATCCCAAAATCACTCCTTTTGCCCCGGGCGATATGTACGAGACATGCCTGTATTCCTCTCGTTTGTGCGTATTGGAGATATGGACCTCAACCACGGGGGTCTTTATTGCTTTCACGGCGTCCCCGATGCCCACCGAAGTGTGGGTGTAGGCGGCGGCATTCAAGATGATGCCATCATAGTCAAAACCCGCTTCCTGGATTTTACCGATGATTTCCCCTTCTATATTGGATTGGAAATATTCCAGTTCCACTTGTGGAAATTGCTGCTGTAACTGTTTAAAATAGTCTTCAAAAGTGGTACTCCCGTACACTTCAGGTTCCCGTTTGCCCAAGAGGTTGAGGTTGGGGCCATTGATGATGATCAGTTTCATGTCGCTAAAAATACAACAAAAAGAAAAGGGCGGGAATATCCCGCCCTAAAGTCTATGGTCACTGCTCTTTCTTAATTGAAGGCATAGCGTATTCCAAAGCCAAAGGCCCCAGCTTCGCCATCTCCAGCATCGCTCAGAACAACGGATGGTCTCCAGTCAAAGTTCAATACGATCGGAACGCCATCAATTTTGAAATCCAATCCAGCATGTGGACGCAGCGAAAAAATATTGTCAAAGTCATCAATCAGGATGATACTTGGTCCTATACCGGCATACCAACGCAGACCTGGAGCGCCATTGAATTCCTTGTGATAGGAATAAAGCACCGTAATCATGGTTGCATTGTCCTCAAAGCCCAAATCGGCCTGACCGACATGGTTCTCTGAAAAGAAATATTTACCACTTGGGCCAACAAATGTGGCCGAATCGTATAGGTCGATTCCCAGACCCACAGCGCCAGTATAACTGGTCTGGGCCATAGCCGTTCCAGAAACAAGTACTACAAAAGCAAACAATAACTTTTTCATTTTTAACAGTTTAATTTAAAGGTTACAATTCATAATTAATCAAAAACCGTTCTTCAAAACCAATTGACGGAACGGACTTACTTTTTTGAATGATGTCAGTTGTTTTGGGTAATCAAATATAACGGCTTTTTTTTACAACCCATCTTTGAATGCATGATTAATTTTAGTCCAAACGCTATATTGCAACCGTTCAAAAGTTTGAACTTTGTGCAACATTTCCCAAAAAATTATCAATAATCCTTAACATCTCCCCCTCATTTCTATCAACCATAAAAAAAGCGGGGATTTGATCCCCGCTCAACACATTCTGTCCTTTTCTTTCCTGAAAATCTTGTCCCAGTCTTAATTAAAGGCAAACTGAAGTCCAAAACCGAATGCACCGACTTCATTTTCACCCACTTCGCTGAGTACCACAGAGGGTCTCCAATCAAAGTTAACCACAAAGGGCACACCATCCACTTTAAAATCCATGCCCACATGGGGACGGAGCGCAAAAATATTGTCAGTGTACTTCAAAAAGATAATGCTGGGGCCCACACCGGCATACCAACGCAGCCCCTTCGCGCCCACAAACTCCTTGTGGAAGGAATACAGAAAAGTGGCAATGGTGGCATTGTCCTCAAAACCCAGATCGGCCTGCCCCACATGGTTATCAGAGAAGAAATACTTCCCCGTCGCCCCAAAAAAGGTGGCATTGTCATAAAGATCGATCCCAAGGCCCAAAGCGGCCTTGTAATTGGTCTGGGCCTTTATGGTCGTTGAACATAGCACTACCACACCAAAAGCAAACAGTAATTTTTTCATTTTTTTTGTGTTAAATTGGTTAATATTCATGGTTTTCAACTGCTTGTTGGGGCTATGAACAGTTGTTTTTCATTATCTAGAACAAGAACAGAACTCCCAATGCGACCATGGAGAAATTTCCATCATTGCTAACGTTGATGTACGACACATTGAGCTCGGTATTGCCAGTGATGTTGTAGCCGATGGAGGGCCGAATGTAAAGTCCTCCTTCATTGCCCTCATTTATACCCACTGCATATCCTACATCTGCACCCAGTTTAAAATCATACGTTGGGTAAATTCGCAAAGCCGCTGCCACAGGCAAGAACTGAATATCACCAAAATCCCCCGAAACGGTAATCGGTCCTTCGGTGATGTCAACCTCGCTACCAAACGCATGGATAAAACCTGAGGCCAAGCCAGCATCAATCAATTCCGATACCCCCCAATGGTAGGCCAGATCGAGGCCAAGGGCAAAACTGGAAAACTCTGAAGCATCACCCACGGGGAGGGCTGCATGGACACCTGCTTTGAAACTGCTCCTGTCCACATACTGGGCCATGGACGTGAAACTAAAGGCAATGAATGCCACAACTACGAATACTACTGTCTTTTTGTTCATATGTTAAAATTTTGTCAAGAACAAAACGCATTCTTCTTGGATATAGTACTTGTTTGTACTAAAAATCCTAATAAAAAAAATCAAGATTTATCGAACAGTGAAGGCCAGTTCAAAAAATCTTTCCGAAAGTATTGAAACAATTTTTACCAATGCCACCCCATTTGACCAAAGTGCCTTTTCAATTGATCGATGCAACGAATGGGGCCATGGTTGTGCATTTTGTATCTATCTTTGGTTCATGAACTGGTCACAGGCAATAACGGATTATCAAAATTATTTGAAGATCGAAAGGGGACTTTCGAAGAATTCGGTCACCAACTATGTGCTGGACCTTCAAAAACTGGTCGGCTATTTGGATGAGTACGAAATCAACGAAAGTCCAATCAAGGTTTCCAAGGAAATTGTCCAACAGTTTGTCTATGATGTGGCCAAAAATCTCAATCCCCGATCTCAGGCACGTATCATTTCCGGACTGAAGGGGTTCTTCAATTACCTGATTTTCGAGGATTATAGGGCCGACAACCCGATGGACCTGATAGAGACCCCAAAAATTGGACGGAAACTGCCCGACACCCTTTCCGTGGATGAAATCAATGACCTTATTTCCGCCATCGACCTCTCCAAACCCGAAGGCGAGCGTAACAGGGCTATTTTGGAAACTTTGTATGGATGTGGCCTCAGGGTTTCTGAACTGGTGAACCTGAAACTGTCCGATCTGTATTTTGACGAAGGGTTTATCAAGGTCACGGGCAAGGGCAACAAACAGCGCTTTGTGCCCATTAGCGATATCAATATCAAATACATCCAACTGTACCACGATGGCATTCGGGTGCACCTGCCCATTCAAAAAGAACATGAGGATGTTGTTTTTCTGAATCGAAGGGGAAAACAGTTGACCAGGGCCATGATCTTTACGGTGATCAAACAGTTGGCTGAAAAAATCGGATTGAAGAAAAGCATCAGCCCCCACACGTTCCGGCATTCCTTCGCCACCCATCTATTGGAGAACGGGGCCGATCTCAGGGCCATACAGCAAATGTTGGGACACGAGAGCATCACTACTACGGAGGTCTATATGCACGTCAACCGCGTACATTTGACCAAGGTCTTGAACGAGTTCCATCCGCGGAAGTAAAAATAAAACTTGAAGTGGGTTTAATCCTGCATCAACTTGCTACGGTCTGCTTGATTCTGTTTTTTAAAGGGACGAATGATCAATCGCGCCTCCCTATCGAAACGGATGTAGTTATAGACCCAATTGATAAAGACCACGACCCTGTTCCTGAAACCAATCAAAAAGTAGAGGTGGACGAACATCCACACAAACCAAGCAAAAACGCCCTGGAACTTGAACCTGGGCAGGTCCACTACGGCCTTGTTCCTTCCTACGGTCGCCATGCTGCCCTTGTCCCTGTACACAAAAGGTTTCATGGGTTTTCCGTCAATCAACCGGACCATATTTTCCCCAAGACTTCGCCCTTGCTGAATGGCAGGCTGCGCCATCATGGGGTGTCCTTCGGGAAATTCCTCGGTCTGCATTTGGGCCACATCGCCAATGGCAAAAATCTCCCCAAATCCTTCCACTTGGTGAAATTGGTTCACTTTCAAACGATTACCCCTAGCGAGGATTTCCTTTGCATCCAATCCCTTTATGCCTACGGCCTGCACGCCTGCCGCCCAGACCAATGTGGCTGCCTCAAAGACGGTGTTCGTATTGGTTGAGACACGTATCCCATCATAATCGGTCACACGGATATTTTTCCAGACATTGACCCCCAGACCTTCCAAAAAACGTTCAGCCTTTCGGGAGGCCACTTCGCTCATGGCCGGCAGCAGTCTATCACCGCTCTGTATGAGGTTGATCTGTGCCCTTCGGGTATCCAGGTCGGGATAATCCTTGGGGAGGATTCCTTTTTTGATTTCCGCCAGTGCACCAGCAAGTTCCACCCCCGTTGGTCCACCACCCACGATCACAAAGTTCATCAGCGCATCCCGTTCATGGAGATCGTCGGTCAGGAGGGCCTGCTCAAAATTTTCAAGGATCAGGCTTCTCAAATTCAACGATTGGGGAATGGTCTTCATGGCCATACCCATGTTCTGGATGCCCTTGTTCCCAAAAAAATTGGTCTCGGAACCCGTGGCCACCACCAGATAATCGTATCGGATGTCCCCAATATTGGTCAACACCCTTTTACCCAAAGTATCAATTTCCAGCACATTGGCCAACCGAAAATAGAAATTGGGATACCCCTGCAATACTTTTCGGATGGGATAGGCTATGGAGTCCGGCTCGAGCCCCCCTGTGGACACCTGATAGAGCAGTGGTTGGAAATTGTGGTAGTTGTGCTTGTCCAACAAGACCACTTGGGCCTCCTTTTTGCTCAATTTTTTGGCTAATGCTATGCCTCCAAAACCGCCACCAATGATGATGACCCGTGGAAAACTGGACTGTGGAATGTTCATGCTGCTGGACATGTCTGCAAATGTAAGTATTCCCATTTTCGCCATGCCATTTTAGGGTATGTTTTTTATATATTTAAGGGCTAACTCAAAAACTCCATACCATGAGAAAAAACCAACCACTGGTCGCTCTATCTCTTTTGTGTGCCTTGACAATGTCTTCGCAACAAAAAAAAGATGACGTTTTGAAAGACCTCGACTCAAAAACCAAACAATACGCTGAAATTGCCCTCAATATTTGGGATTTTGCCGAGATGGGCTATCTGGAAGAAAAAAGTTCCGCCTTGCTCCAAGAAACCTTGTCCAAGGAGGGTTTCTCCATAAAAAAAGGTGTGGCCGGCATCCCTACCGCCTTTGTGGCCGAATTTGGTTCCGGATACCCCGTGATCGCTATCCTTGGGGAATATGATGCATTGCCAGGCCTATCGCAAGAGGCTGCGCCGGAAAAGAAATCGGCAGGAAAAGCCGCTGGACATGCCTGTGGACATCATCTGTTCGGAACGGCATCCACTGCAGCGGCCATTTCGGTCAAGGATTGGCTGAAATCCAACAAAATGGAAGGAACCATCCGTTTTTATGGTTGCCCTGCTGAAGAAGGGGGTTCCGGTAAGGTATATATGGTCCGTGAGGGAGTTTTTGACGATGTGGACGTTGCGTTACATTGGCACCCAGGATCAGCAAATGCAGCAAGTGCCGGGGCAGCATTGGCCAACAAGTCGGCCAAGTTCAGGTTCCACGGCATCTCTGCCCATGCGGCTGGTGCTCCAGAAAAGGGCCGTTCTGCTTTGGACGGTGTGGAAGCGATGAACAATATGGTGAACATGATGCGCGAACACATCCCACAGGAAGCGAGGATACACTATGTGATCACCGATGGCGGGAAAGCTCCCAATGTGGTCCCTGATTTTGCCGAAGTGTACTATTATGCCCGTCATTCCAACCGTGAAGTGGTGGTGGATATTTTTGACCGGATCGTAAAAGCAGCAGAAGGGGCCGCCCTCGGGACCGGGACTACCATGGAACATGAAATGATTGGCGGAACACATGAGCTCCTACCCAACCTGACCCTTCAGAAAATGATGCACGAGAACCTTACCGAGGTAGGTGGAATATCCTATACCGAAGAAGAAAAAGTGTTTGCCGAGAAAATTTCCAAAACCTTGGGGAAAGAAACCTTGGACATGGAAACTGCTCAAAAAGTACAGCCCTACCAAGAAACGGCACGTGCCTATGGTTCAACGGATGTGGGAGATGTCAGTTATACGGTGCCCACTGCCGGTCTGGGAACAGCCACTTGGGTTCCGGGAACCCCCGCCCATAGCTGGCAAGCGGTTGCAGCTGGCGGAATGTCCATAGGAACAAAGGGAATGATGGTCGCTGCCAAAACACTCGCGCTTACCGCCATGGACATTTTTGAAAATACAGAAGTCATCGATGACGCAAAAAAAGAACTCGAGGAAAGAAGGGGCAAGGACTTCAAGTATGTGCCCATGCTGGGCAACAGACCACCTGCCCTCGATTACCGCAAGTAGATTTTTTGGCATTCGGTTGTAACAAATCCAATTTTATCCCTACCAATAAGCAAAGTAAACTTACCAACCTTTAGTGAACAAAGAACTGGAACATCGTTTTGTGACGGAGCTTGAGAACAATCAGAACATTGTTCATAAGGTGTGCAGCCTATACACCAACGACAAGGATTCGCACAACGATCTCTTCCAGGAGATCACGATCCAATTGTGGAAGGCCTATCCAAAGTTTCGGGGAGATGCCAAATTCAGCACATGGATGTACCGGGTCGCCTTGAACACTGCCATTACATTGTACAGAAAATCCAAGAAAAGGGTGCAGACCCAAGACTATGATTCTGTCGTACATAAGATAAAGGCCAACGATTATGATGATACAGAGGAAAAGCAATTGAAGCTGATGTATGATGCCGTGCGACAGTTGGGCGACATTGACAAGGCATTGGTTTTCCTTTATCTGGAAGACAAGGATTATTCGGAAATAGCCGAAACATTGGGTATCACTGAGGTAAATGCAAGGGTGAAAATGAACAGGGTGAAAAACAAATTAAGAACCATATTAAATCCGTAGATCATGGTGGATGAACTGGAGCTCTTGAAAAAAGACTGGCAAAAAAGGGAAGCCGACCTTCCCAAATTGTCGTATGACCAAATCTATAGGATGACCTGGAAAAAATCGTCATCCATAGTCAAGTGGATATTTTACATCAGTCTCATTGAACTGGTATTTTGGGCAGCGATCAACATCATCTTCAGTGATTCCGAAACCATGGAAGAGCTCAAGGCCCTGCACATTCACAAAGTGATCATGGTGCTCAACATCGTCAACTACGGCATCATCCTGTACTTCATCTACAAGTTCTATATCAATTACAGAAAAATATCCTTTACCGATTCTTCCAGAAAATTGATGAAGGCCATCCTCAAAGTGAAAAGAACGGTGACGCAGTATGTTTGGTTCAACCTCATCATCTTCACCACCTACCTCATCATCAACATGTATGGTGTTTTGTTGTATGCCCCCGAGGGTCAAAAAATTGTACAGGCCGCTTCGGAAGATGGTAACAGTTTTTCCTTTTGGGCGATGGTGATCACCATTTCAGTAATCTTTACCGCTGTCGTGCTACTGTTGATATGGCTATTCTACAAATTGCTCTATGGAATTCTGCTGAAAAGGCTCCGTGAAAACTACAACGAACTCAAGAAACTGGAAGTCTAGTCGCCCCGGTAACTGTAGCGCCTCTTTTCGTTTTCGGCCTCGTAGGCCAATAGCTCTTCTTTGGGGATCACTTTGAGAAAAGAAGGATGCTGCTCGATGGCATACTCCAATTTTTCCAATATCGCATCAATGGATTCATTGTCGTAGTCAATGTCCAAGGGCTGTTTGATCTGCATGGATTGAAGGATGCCCTTCTTTTTCACGCGAAGCCCCTTTTTGTCGAATGAGCGTCTAAAACCATCGATCACCACCGGAACCACTACCGGTTTGTACCGCTTGATAATGTGCGCTGTACCCTTGCGCAAGGGTTTCCAAGGTGTGGTGGTCCCTTGTGGAAAGGTGATCACCCAACCATCATCAAGGGCCTTTGCAATATTGCTGATGTCGCTGAATTTCACCTGCCTGTTCACGTCCTGACCATCGGCCCTCCACGTTCTTTCAATGCTAATGGAACCCGCATAGGCCAATATTTTGGTGAGCAGGCTCTTCTTCATGGTTTCCTTGGCCGCTACGTAATAGATGTTCAGTTTGGGGTTCCAAAGGTATCCCAAGTTCTTGATGTTGTCGTCCCTTCCCTTCAAACTTGCATTGAACACATGGAACATGGCCACCACATCGGCAAAATAGGTCTGGTGGTTGCTGACAAAAAGGACATTGGTCTCCGGAAGGTCCCGGATAATCTGTGATCCCTCAATCTCAAGGGTATTGAAACGCTTGTATCGCGCATGTGTCATCATTCCTGCGATACGGATCAACCACCGTTTTAAAAATAAAATATGGCCAAAAGGATTTCTCTTGAACAGACCCATGAATCAATAAATTGGACACAAATTTACAAAATAGCCGTCAAAGCGCTTCCAGCAAAAGTTCCTTGATCTCGCTCAACATCATGGCCGTGGCGCCCCAAACTGTGTAACCGTTTAATTTATAAGCAGGTACATTTATATTTTTCGCGTAGGAAGTACTCAATATTTCTTCAATATGGTTGGAATCATCCAAAAAATCCTTCAAAAACACCTCCACAATGCGTTCCACTTCGACCTCATCCTTCACAAATGGCCGCGGGTCTGGGTACATGCCCATAAAGGGTCTCACCAAAAAATTGCTTGGGGGAATATAGACTTCGCTAAGTTCCCTGATCACCTCAACGGCATTTGGGGCAACACCTACTTCCTCATAGGTTTCCCTCAGTGCCGTGTGCAAGAGATCCTTGTCCCCCTGTTCCACTTTCCCCCCCGGGAATCCGATCTGGTTGGAATGGATGCCCTCATACACCTTTCGCAGGATGAGCAACAATCGGGTCTCGTTCCCCTCATCAGGATAGAACAAGGCCATCACCCCTGCCCGCTTCGGTTTGAAATCCTCAATTTTGTTCGCCTTTAACCATTGAATCCGTAATTCGGGTGACATTTTATAATGCGATGTCTCCCCGGGTAGTGGGAGATTTTTTAATTTTAAGGCTACTTGACCAAATTCATCAAATTTCATGCTGTTGAGACCATTGGCTTTTTCTATACTACTGTTCGTGATATGTATCTCCTGCGGAGAATCCCCAAAAAAGACTACCGACAAAGTTGGTGAAAAAATTGTAAAAAAGGATACGGTATCCCAGGTCCAAAACGATACCATCCCCGAGGAGCCCGAAGAGGAGCCTTTTGTCCTCACCGAGGAAAATGCCATCGACTTCTTTTTCAATTATGCCAAGGAGCTCAAAAAAGACAAGGTGAAAATCACCACGAACATGGGTAGTTTTACAATCGAATTGTATGACAACGTCCCTTACCACAAGGCCAATTTCATCTATCTGACCCGAAAGAAATACTTTGACAGTACACAGTTCCACAGGGTGGTAAAGGATTTCATCATCCAAGGGGGCAATTCGGACGACCAAAGGACCGCAAAAAAAAGGGATAAGATCGGCAGGTACCTACTTCCCCCCGATACCCGAAAGGGACACAAGCACCATAGGGGCACCATTTCCATGCCCAGTAGTGAAAGGGACAACCCGCACATGCTTGCCTCTCCCTATGAATTCTTTATCGTGGTGACCAATCCCGGCTCCTATCACCTGGACGGTTCCTATACCCCTTTTGGGCGTGTCATAGAAGGCATGGAAGTCGTGGATGCCATAAACAAGGTCGATGTGGGGGACGGTGACTGGCCCTGGAAAAGTGTCTATATCCTCAAGGCAGAAGTGTTGTAAAAAAATCGGAAAATAATCTAATTTAGGTTGGACAAGGAACAACTAACTCATTATGATCAAAACAGACAAATTTACGTACTCCGGCAATGGACAGACCTATCAAGGGGTCATTGCCCATGACACCGTTTTCAAGGGCAAACGCCCAGTGGTGATGGTTTCCCACACTTGGATGGGTCAAGCCAAATTTGAAGAGGACAAGGCGACCGAACTGGCCAAAATGGGCTATCTGGCCTTTGCCATAGACGTTTTTGGCAAGGGAAAAAGGGCGAAGAACGCAGAACAGGCCGAAGAATTGATGAACGAGGCGTTGGCAGATCGCCAAGAGCTGTTGGACCGATTGCTATTGGCTTTGGAAAAAATCAAGGAACATGAGTTGGCAGACTCAGCAAAAGTGGGGATCATCGGTTTTTGCTTCGGCGGAAAATGCGCCCTTGATCTGGCACGTTCCGGAGTGGACATACAGGCCACCGTTTGCTTCCATGGCATGTTCGACCCACCGGGACTGGAACAGGAGGGCGATATCAAATCCAAGATACTGGTGCTCCATGGTTGGGAAGACCCCCTTGCTTTTCCCAAGGACATTGTTGCCTTGGGCTACGAGCTCACCGAACGGAATGCGGTCTGGGAAATGGACATCTTTGGCCATACCGGTCATGCCTTTACCAATCCCAACGCCAAATCCCCCGACCAGGGCATGGAATACAATGCCTTGGCCAGTGACCGATCTTGGCAACGCATGACACACTTTTTTGAAGAGGTTTTCGGAACCAAATAAACGGCTGACCTTACATTTTTAGGTTGATTCCAAAAATGATCTGGCGAAAACCTCCGGCAAAGACCCCGGAGGTGGCCCTGTTCAGACGTGATGCCCTGTACACTTCATCGGTGATGTTCTTTCCGTTGACAAATACCGTGGCCTCGACCGAGGTTCCAATGGTAAAATCATAGTTCACAAAAGCATCGATGGTGGTGAAGGAAGGCAATTGCCCAATGGCCCCATCAGCCGATTCGTTCACAAAATTGTGGAACTCCGTGAACTGTTTTCCCACATGGTGCACATTGAACCCGCTTGAAAGTCCCTTCCAATCGTAGTTCAGCCCTAGACTTAAGTTCACTTTTGGAGTATAGGGCGCCTCGGCATCAGAAAGCCCATCATCCCCAAAGGTGATCACACTTTTGGTGATGTCCGGAAAATCAGCAGCGTCGATGGTGGCATCGGTGAGCAAAGTTTCCCCGCTTCCCGTATCCACATACACATCATAGGCATCGCGATTGGCATTCACTTTTGCGATATATTCGTTTTGCGTATCCGTGCCATGGACCACTTGGGAAAACAGGTCCTTATCTTCCAATTTTCCTTCCATTACTTTGGAATCCATATAGGTAGCATTTGCCAAGAAATGGAGCTGATGGCCATTCCCGTTGAACAATTCGGCATCCAAAGCCATCTCCACTCCCTGTACATTGATCTTGCCCAGTTCGTTAAAGACCTCATTGCGCCCCCCGGCATAAAAGTTTCTGCTGGCATTATGGAAATAGGTCCATTGTCCATGGACACGATCGGCCCATAGGCTTCCCCTCCAGCCCAGTTCCTTGTTCCAGCTCAACTCCGGTTCCATATTGATGCTCTGCCCGGCCAAGGGATTGGTCACCACACCATCCTGCTCCACCAAGAACCCAAAGACTTTCGAAGGGGCTATCATTCCCTGATAAACGCTACCGTACAATTCACCTGATCCTAAAGGATAATCCAAGCTGATTCCCGGTAAAAATTGATTGTACACACTGGGTTCCCTTCCTTCGGAAGTGCCCTGAAGGTCTGGGTCTTGTGCCAGGACCAGCAAATTCTGACGGTACATGTCCACATGCTCAAAACGCAGGATAGGGACAATGCCCAAATCACCCAAATGGAATTCGTTGCGAACATAACCGTTCGCGGACCAAAGTCGGTACCACAGGTCCGTGGTGGTCCTTCCGCTCCTCGCCCATCGGGAACTATCGGCCTCCAAAAGCACATCCTTGAAGGTTTCCCTGTGCATATTGATGCCTGCTTCAAATTCGCTGGGAGCATTGAAAGCCTCCCATTTGGCCTTTATGGTTTCCTTGATGCCCGAAACCCTATAGATCCACCTGCTGTCCGTAGTGCTTTCGCGTCCGTTCAAGATCCTGCCCACAATCACATAATCCTCGTCATCAAACGACCGACCCTGGAGATATCGGTACCGGTCCGCAAAAATCTGGTCCCCTACATAGTCCTGGACGTCTGATGCCCTCACCTTTGCGGTCACCTGTCGCCACCAATCCCTTTCAAAATCTGAGGCATACACCTTTGTGGTAAAGCTCAAATCTTCATTCGGCAGCCATTTATGGATGATATCGACCCCATACCGCCTCATGATGAACTGATCGGCATCCAAAGGATTTTGGGTAGGGTCAGCTTCAAAAGTGAAGGGTGTTTGGGAACTCAGTGAAGCCTGATTGTCCTCGAACTGCCCACTTACTTTGAAATATAGGGACTGGTCTTCGGACAACTGGGCAAAGATTTTCGCATTCAGGTTCAAGATCTCTACGGATGAATTGTCGATAAAACCATCAAACTTCTTGTACACTCCTTCAACCAAGCCGCCAATATTTTTCCAAGTGCCCCCGTAGGAAAAGAGTCCCGAGGTATAATTGCGCTGCCCGCCTGTCAATTTCAGCCGCAGTGTTGGTTTTTGCGGAGGGAGTGCCGTGATGTAGTTTACCGCACCGTACATATTATTGGGCCCGTATTTTAAGAGATCGGCCCCTTTATACACCTCAACGGAAGTGATACGGTCACTCACCGGGTTGTAGTACGCTCCAGGAGCAATGTAGGGTGCCGGTGCCGAAGGTGTACCGTCTTCCATGAGCAGCACTTTTTTGGACCTTCTTCCCCAAGAGCCCCGTATACTGATATTGGGACGGTTGGACAGGCCCATATCCCCCACAATGTTCACACCGGGAACGGTGCGCAGTACCTCTTCGGTGTTCAATGGGTTCATGTTTTTTAAAGCTACGGGATTGATTCGATAATTGCTCCCCACAAATTCACTCTTGAAATTTTTGGCCGATGCACTCACAACCACCTCATCCAAGGTGGTATTGGAGCGGGTGAGTCCTATAATCCCCATATCCACATCTGAAGTAGAAAGCGAAACCTGCTTTTCCTCATACCCCAAATATTTTACGATAAGGGCATGGTCCCCTTCATTTTTCAGGATAGTGAACCTCCCAAAGTCATCCGTGACGGTTCCCTTATTGGTGGGGACCAACAGGACTTGGGCACCTAGTAAGGGCTGACCGTTGTCCGCATCCACTATTTTTCCGCTAATTCTGTCCTGTGCTTGGGCCAATGCCCCTGTCAACAAAAAGAGCATAAAGCCCCAAAGGACCAACGGCCCTTTACCGTTCCTGTACATTTCTTTTTAAAATTGTATTGCTGCTTTATGACTGTTCCCAAAGGAAACCTAAAAATATTCTATGTCTTTTCCGAGAAAATCAGCTCTTGAATTCACCCATCAATTCAGGGGCTACTTTCACCTTTTTGTTTGAAAAGCGGTAGGAAACCCCCACGTTGATCAAATAATCGGCAAAGGCGGCATCCCCTGCCCTAGGTTCGCCCGTAAGTTCCTGGGTTTCGAGGTCGGTAACACTTTGGGGACGTTCCCTTCTTACTGCAAAAGGAACATTGAGGTTCAGGGAAAAGTTGTTCTTCATGAAGGCGATGCCCGGGTCTATGGAAAGTACATTGCCCGGCCTTCTGAAACCATCGTTTCCACCAATAAGGTCTTTTACGGGAACCCCTTCATACCTAGCACCCAATGAAGTCGAAATGACACTGCTTATGGCATAACTGGCGCCGGCACGCACCGAAAACTGATCGGGAACGGCCATGATGGCCTCATTTTCCAGAAGAGGGCTCAAGGTTTCCCGAAACGTCCGAGTTCCGTTGGTCTCCCTTGGGTTGATCAAATAGAATCCGCCTCCATAAGCAAACAGCTTTTCAGCAATCTTCTGATAAAATTGAAAATCCAGGGTAACCCCAAAACCACCATCACCCGGCTGGATGCTCTGGTCAACAGGTCTGGTCTCCGGACCTCCTTCGGGACCTACATTGTAGAAGATATCCGAAGCATTGAAACTTCCGGTGGGCAGTTTTATGCCCAATCCAAACGCAAGGTTTCCATTTTGATGTTTTTCTAGGTCGAACAGCCAGTAACCCACCCCTACCCTGATATCGGCAAGTCCTCTGGAGTAGGTGGTGTTCCGTTCGTCCCTGCCGTGTTCATACAGTGAGGAACGAGTGTTGATCACCGTTGGGATGGTGATGCTGGTGTACAAACGGTCAGTGATTCCATAGGTCAGGAAAAAATCCCAGGAGTGGGAATGATTGATCACCTCCGTTTCGTTGGAAACCCTATCCGGCTCTTCATGTGTTCCCCTGAAATGCCTAAAAGACTTAAAATAGCGATAGTTGCTCCCTATCTGGATATCTCCCTCCCCCAACAGGTTGCTCTCCAACGTATTCCCCACACAGGATGAAAAATGTCGGATTGCGACACATCCTTGGGCATTGATGCTATCCATCCCAAAAAAGGAAGCAGAAAGAAAAAGGGTCAGTAAAACGGTTTTTGGTGTTTTCATATGTTAAGGTCTCGATTGGTTGATAAAAAGGCCGACACTACTGGGACGGCCCTTATACTTAATGAAGATTACAAAACTGGACACCAAAGTAGTGTTATCCTTGGCACGAGAAGGCTAACAAAAGGGTAAAAAAGATTAATCAAGGGTTAATCGTGCTAAGCAACAATTAACGGAAAAGCCATTGATCTACCTTATCTCCCCTCTTTTTCATAGACACTGGGCAAACGGACATCGTATTTTACGGCCAACAACCTTAGGGTGATCACCACCACGATCGCCGCGATGTAGGCATAGCCTTCCTTGATGGGAAGTTCAACAAAAAGAAAGTAACTGGCCCCGCCCACAATGCAGGTGGTGGCATAGATTTCCTTTCTTCTAAAAATGATTGGGATCTCATTGCACAGCATATCCCGGATGACGCCCCCAAAACAGGCCGTCATGGTGCCCAGAAAAATGCACATGATGGGCAAAAGGTCGGCTTCCAAGCCTTTTTCTACCCCGATCATGGTATACAGGCCAATCCCAATGGTATCGAACAGAAAAAGGGATTTTCTCAAATATTTCAACTGCTTCACAAAAATAATGGCGAAGACCACGGCTATGAAAATGGTGACCACATAGGTAAGGTCCCGCATCCACACCACTGGCGTGTTCCCTATGAGCAAATCCCGCAAGGTCCCGCCCCCAATGGCCGTGACAAAGGCGATGATGAGCACCCCAAAAAGGTCCAGCCGTTTTTCCATGGCCACCAAGACCCCTGAAATGGCAAAGGCCACGGTTCCCAAAATATCAATGGTCTGGTAGAGCATGGCTACATTTTTTGGGTGTAGTAGTTGTAATCTTTCAGCACCGTGTCAATATACTGCACATCGTACAGGTTGGAATTGGTCTTCAAAATGCTATCCACTTTGATTCTAAGTGCGGTCAGGGTCTTGAAATCCCCACTCTTTTTGGCAATGTGATATGTTTCCTTGATCAATCGGACATCCTTGTCCGTGAGCAGGGTCACATTGGTGAACTGGGGCTCGTAGGCCTCCTCCACTTCTTCCAAAATGGTATGGGACACCTTGGTCTTTCGTTTGGTGCTGATCACCACAGTGCCTGCGGCCGCATCTCCCACCCGTTGTTTTTTTTCCGAGAACAGGATGCTCAAGATGCCAATGGACCCCAAGAAAATCCAAATGTCCACGAGGCGCAACATCCATCGGACCAAGAGATTGCTCCAATGCACCGGGGTGCCATCCAAACGGACCACCCGCATCTTCATCAACATCTTGCCCACCGTCTGACCGTTGAACAAGCTGTGCATCAAAAGGGAATAGAACATGGCCGGCAAAAAAATCAACGAAGCCAGCCCACGTTGTGTCCAAGTATCTTCATAAATGAAACCAATGGCATTGCTGATGAGGCTTACCAAATAGGCATACATGTACAAAATGAGTCCATCGATGAGAAAAGCAACGATTCGCTCCCCAAGGCCCACAATCTTATAATCTAAGTTGACATTTTGCGTTGTATTGATTTGGAGGTTGCCCATATAAACGTATTTTTAAACTTGGGAAATAAATTCCATCTATGCGCGAAGCTGCTTTTGTGAAGCAAAATAAGGAAAAATGGATCGCTTTTGAAAAAGCGGTCGCATCAGGTTCACATACAGATCCGGATGCGCTTGTGGACGGCTACATCCAACTCACCAATGACCTTGCCTACGCACAGACCTATTACGCGGAAAGCAAGACTTTATTGTACCTGAACTCCCTTGCGTCACAGGCACATCAAAAAATATACAAGAACAAAAAGGAATCGGGCAACCGGATCATTGAGTTCTGGGCGCATGAATTCCCGCTTTTTTTTAGGCAATACCATAAAACTTTATGGATCACATTCCTGATCTTTATCACGGCCACGGCCATCGGCGCCATTTCCGCATTGAATGATACTTCCTTTGTTCGGTTGATTCTGGGTGATGCCTATGTGAACGAGACCCTGAACAATATTGCCAATGGGGAACCCACGGCCATTTATAAAAGCGGAAGTGAGATAGGTACCTTTTTGGGTATCACCATCAACAATATCCGCGTGGGCTTTTTGGCTTTCGCCTTTGGGGTGATCACCAGCATTGGTACGGCCTATATTCTATTCAGCAATGGGGTGATGTTGGGGGCGTTCATTACTTTTTTCTATACCAAAGGGGTGTTTTTTGAAGCGAACCGCCAGATTTGGCTGCACGGCACCATAGAGATTTCCGTGATTATTGTGGCGGGCTGCGCCGGATTGATCATGGGCAACAGCATCCTTTTTCCCAAGACTTTTTCCAGGCGGGTCTCCTTCATGAAAGGGGCCAAGGACGGGTTGAAAGTAGTGGTGAGCACCATTCCGTTTTTCATTATTGCAGGCTTCATCGAAGGGTTCATCACCCGGTATGCCAATATGCCCGATTGGTTGGCCTTCACGATTATTGGAGGGTCATTGTTGCTGATTGTTTTTTATTATATCATATATCCCATCTTACTAAACCGAAGACTACATGAAGGACAAATACATCGAGCTTAGGATCAACCGTGACTTTGGCGATATCCTCTCCGTTTATTTTGAATTTTTAAGGCAGAACATCAAAAAGTTCACCAACGTGTTCCTGAGCTATAATGGTATTTTCCTGGTCGGTCTCTTGATCACCAGCTACTTGATGGTATCCGGGTTCGTGGGCATGGTCTCGGAGGGTTCCAATATCTACGGAATCGGTTCGGGAGAAAGCAACGAAGGCACGTATTGGACCTACATTATCGTGGGCAGCATCATTTTTTTCATCATCTTCATTTTGGTGGCGGGCTTCAACTTTAGTCTGAGTTCTTCCTATTTGGTCAAATATGACGAACACAAGGGCCAAGGATTTGACAAAAGGGAAGTCTGGGAACATACGAAGGGTAATTTGGGCAATACGTTGATGTTCATTCTCTTGCTGATTCCCATTTATGTTTTGTTCTTTATCGTGGCCCTCATTTTTGCGTTCATTCCTTTATTGGGCATGTTCGCACAATATATTGTGCAATTTGCCATGACCGCTTGGATCGGGGTTTCTTTTTTTAGCATGATGAGCCAATCCAAGGGCGTGATCGATGGTTTTGGGGAAGGCTGGAACTTGGTCATCAACAATTTTTGGAGATCGGTGGGGGTGAATTTCATCCTCGGCTTGCTGAATGGCCTGTTGTTCTTCATCATCCTTATTGTGCCATCCATAATCATTGGGATCTATACCTTCCATGTGGTGGAAAACAATGTGGATGTGGGCGGCTCGGTCATTTCCACCGTCATTTACACCCTCGGACTGTGCCTATTGCTCATCTTGATGGTATATGCGCAATGCCTGTCCCAGTTCGTGAACGGCGTTCTCTTTTATGCCCTGCACGAGAAAACATACAACATCAACACCCGAAGTAAAATAGATCAAATAGGACAGACCGATCAGTGATCAAGCAGAGCTACATCCTTATCCTTTTATTGTGGGCAAACTTGGGTCTTGCGCAGAAGGATTCCATTGCCCTGCCCATAGACTGCAGTTCGGTGCTCACGGAACGCCAAATCACGGAAGACCTTGGCAAAAAATATACTGGGGAGGATTTTGACTATGATGTTAAAACAGGGGAATCCGCCAACTTGCTCAGCCGCTTTGTCCGATGGTTCCTGAATGCCATCAGCAGCGCTTTCGGGTTTGACATTTCACCCAAAACCCTTTTGATCCTGGAGTACATCATTTATGCCCTGATGGGCGTCCTGGTCATTTATCTATTAGTGCGGATGTTCATCAATGAAAAGTTCAGTTCCATTTTTACCCAAAAGGCCCGGTCCATCATCGACCTGGACCTTTCCGAACAGCACATTGAGAGCATCGACTTGGATTCATTGATGGAAGAGGCCCTTAAGAATGGGGATTACCGACTTGCCGTCCGCTACCAGTTCCTAAAGATCTTGAAACTGCTTTCCCAAAAGAACATCATCGATTGGCATTTTGAGAAGACCAATGTGGACTATGAACGGGAAATCACCCAGACCCAATTGCAACTGGAGTTCAAAAAGGCTTCTTACCTGTACGAGAACATCTGGTACGGGGAGCAGCCCATCGATGCATCCGGTTATGCCAAAACGGATTTGCGCTTCAAGGCCGTAGAAAATTCAATCCCGAGATAATTATGGATTTATACCCAACTCTTTTTGCCAAAACAAAGCTTCAAAAATCAAAGTGTACATTATTTTGTACATTTATAAAAAGATGATTTGATATGAAAACAATCAGCGTCACGGAGTTTAGAAAGAATCTTAAAAAATACCTCGATTTGGCACATACAGAAAAATTGGTGGTCCATCGAAAAAGTGAGGCATACATTGTTCTTCCTTTGGAAGAATTGACAAAAGACACGGACCTTTTAAGCGAAGATCAGAAACGGGCCATAGATGAAGCGATTTTGGATGTTGAAGAAAATAGGTTTTTTTCGCATGAGGAGGCAATGCGGGCCATTGGAGAAAGAGCGCCGAAATATTTCAACAAAAAATGAGAGTTATTATTTGGTCCGACAAAGCAATGGATGATTATCTGGAAAACATTGATTATTTGGAAAAAAACTGGACCGAATTGGAAATCAAAAATTTTATCACCAAGACCGATGATGTGCTTGGTAAACTTAAAATGGACAATATCCGTTTTTTATCCACAGGATATAGGGACACCTTTCGAGTTCCGATAACCAAACAAGTTACACTGTTCTATATGTTCAGGGAAAACGAAGTGATCTTGCTGCGGTTTTGGAACAATTATCAAAATCCCGATGTATTCAGTACAGAGTGAACCGTATGGACCGAAAATCGAAAATAGTCATTGCGGTATTTGCCCTGGTCGTTGTCGGGATCATCATTACGGAGATTGTGCGGCCTAGGCCCATCAACTGGCGGCCATCCTACACTTCGGTGGACAAGATTCCGTTCGGGTGTTTTGTGCTCTACAACGAACTCCCTTCCATTTTCCCCAATAGTACGATTGAAACGGTGGATAAAAGTGTCTATGATTTCATGATCGATCGGGATTCCACCCCAACGTCCAACTATATGTTCATCAACGAATATATTGAGCTGGACCACCAAGAAACCAATCAGATATTGGACTATGTGGACCGGGGAAATACTGTTTTCATTGCTGCCACTGGTTTTGGTTGGGAGCTGATGGATACCCTCAATATCGATTTTGGGGCCGACTATTCGCTGAAAGAGGGCACGACCATTTTGGACCTGACCCATGAAAAATTCAAAAAGGAAGAATTCAAACTATCCCGTGGGGTGTACAACGCCTATTTTACGAGTGTGGATTCCACCAAGACCACCATTTTGGGGCATATCTCCTATACCCCGGAGAACTTTCTGGAAGGGCAACCCGAAGAACAGGTGACCAAACCCAATCTGATCAAGACGCGTTTTGGAAAGGGCCATTTCATCATTTCCGCAACCCCCCAGGCCTATTCCAATTATTATATGCTCAAGGGCAATTCGGACTATGTGGCCCATACCTTTTCCTATCTTCAGGATGCCGATGTACTGTATTGGGACAATTACAAAAAATCCGGTCGGGTTTTCATTGATTCCCCCATGCGCTTTGTGCTCAACCAAATTTCCTTGAAATGGGCCTATTATCTGAGTATTTTGGGCATCCTGCTCTTTGTCATCTTCAAGGGCAAGCGGGAACAACGGATCATTCCCGTCATCGAACCCCTAAAAAATTCCTCGGTGGAGTTTGCTCAGGCCGTTGGGTCGCTGTACCATCAAAATAAAGACTATACAGATCTGATTAACAAAAAAATAAACTACTTTTTGGCCTACATCCGCAGTCAGTACCATATCGAAACGGCGCAACTCAACGAAAAGACGATACAGCTACTGGCAGCCAAGGCAGGAAAGGACATTCAAGAGACCAAGGTTTTGATCGAATATATCTTGAAACTGAAAAATAAAAATGCCCATACGGAGCAAGAAAGCATAGCACTCAATAAAAAAATAACCGCATTTAAGCAGTAACTTATGGAAGAACAAGAACCAAAAGACGACGCACTACAGTTCAATTCCCGTGTGGATCTCACCCGATTACAGGAAGCTGTCTCCAACATAAAGTCCGAACTGGGCAAAGTGATCATTGGGCAGCAGGATATGATAGAACTGCTCATTATTTCCATTTTGGCCAATGGGCATTCCCTCATCGAAGGGGTTCCCGGGGTGGCGAAGACCGTCACGGCCAAGTTGCTGGCCAAGACCATGAGCGTGGATTTCAGTCGAATCCAATTTACCCCAGACCTGATGCCGAGCGATATTTTGGGAACTTCCATCTTCAACATCAAAACTTCTGAATTTGAGTTCAAAAAGGGACCTTTGTTCTCGAACATCATCCTCATCGATGAGATCAACCGGGCCCCTGCCAAGACCCAAGCCGCCCTTTTTGAGGCCATGGCCGAGAGACAAATCACGATGGACGGTGTGGAATATGCCATGGAACCCCCATTTTTGGTGTTTGCCACCCAAAACCCCATTGAGCAGGAAGGCACCTATCGATTGCCGGAGGCCCAATTGGACCGTTTCCTGTTCAAGATCAATGTGAGCTACCCCTCATTGGAAGAGGAGATCCAGATCTTGGAGAGCAAGCATGAACAAAAAGCCAAAGTGGAGGAAGACCTCGTAACTGCCCTACTCTCTGCAAAGCAGATTGCGGAGTATCAGGATACCATCAAGGAAATTGTTGTGGAGAAAAACCTGCTCAAGTACATTGCCTCCATAGTGGACAACACCCGTAGCAATGCCAATCTGTACTTGGGTGCATCGCCCAGGGCCTCGATTGCCATCATGGATGCTTCAAAAGCGCTCGCCGCGATCAACGGTAGGGACTTTATCACTCCCGATGACATTAAAAAAGTGGCCATTCCCGTTTTGGGACACCGGATTTTGCTTACCCCAGAAAGGGAAATGGAAGGATTGACCGCCCATCAGGTGGTGAAACAAATCGTGGACGGCATCGAAATCCCAAGATAAAAAGTGAAAAGGCTCTTCAGACCCATATACCTGCAAAAACGATTTTTCATGATCCTCACGGCGCTCATCGTGGGATTTGTGATTTCGTATATGGTCCCCAACCTCTACGGGGCACTGAAGGTGCTTTTCTTTGTCCTGGTCCTATTGCTGATGGTTGACATCATCCTGCTCTTTGCTTCCAAGGGAAAGGTAGAAGGACACCGAATTTTGTCCGACAAACTCTCCAATGGGGACGAAAACCCGATCCAACTACGGTTGATGAACGGATATTTGTTCCCTGTAAAAGTCAAGGTCATCGATGAGATTCCCTTCCAGTTCCAGAAAAGGGATTTTCTGTTGGAGACCAAGCTGCCCAGTGGTGGGAAAAAAATATTCCACTATCAACTACGGCCCACCGAACGTGGGGTGTATTCCTTTGGAAGTCTTAATATTTTTTCGGTTTCACCCATAGGTTTCATGGCCAGGAAACATGCCGTGGGCCAATCCCAGGAAGTTCCCGTTTACCCCTCGTTCCTCCAACTCCAAAAATATGATCTGCTGGCCTTCACCAATCGTTTGCACGAATATGGCCTGAAGAAGATCAGGCGTATTGGACACACCATGGAATTTGAGCAGATAAAAGATTATGTGCTGGGCGACGATATCCGGAACATCAATTGGAAAGCCACGGCCAAGCGGGGACAATTGATGGTGAACCAGTATCAGGATGAAAAATCTCAGCCCGTATATTCAGTGATCGATAAGGGACGGGTGATGAAAATGCCCTTCAATGGCCTCAGTCTCCTGGATTATGCCATCAACGCCACCTTGGTGATCAGTAACATTGCCCTGAAAAAACAGGACAAGGCAGGCATGTTCTCCTTTAGCGACAAAATCGAGAACAGGGTGGTCGCAGAGCGGCGAAGCTCCCAGATGAACCTCATCCTTGAAACACTCTATAATCTGGAGACGAATTTTATCGAAAGTGATTTCAGTCGTTTGTATGTGGATGTAAAACGAAACTTGAACCAACGGAGTCTTTTGCTGCTCTATACCAATTTTGAGACCATGGATGCGCTGCACAGACAGCTCCCCTACTTGGTGGCCATGGCCAAACAACATCTGTTGGTGGTGATTTTCTTTGAAAATACCGAACTGAATGAATTTGCCCATAAAAAAGCCGAGACAGTGCATCAAATTTTTGAGCAGACCATTGCCGAAAAGTTCATTTATGAGAAAAAACTCATCGTGAACGAACTCCGAAAACACGGCATACAGACCATCTTGACCAAACCAGAGGACCTGACCGTCAACACCATCAACAAATACCTGGAAATCAAGGCAAGGGGATTAATTTAAGTACACCTTTTAGGCCGTCCAGCAAATGTCAGGTCGATCGCGTTCGAGACCTTGATAGTGCCCAAAACACTTCTCGACTGCGGACAA
This sequence comes from Flagellimonas baculiformis, assembly GCF_033441575.1. NCBI lineage: Bacteria > Pseudomonadati > Bacteroidota > Flavobacteriia > Flavobacteriales > Flavobacteriaceae > Flagellimonas > Flagellimonas baculiformis. The sequence continues at coordinate 152,115 of NZ_JAUZVW010000007.1, forward strand.
AGTGACAAAAATATCATAGCCGTTTATTCAAGAACAAACTGCTGATTGGAAAGTCCCAAGGTAGTCAAGTTGGGAAGACTACCATCCAAAACCACAAATTCAGATTTGGGATAGGGAAAGGGCTTTTGCTTTTTCAGATCTAGTTGGGAATAGCGGCCACGCAGCCTTTTTTTATCGTCCTTTTTGGAAAACAAATCAATGGTGACCCCCACGGTGACGCCACCCAAGACCGTTGCGGCCAAATCGTCGTTGTCCCAACCGTTCTCGCGCTGTCCCGCATCGACCGCTTCCTTGGCCAAGCCTATGAGTGTACTTCCTGCCACCGAGCCCACAAAGGTCCAGATACGGTTGCCCTCAGAGGCCTGTTTGGCGATTCCTGCTCCGGCCAGACCAAATAGGTTGCCGCCCAAAAAATGGAGTGCTTTGTCCCGCTCCACTTGCCCATGGCAATAGGAAGCGAGCACCAAAAAAACCAGTGTGGGGATAAGTGTTCTCATTGCTCTGGGATAAATGTATGAAAAAGCGCGAAAAGCTTCAACCAAACAGTCTAATAATCACTCACTTCCAACTTGGCCTTTTGGAATTCGGCCATCAAGTCGGTTACAATTTCGGCAGCAGGCTTTACCTCATGGATCAATCCGGAAACTTGGCCAATTTCCAACTCCCCTTCTTCCATATCCCCCTCGAACATCCCCCGCTTGGCCCTGGCCCTTCCCAGTAGTGTTCTCAGATCATCCACAGATGCGCCTTTGGCATAGGCCGCCTGCACATCTTGGTAGAATTTGTTCTTGAGCAGGCGCACGGGAGCGAGCTCCTTCAAGGTCAGTTGGGTGTCCCCTTCCTGTGCCTCCACCACTCTTTTTTTGAACGACTCGTGCGAGGAAGCTTCGGGAGTGGCCACAAACCGACTACCCACCTGTACGCCATCCGCCCCGAGCACCATAGCGGCGAGCATGGCCCTTCCGGTCGCAATGCCTCCCGCAGCTATGAGCGGAACAGTGATTTTTTCCTTCACGGAGGGTATCAGGACCATAGTAGTGGTCTCGTCCCTTCCGTTATGTCCTCCCGCTTCAAAGCCTTCGGCCACAATGGCGTCCACTCCAGCCTCTTGGGCTTTTAGGGCAAACTTGACACTGCTCACCACATGCACCACGGTGACGCCTTTCTCTTTGAGAAAACCTGTCCAGGTCTTGGGATTCCCTGCGGAAGTGAACACAATCTTTACCCCCTGGGAGACGATGATCTCCATCAACTTTTCAATATCGGGGTACAGCATGGGAACGTTCACGCCAAAAGGTTTGTCGGTCGCTTTTTTGCACTTGATGATATGTTCCTCCAATACTTCCGGGTACATACTTCCCGCGCCCAATAGCCCCAATCCGCCAGCATTGGAGACCGCCGAGGCCAACCGCCATCCGCTGGCCCATACCATTCCGGCTTGGATGATGGGATACTGTATTCCGAAAAGTTGGGTGATGGGATTCAAAAACGGTATATTTATGACAATGGATTATTCAGTATTTTAGAATATCATTCAGCGTGTTCTTTATTTTTTGTAATTCCGCAGAAGAGATTACTCCTATTTTCCGCTTAAAGCGGTCTTTTGATAGCGAACGAATATGAAAGACCATTATCTCTGAAGTTTTCAACAAACCATTTTCTTGAGACGGCATCAACACAGGATTTCCCTCATAATTATGCACTGAGGTGGTTATAGGGCAGACCACCACTACATTCAAATTGTTATTGAGCGTATTTCCACTAATGATTACCGCTGGTCGATTGCCCGCTTGCTCGCTTCCCTTTACAGGGTCAAAATATACTTGCCATATATCTCCTTGCTTCATTTTTCGGCCTCTTCAATCATCTTTAGGTATTCGGCCATGCCCTCCTCTGCCATGAGCAATACATTGGGATCTTTGGATGCTTTTTTATATGATTTGACATACTTTGCCCGTTTCAATTCATCCAAAAAAATTTCCAATGCCCGTTCAATTATTTTGTTCTTGGGCTGTTTCAATTCCTTGGATGTTTCAGCAAGCCTGTCCAAAAGTTCATCGGGAAGCGAAGAAGTATATGTTGCCATTCTAATTCATATTTATATTTTGTAAATATACAATATAAATCAAAAATTACGCAATAACCCCTGAACCCACCAACTCATCCTCCACATACCAAGCCACAAACTGCCCTTCGGTGATGGCGGATTGTTTTTCTTGGAAATCCACATACAGTCCGTTCCCTACTTTGTAGAGGGTCGCTTTTTGCAATGGTTGACGGTAGCGGATACGTGACATCACTTCCATGGTTCCGTCTTCTTCCAAAGCCAAATCTGGACGTACCCAGTGGAGTTCGTCCTCTTTTACAAAAAGTGTGTTCCTGTAAAGGCCTGGATGGAACTTGCCCTGTCCGGTATAGATGATGTTCTTGTCCACATCGGTTTCAATGACGAACAAGGGTTCCTTTGTGCCCCCAACGTTCAGCCCCTTTCGTTGCCCAATGGTAAAATAATGGGCCCCTTGGTGCTCTCCCACCACTTTGCCATCTTCCATGGAAAAAATGGGTTTTTCCGCTTGGAAGGCCAATTTCTCCCTTTCGTTATGAAATTCGGGAACAGCCACCGCAAACTGTGAAGCAGTGCTGGGTACTTCCACAATAATCCCTTTTTTGGGCTTCAATTTTTGCTGTAAAAAGTCGGGCAGGTGCACTTTGCCCACAAAACAGAGTCCTTGGGAGTCTTTTTTATCAGCAGTGATCAGATTATTCTCGGCAGCAATCTTTCGAACCTCAGGTTTTAGCAATTCCCCAATCGGGAACAAAGTTTTGGACAGTTGCTCTTGGGACAATTGGCACAAAAAATAGGATTGGTCCTTATTAGGGTCTTTTCCCGCCAACAATTGGTAGGTTTCGGTACCATCTTCATGCAGGATGGTGCCTTTTCTACAATAATGGCCTGTGGCCACGTAGTCGGCACCCAATTGCAGGGCAATTTTTAAAAAGACATCAAACTTGATCTCGCGGTTGCAGAGCACATCCGGATTGGGTGTACGTCCCCTTTCGTATTCGTTGAACATATAGTCCACAATACGCTCCTTGTATTCCGCGCTCAAATCTACGGTCTGGAACGGAATGCCCAATTTTTCGGCCACGATGAGAGCATCATTGCTATCTTCCAGCCACGGACATTCCTCTGAAATGGTCACGGAATCGTCGTGCCAATTCTTCATGAAAAGGCCGATCACCTCATACCCCTGCTCTTTTAGGAGATATGCTGCTACACTGGAATCCACTCCTCCCGAAAGTCCTACAACAACCTTTTTCATTTCATTGCTATTATGGGTACAAAAATAGAAAATAACAGGCATTCATATGATATGTACCTAAGTCGTACCACACCGCTGAACATTTCAAAATGGGTGGTTTTTCTAAAATGTTAAACTTTTTACAATTTTCCTTAAACAAAATCAATTTTATTTTGTTTAACTATATCTTTAAATCATTAAACAATATATAACAGCAACAAGATTATGAAAGCATTAGAAAAACTATCCCGTTTTACCCTACTATCATTGTTCTTGATTTTCACGTCCTGTTCGGATGATGACAACGGAACCACAGACCCACCAGAAACCGATGTGACCATTGTGGCGGCTGCCCAAGCTACTCCACAATTGAGCAGTCTGGTCAGTGCACTTCAAAAAGCCGATGAAAGTGCCAACAACGACCTTGTGGCCGCATTGAACGGCGAAGGTCCTTTTACCGTTTTTGCCCCTACCAATGATGCCTTTGCAGACCTATTGGCCCAATTGGACGGTTTTGATTCGCTGGATGACTTCAATACCCAACAGTTACAAGATCTACTCGCTGTGGTACTGACCTACCACGTGGTTGCTGATGCGGCCGTGCTTTCTACCGATTTGAGCGATGGACAGACCATCACCACTCTGCAAGGTTCAACCTTGGAAGTTTCAACCCAAGGCGGGGTGTTCATCAGCGATGCCACTGCTGAAGCGGCTCAGGTAACCACTGCCGATATCGAGGTGTCCAATGGTGTTGTACACATCATTGATAAGGTATTGCTTCCACAAGCTGCACTGGACGCTCTGGCCGATGTATTATTGGTTCCCATCACCGATCTTGCCATAGGCAATGAGAACCTTGAAAATCTAGTGGCGGCCCTTGTTGCTGCCAATGGTGACCTTCCCACTGTACTGAGAGGAGATGGTCCCTTCACCGTTTTGGCCCCTACCGATGAAGCTTTTGAGACATTCTTGGATGGTGCCCAATTGGAGGACATTCCCGTGGAGGTTTTGACCAATGTACTGCTCAACCACGTTATCAGTGGTGAAGTGACATCCGAAGATCTTACGGGTTTGGGTTCTGGCTACACCAGTACACTCGCTGTTGGTGCGGGCGACCAGAACATGAGCCTTTTCTTCGACACTTCGGGTGATGTTACCTTCAATGGCGTATCCACAGTGGTAATGGCCGATGTTAAAGCATTGAACGGTATTGTACATGTGGTGGACGCCGTAATCGACCTGCCCAATATAGTGGACCATGCCGTGGCCAATCCAAATCTGACCTCTTTGGTAGCTGCTTTGACCGATGGCGGAAACACTACGTTCACCGATTTGCTTTCCAATGAAGAAGAAGATTTCACTGTATTTGCTCCATTGAACGATGCTTTTGATGCATTCACCAATCCAAATTCCAACGATTTGAATGCCATCTTGGCCAATCACGTAGTGGTAGGCGCCGCTGCATTTTCTTCAGGATTGACAAATTCATACGTGAACACTGCTGCCGAGTTTGATACGGACGAGAACCTCAGCCTCTACATCAATACGGATGATGGGGTAACCTTGAACGGTACGAGCAATGTGGTCTTGGCCGATATTGTTGCCACGAATGGTGTCATCCATGCAGTAGATGCTGTGATCGATTTACCAACGGTGGTCACCTTCGCTGTTGCTGACCCGATGTTCGATTCTTTGCAAGCGGCCTTGACCGCAGAAGGTCAACCTGATTTTGTGGCCACCCTATCCGGAGCAGGACCATTTACTGTCTTTGCCCCGACCAATGATGCTTTCCAAGCCTTATTGGACAGCAACGATATGTGGAATGGATTGGCAGATATCGATGGTGGTTTGTTGACCAGCGTGTTGCAACACCATGTGATAGCAGGCGCCAATGTAAGGTCTGGAGATTTATCTGACGGCATCATGCCCACTACTTTGGAAGGGGATGCCATCACCATCAACCTGCCCGGAACCGGTGACAACATTGCCGATGTGACCGATGGTGCAGGGAATACCGGAATAGGTATCGATGCAGTTGACGTGCAGGCCATCAATGGGGTAATCCATGTTTTGGACACTGTAATGATCCCTGATACATTAAACTAAGATTTGAGCTGTTTCTATACTGCAGCAAAGGCCTTTTGGAAACCATTTTCAAAGGGCCTTTGTCCTTAAAAATTACCGTTCATCGATGACACATCAAAAGGGGAGAATTTAACTACAAAAACCAATGGTTTGACAACTATTACTTTTTTTCCGCTTGAATATGGCGCATCTTTGAAGTCCCAAATCTTTCCAAACTAAACCGAAATATGGAAAACTCCCCCAGAATTTTTTTGGGGGAGTTTTTTTTCAAATGGGCCCAAATTAATCCTCAGGCTCCTCTTCCAACACCTCTATGATTTCATAACCATTGTCCACTTCCTTGTAAACAGCTTGGTTCAATTCGTGCATGGTGATGCCATCAAAATCGATTTCCTCCGCATCTTCCGGCAACTCCTTCACCACAGCCCCAACAGGAGGGGCCGCCACTTCGTATTCCCCCTTATCCTCCACATAGAAAACGCCATCTGCGTATTGGTAGGGAACTCCCCGGACCACAATACGCACCGCTGTTGTGGGCAGTACCCGCAGCCTTAATCCTCTAACCGGAAAAGTACGCACATACACGTTTTTATGACGGATGAAGTACATTCCCCCCACGGGATAATAGGTGACATTTCTGAACAATATGGGTCTGGTATTTGCAGGAAGACGCCGTAACGTCCTTCTCACCACACGTCGGTTATGGCGACGGACTTTTCTTCTGATGGTGCGCTGCTCCTGTGGGGTACGCCTCACTTGGGCCTCAACATAATCCGTTGTTCCCAAAGCAAGGAACGCAAATAACAATAAGGTCAATCTTAGATTTTTCATAGTGCTGAATTGATGGTTAACCCCCATTGGACATCATTTGATGCCATAGGGTTTAATCGACCATCAAAAAATTCAGCAGAAAAACTATCTTTTCCCAGATTTCTTTTGTTCCTCGGCCTGTTCCATCATCTCACGCATCTTGCGTTGGAACCTGTTCTCTTTTTTGGGCTTTTTCTTGTTTTCTTGGATCTGTGCATGGATCTTGTTCTCGTCCAAGATGTAGTTCTTTATCGCCAACATGATGAAAATGGTAATCAGGTTGGAAATGAAGTAATAGAGACTCAACCCACTGGCGTAGTTGTTGAAGAAGAACAACATCATGATGGGCGATAGGTACATGATGAACTTCATGTTGGGCATACCGGGTTGTTGCTGCATCTGCATGCTCTGTCCTGTGGTCATCATCATATAAAAGAAAATAGCCACCGATGCCAAAATCGGGAACAAGCTCACGTGGTCCCCATAAAATGGGATGGTGAACGGCAAATTGAAGATGACATCATAAGAAGACAGGTCTTCTGCCCACAAAAAGGGTTTCTGTCGCAAAGCGAAAGAGGTGGGGAAGAACATGAAAAGTGCGTAGAAAATGGGCAACTGCAACAATGCCGGCACACAACCGCTCATGGGGCTCACCCCTGCCTTGTTGTAGAGCTTCATCGTCTCCTGCTGCTTTTTCATGGCATTGTCCCTGTATTTCTCGTTGATTTCGGTAATCTCAGGCTTCAAGACCTTCATCTTGGCCTGTGAGAGGTAGGATTTATAGGTGACGGGCGACAATACCAACCGCACGATGATGGTCATCACGATAATGGCGATTCCAAAGGGAAGGAAAGAGCTCAGGAACCCATAGAAAGGGGTGAACACATATCGGTTTATCCATCCGAAAATTCCCCAACCAAACGGAATGGAATCCGCAAGGCCCAATTCCTTATAATCGTCCAACACCTTCACGTCGGTGGGTCCGTAGTACCAGTACATGTTCTGTGACAGTTCCCCGCCTTGCAGTTGCAACGGGGCCTTGGTGCTGTATTCCTTGGTGAAAAGAATATCCCTGCTCTCGTCCTCGACCAGATTCTTGGAACTCAGTTGTGCCGTTTCGAAATGGTTGTCCGTGGCCAAAATGGAACTGAAAAAGTGCTGTCGGTACGAAAGCCATTTTACGTCCTCCTCGGTTTCTTCGTCCAGATCACTGCTCTCCGACAATTTGCTGATGTTTCCATCATCATGGTTATAGGTCAATCGGGTATAGCGGTTTTCATATTGGACACTCTTATTATGACGGATGCCCTTCATGTCCCATTCAAGGGTAATCGGTCTGCCACTGTTGATGACACCGTTCAGGCCCTGTGATCGGACCGTGAAGTCCACAAGATACTCATCGGGTTTCATTTCGTAGCGATATTCCAAAAATTGGTTATCGGCCACTTTGGCCTTCATGGAAAGCACCTGGTTGTCCCCATTTTTGGTAAGCGTGGGTTCAAAGTAAAGGTCGGCGGTACTGAGCACCCTATTGTCCGATGTGGAAAAGTTCAGGGTAAAATTGGCGTTGCCCTCCTTCACCAAATACACGGGAACTGAATCAAAAGTAACAAAGTTCTTCATTTTGGCTTCCACAATCTGTCCACCTTTATTGGACACTTCCAAATAGAGCACCTCGTTCTCCAACTTGGTGGTCCCTTCGGATGCCTGTGTAAAGCCAAATGCCCCTACAGCACTTTTGTAGTTGGCCACAGCAGTGGAATCGGCAAGATCAACGGTCTTTGCCTGTTTGATGGGGGCCGGATCATTTTTCGCTTCCTCTGCCGCTTTGGCAGCTGCTTCCACACGCGCCTGCTCCGCTTTTTGGGCCTCCAACTCTTCTGGGGTGGGCTGATTTTGGTAAAACATAAAAATGAGTATCCCAAAAATCAGTACAAATCCAATAATGGACTTGACATCCAGCTTCTTCTCTTCCATGAAAATTATTTAGTAGAACTGTATTATCGCTATTTCAGGTGGCAAATATATGTCCAAAACCCCAGTTTATGCCAAACTGGCATTTTTTTGTTTCTGCTTCTGGGCCAGTACGGCCTTTACAAACCCAACGAAAAGGGGATGCGGACTGGCCACGGTACTCTTGTACTCCGGATGGTACTGCACTCCGATGAACCAAGGGTGCGAAGGGATCTCCACCACTTCAACGAGCCCTGTTTTTGGGTTGAGCCCAGAGGCCATCAGGCCAGCTTCCTCCATTTGCTGTTTGTACGCGTTATTGAACTCAAATCGATGTCTGTGGCGTTCGGCAATTTCCTTACTTCCATATACCTTTTCGACCAAACTGCCCTCTTTCAAGTAACAGTCCCACGCACCCAAACGCATGGTCCCTCCCATATCGGTAATGGATTTCTGTTCTTCCATCAAACTGATGACGGGATACGGGGTATCTTTGTCCATTTCCGTGGAATTGGCCTTGTCCATCCCAAGCACGTTGCGTGCAAACTCGATCACGGCCATTTGCATGCCCAGACAGATGCCCAGGAACGGCACATTGTTCTCGCGGGCGTATCGCACGGCCATTACTTTTCCTTCGATACCACGTTCCCCAAAACCGGGTGCGACCAAGATTCCGTCCAGCCCCAGCAGTTTCTTGTCAATGTTCTTGTCGGATAGGTGTTCCGAATGGATGGAACGTACCTCGACCTTCACTTCGTTGGCAGCCCCGGCATGGATAAAGGCCTCCAATATGGATTTATAGGAATCCTGAAGCTCCACATATTTTCCGATCAGACCTATGGTCACTTTATTTTTTGGGTTCTTGTGCCGTTGCAAAAATTCCTTCCACTGGTCCAGATTGGGTTCCGTGTTGTTGGGAAGGGCCAATTTTTCAAGCGTCACGGCATCCAGGCCTTCTTCCTGCATCATCAAGGGTACATCATAAATGGTGGATGCATCAATGGATTGGATCACGGCCTCTTTTTTCACATTGCAGAACAGGGCCAATTTTTCCTTGATGTCCTCGGAAATTTCGTGCTCTGTTCGGCAGACCAAAATATCGGCCTTTATCCCGCTCTCCATCAACGTTTTCACGGAGTGCTGCGTGGGCTTGGTCTTCAGCTCGCCCGCGGCCGACAAAAAGGGCACCAAAGTAAGGTGCACCACAATTCCGTTGTGCTCGCCCAGTTCCCAGAGCAATTGTCGCACAGCTTCAATATAAGGTAAGGATTCAATATCGCCCACGGTACCCCCAATTTCGGTGATGATGATGTCATAATCACCACTCTTACCCAAAATCTGGATACGCTCCTTGATCTCATTGGTGATGTGGGGCACCACTTGGACCGTTTTGCCCAAAAATTCGCCCCTACGTTCCTTTTCAATGACACTTTGGTAGATCCTTCCCGTGGTCACATTGTTCGCCTGGGAAGTACGGACGTTCAAGAAACGCTCATAATGCCCAAGGTCGAGGTCGGTCTCCGCCCCGTCATCGGTCACATAACATTCGCCATGCTCATAGGGGTTCAGCGTTCCCGGATCAACATTGATGTAGGGATCTAATTTCTGTATGGTGGTCCGGTATCCCCTGGCCTGTAGGAGTTTGGCCAAGGATGCGGCGATGATTCCTTTACCCAAGGATGAGGTAACGCCTCCCGTAACGAAAATGTACTTGGTCTGTGACATATTGCAACTTCTATTACGGGGCGTAAAGGTACGAATTGCAGCGCAGAAATCAGGTGGATTCCTTGGGAAATTCTTTTTGGAGCTTTCTGATGATGGGTTCCAGGTTGTTGTCCTTGATGGTGAGCATGGTCTGCAGGAAGTTACCCAACTTCCCTTCGGGAAAGCCTTTTTGGCTGAACCACACCAGATAAGGCAAGGGCAGGTCCACCAGATAACGCCCCTTGTACTTGCCGTAGGGCATCTTATAATGCGCCAGTTCCAAAAGCTGTTTTGTATCGGGCCGTATTTCCATTTGTAGGGCTAATGTACTATCTTTCGCTGAACAATCATTACCAATAATGAAACGTAGAAATTTTATTGCCACCACCGCCATGGGCACCGCCGGACTGGCCTCGACCTCAGCCATGGCACAAAGCCAAGGGAACCAAAAAGACTTCAAACTGAAGCACAACATCAACCACAGCGTATGCGAATGGTGTTTTAACGATATTCCCTTTGAAGAGTTTTTACAGACGCTGAACGAACTGGGTGTAAAGGCCATTGATTTGATAGGTCCAGATAGATGGCACATCTTGAAGAAATATGACATCCACTGTTCCATGTGCAATGGCGCGGAAATCAGCCTTGCCGAAGGTTGGAACAACCCGAAATACCACGAACAACTCATTAAAAACTATACGGAAATGATCCCGAAAGTGGCCGAGGCGGGCTATACCAACCTCATCTGCTTTAGCGGCAACCGCAATGGCATGAACGATTATGTGGGACTACAAAATTGTGTGGACGGGCTTTCGCAGATCATTCCCTTGGCCGAAAAACACGGGGTGGTGATCCAGATGGAACTTTTCAACCAGGTGAACCACCCCGACTATATGTGCGATAGCAGCCTTTGGGGCGTGGAACTCTGCAAGCATTTGGGCAGCGACAACTTTAAATTGTTGTTTGACATTTACCACATGCAGATCCAAGAAGGGGACATTATCCGCAGCATACAGAACTACCACCCCTATTTTGGGCACTACCACACCGCCGGGGTTCCTGGTCGCCACGAGATTGATGAAACCCAAGAGCTGTACTACCCCGCCATCATCAAAGCAATACATGCAACAGGATTTAAAGGGTATGTGGCCCAAGAGTTCATCGTGACTTGGGAAGACAAAATCGATGCGCTAAAGGATGCTTTTTTGAGGTGTGATGTGTAATGCATCAATCCATGTCTCTTTTTAGGCACCCCGAGTGGATTCGAACCACTGTGAAAGCTTTTGCAGAGCTTAACCTAGCCTCTCGGTCACGGGGTGATAAGATGATAAAATCAATGTGATGCCAATAGCTTCAATAATAGATAGGTCATGCCAAAGGCAAAGGCCGGGGCAACTGCCCAGACGATGAAAAAACGCCTTACCGTTGAGTTGGACAATGTTTCCTTAATTCCATTCTTGGTAATGGCAAGGGCTATAAATGCAGTACCGTTCAATTGTACCAATGAGGTCGGTATACCTTTGGTAATGGAAACAGACAGCAACAGACTCGCTACCAAAAGTGAAATTACACTTGCATAAAATGGATTGACGGAGACAATTTCCTTGCCATTGTTACGGGTCACTTTGTGGCCGAACAATGAACTTCCAATGCCAAAACATGGTGCAACCAAAAGCATGGAATAAAATATTATCCCGGTAAGATCAGAATTGCCTGTCTGGTTGACCATAAGGGAAGCTATAGGAGCCGCGGCATTCGCCACATTATTTGCACCGATTGAAAAGGCAACATATAATGAGGAGACCACCAATAAAATTTTCAGTCCACGATGCTCTTTTAAATGGTCATAATTGTCTGTGAAAAATCTGTTCTTCAAAAGGGGGAATACCCATTTTGATAATGCCAATATGATAAAGAACGATATCAATGGCAGAATGAACCAAGCAGGCAAGATCTCAAGGAAAAGTTTTTGTGTGTTCAGCCCGTTCAATGCCATAGCTGCGCCTGCAATGGACATCACGGTTGACTGGCTGGTAGATTGGGGCACTCCCAGTAAATTGGCAGCAAACAAGGACAATCCGATGCAGAGTAATATTATGGAGGTTACAAAGGGAGAGAACAGTGTTTGGTCCAAAAGTCCTTTGCCTAAAGTGAGCGACACTTCCTTGCCGGCCAACAGGGCTCCCGCAAGCACCATAATGCCAAAAAGTGCCGGAATGATGGTCTTTTTGATCACACCCGCTCCATAAGCGGCAGAAAATGCAGGGGCCGTTCCACTCCCTCCCATATTTACTGCCAGAAACATTGACAGTAAAAGGGGAATTGACATGAGCTCCCAAAATGAATCGGTCTGTATTACATTTGATATTGTTTCCATGTTGAATATGTCTTTAGAACAGTCTGAACTGTGTGGTTATACCATAGGTGGCAGGGTCTCCAAGTACTCCTGCATAATGTCCCGCATTGCCCCCCGCGGGCAACAATTGCTCGAAATAATCCTTGTCGAACAGGTTCCTTGCCCAAACAAAAACGGAAAAGCTTTTACTGCTCCTGAAACCCAGCCTACCGTTTACTAGGGTATAGCCCTCAACGTTCAGGAAACGGGATGCGGATGGATCGGAAGAAAATGAAGATCGGCCATATAGATCCGCACCGAAAAAAAACTCGCCCGCTTTGCCGAATAGATTTCCTTTGCCATACACCTCGGAACCAACGGTCACGGTCCATTTTGATATGCCGGGGAGAACTTCCCCTGAAATGTCCTTTGAATCATTACCTCCCGTTTCCTCCAAGGGAACAGGTGCATTCTCAAACGATATGTATTTCCCATCGGTATAGGCCACAGAAGCGTTCACCCTGAAATATTTGGAGGGATCATAGTAGCCATCAAGCTCCACGCCCTGTACCCTTACTTTTTCCGCATTGGCCAAATACCCCCTGGTCACTCCCAACTGGGAAGACCTTACATTGGTCTGATAATCGTTTATCGTCGTGTTGAACCCTGTAATGTTGAGCACGGCATTTTTAAATGGCTCGGATTTGAGTCCCAACTCAAAATGGTGCGTCTTCTCCGGCCGTACCACGGCCAGTTCCAAAAGAGGTTCGCCATCTTCCGTGGGTATCCCTCCCAAGTTCAGGCCAACAGGCTTAAAACCCAGGGAATACGTACCATACACCCTAAGGTTTTCCTGGACGCTGTAATCCACGGTCAACTGTCCGGAAAGGTTCCAATCATCGATGTCGGTCTGGAATGAAATGGGGGTAAAGACCCTTTCCTGTAAAGCGATGAGTTCTGGGTCATCTGTCTGTAGCCCCCCGGTAACCGTCCGCTGAAAATCAACTTCCTTCTGGTCATAGTTGATACGGAATCCCGGTAGGACGGACCATTTATCGGAAATGCTCCAATCCAGTTGCCCAAAGAGGGCCCCACTAAAGTTTCTGAACTTGGGCCTGGTCTCCTGCGTCAGTCCATCCAGCAATCCGGGAGTTTCCCAAAGGGGGTCTTGGTTGTTCTGGACAAATCGCCATTGATCGGAACCCGCCTCCAAAATGTGGGCACCATCCGGGTCCAATTTTTGGTAAAAGGCAAACACACCAATGGTACCGTTGAGCTTATCGGTAAAATCCCCGGCATATCGGAACTCCTGGGTAAACTGATGGTGGATGGACGGGGCCTCTGACCGGGCAATGGCCGAAAGTCCCGTAAAGTCCCTATCGCTGGATGGACCCCACTTCCAACTTCTCCAAGCGGTGGTCGAAGTGAGGGTGCCCTTTCCAAGCTCAAGGTCCACATTCAAAGATAGCCCCCCGAAATCCTGGTCGGATCTCCATGGGGTATCGGTGTCTATGATACGATCAAAGGGATTGCGGCTGGGAAGGTCGTATCCCAGATCGGCTATGATGTTCTCGAACTGGCGGAACTCGGCCCGTTGGGTCGGGGCAGTGCCCGCATATACCTGGGCATAGCCATCGGGCCGTTGCCGGGTATAGTCCCCCGAAAATAGGATGCTTATATCGTCACTGGGCAAATACAACAATTGTCCCCTGATCCCTTGGTTGTTCAAGGTATTGGTATAGGATTGTGACCTTTGGTTGTATATGGTTCCATCGCGGGAGGTACCGCTGAACGAAATGCGGGCCGCCAATCTGTTCTCGACCAAGGGGCCAGATAGGGAACCTTTGGTCTGTATGAACCCGTAATTTCCAAAGGACTGTTCAAAGTTCAAGGTATTGGTAAAGGTGGGCCTTCTTGTGGTGATATTGAAGGTTCCAGCCGTGGTGTTCTTTCCGAAAAGGGTCCCTTGTGGCCCCCTTAACACCTCAATCTGTTTGGTGTCGATGAAATCGAGTGTGGTCGCCGCAGGTCGGGCATAATAGACCCCGTCCACATAAAAGCCCACACCGGGATCGATGCCATCATTGGTCAGTCCAAAGGTGGATCCCAGTCCCCTGATGTTCAATGTGGTATTTCGAGGATTGGACGAATATAATTGCACCGACGGCACAAGTTCTTTTACCCTGTTCACGTTGAAGGAAACCGAATTGTCTATTTCCCTTGCCCCTATTACTGCAATGGGAATGGGGATTTCCTGTACCGCCTCGCTTCTTCTTCGTGAGGTGACAATAATCTCGTTCAAAGAAGTGCTGGAAGGAGTCAGGTAAATCTCTAAAATTTGGGGAGCAGCCAACCTAAATTCCTTGGTCTCGTAGCCCAAATAGGAGACTTCAATGGCAATGGGGTAATTCTCCGTATGATCCAACCTAAAATTGCCCTCAAAATCGGTAACGGTGCCGTTTTGGGCATTTTGTACCACTATAGCGGCTCCTACCAAAGGTTCCGAAGTGGAAGCATCATAAACCGTACCTCGTAACTCTTGCTGGGCATTGGCCAAAGTGGTCCACAAAAACGGAAAATAGACCAATAGATAGATTTTGCTTTTCATAACATTTATATTCTATAGGATTAGTATGATTTAAAAACAAAAATATAAAACATATATTTCCTACCAAATTAATAGGATTTAAAATCTTAAAAAAAATTAATTGTTTTCCCTTAGTCTTTCTTCCCTTTGAAGTATGTTGGTCAGGGTTGCTGTATGTAGTTGGGCCACGGTCTGCTTTCGGATTTCCATGGCGACCTGTCTGATGCCGCAGGTAAGTTCGTCCACACATTCCTCGCAGCGCTCGTAGAAATTTTCCGACACACAAGGCAAAAGCGCAATGGCACCATCGAAAAGGCGCATGATATCTGCCATATGGATTTCATTGGGCGGCCTGTTCAGCGAATAACCCCCATACTTGCCCTTGGTACTTCGCAGAATACGTGCATTCTTCAATTCTGCCAAAATGGATTCTAGAAATTTCAGAGGGATGTTCTCCTCAGTGGCAATGCTTCTAACCGAAACAGGTTGTTCCTCCAATTTGGAGGCGATATGCACCAAGGCCTTGATGGCGTATTTTGACTTTTTTGATAACATCGATAGTACTGAAGTGCCCCTAAAATACAATTAAAGATTTTAATCCGTCGAGCTATTTAGCCTGAAAGATTTTAAACTTCCTCCAATACGCCTTCATTACTTTCGTTATTTTACGAACAGCGCCTTAAAAGTAGTCGCATCGTTGTCCTCTTCGGGGTTTTCTTCCTCGAACATTTTCAAAAAATTGGAAAAACTGGTCCATGAGGTGTGCAGCATGCCCCTATAGCGGGGTTTCATTTCGGCAGTTGCGTTCTTTCGGAGTGTTTTGAGCATTTCTTGCTGTTCCAAGGCCACTTTGGGCTTTCGCCAAGAGCAAGTGGCCACATCAAATCCGTTCATGGCAAAATAGATGGCCGTGGGGTCGGGCCGCTCATAGTGCCAATCGCAGATCATCACATCCTTTGGGATAAGGTCTATGGCACGGTGGGTATTGTTCATACTGGCCTCCCACATGCCAAGTCCGGTGGTCTTGCCATCGATCAAGCGATCGCCCCAGACCCAAAGCCGCTTATTGGTCTTGGCCAGATGGTTCCTGATCTTGGTGACCTCACCCGCAAAGAGTTCCGCCTTGTCCCTTCCGTTGCATCGTGGGCAATTGGGCATCCCAATGTAGAACACCTCATCCATCCCGGCATGAAAGGCATCGGCCTTAAAGGCCGTGGTGATCTCATCCACAAGGTCAAAGACCACTTTGTGCACCTCAGGATGTAGCGGACAATAGCTTTTGCAGTACAGTCCGTCCGCGTTGGGCCATTTGTATTCCTGTGGAATTTTCACCTCGGGGGTCTCATCAAATTCGGGATAGACCTCCAACAGTTTCCCGATCTTATCGGCCCAGGATTGGTGTCCTAATAAATTGATCTGGGGAATCACTTGGATATTGTTGTTCTGGCAGGCGGCCACGATTGCATCCACATCTGCTTGCGAAAGCGGGTTTTCGGAAACCAGTTCTGGATATGAGGTGTATTGAAAATTGTAATCGACACGAAGTACCAAGGTATTGATCTTTCGTGGGGCCAGTTCCTCATTGATGAATTTCACGAAAAGGTCCACATTGTCCTTGTCCGGGGCTGCAATGGCCAATCCTCGCAAGGGCAACTGTTCGTCCTGTGCACGCATTAGCAAAACAGCAAACAACAGGAAACTGAATAACACGGTTCTTTTCATGGTCGTAGAGTTAAGGTTGATGCCACAGGTGTCTTGACCCATGCGGCCCTACAAACATATTGATTTTGTTTGTTTTTTTGGAAGGAGAACAACGTGGACCGGTACTATTACCCATTTACAGCGCATCCCGTAGGGCAGTGGCAATCTTTTGGTTCCATTCCAGTTGCTTTTCCCGGTTCCTGGAAAAATTGGTCTCCCAATCGTACTGGTCCTGAAAGTCATCGAGCTCTTGAAGGATATCGTTGTAGATTTTCCGTACCTCGGCCTTCACATCATCGGAAAATGAGGTGCGCTTTAGCCTATTGCGCATTTTACGGGCAAAGAGCTCTGAAATGTCAAAATGGAGCTGTTCATGGGCCAAGGTATTGTCGTTGCAGAGTGTTGGCCTGTACCAAGATTCGTTCGGGTAAAAATAGGCGGTCACCTCAAAATCCAGTTTCACTTCGTGGTGCAACAGGTTGGCAGAATAGGAATAGCTGATACCACTGGCTGTAGTGGCGGCGGGAACGGCGGCCGGGGGAACTTTCCCCTTAAAGTCGTCCCAACTGAGCCTTATGTTTTCATTCCATGGAACACCCTCCTCAATTTCTTGTGCAAATCCCAAAAAACTGAGAAAAAGCAAGCATCCGATCAAAACTATCTTACCCAATGAAAATCGATTACCCTTTCAATGTCCGGATGGAGGCTATAGTGCACGGGGCATGTGTTTGCGGTATGCACCAAAATCTTTCTGTTCTTTTCGGACACATCGGCCGGAAGTTCCAGTTTTACCTCAATTTTGGATATCCGTCTTGGGTTGGCAGCCATGTGTTTGGTCACTTCGGCGGTGGAACCTTTCAAATCCACACCCAAGTCCCTGGCCTTGATTCCCATGATGGTCATCATACAATTGGCCAATCCGGTCGCCACGGTGTCCGTCGGGGAAAAGGCCTCGCCCTTGCCGTTGTTGTCAACAGGGGCATCGGTGATGTATTCACTTCCTGACCTGACATGGACGCAGGTGGTCCGCAGGTCTCCGTTATAGGTTACTTTTGATGTCATCGGGATTCACTTCTTTGATCTGTAAGTCTTCGTACTTCATAATATAACAGGCCCTGTTGAAGTAGCCTGAGGTCCAATCATTCAAATAATCAAAGCTGTTGCCGGTGTACTCCGTCAGACCGATGATCTTGGAGGTTTCAAAAAGATTGTTCTTGTGGGCCAACTTCAACAAAATATCGAAGGTAACATCAAACCCACGCACCGCGTAGCGATCAGGCTTTAATCCATTATAACGCTTTTCGTAGGCCGCGACAAAGGTGTCGTTCTCCGCTTCTCTATAAAATGAGGGATAGGTGAACTTCAAATTGGACAGGTGGGTCATGGAAACCGCATCGTCCTCAAACGCTCCGTTGTAGCTGGTGGTGAACATGCGCACTTTTGTCTTCTCCGTGTTCGCAGAGTTCAAAATGGAACTGACGCTGGACACCATATTGGGTTGGTCCGTTTCCAAGAATACCCAATTCTCCTTGGTATCTGAAAGCTTTACCAGAAATCGGTCCAGATGGAGGGACTTGTTGTCTATGATCTTCGCGATTTGTGCCGCCGGGAATTTGGACAGAATGGAATCGTGCGCTACCTGATGGGTGGAATCGGCCACAATGATCACATTCTCTCCCTTATGTATTTTTTTCATGTAGGAGAGCATTTTCTCCCTCAATACGGCATCGCGCGGTACGGAAAAGAATACATTGCTATGGCTCAACTTACTTTCCGAAGTAATCGGGGCGATCACCGGAATGTTCTTGGTGGCCGCTTGCACGGCAACCTCGTTCAAGGCTTCGGAGGACAAGGGACCAATGATGGCATTTACACCCAAAAGATTTTCCCTAAAAAGGATTTCCTTGACCTTAGCCTGGCTCAGTTCGGTATCGTAGGTTTTCACATCGACCGAAACGCCCAATTTTTTGATGGAATCCAAGGCGACCAAAGCCCCTGTGTACAATCCGAGGCTAATGGCAAGGTCCCTCCGGTTCTTGATCATGCTCTCAGCCTTTTCCTTATCGTTCACGTTTACACGATCCAGCCTAAAGGGCAACATGAAGACCAGTTTGGGCCTGTTCGTGACATCAATACTGTCTATCAGGTTAATCTTGTCCAGGACCAAGGCATTCTTTACCTCTAGGCCCGTGGCCTTATCTTTGGGAAGTTTGAGCACCATGCCCGCTTTGAGGCCGTTTTCAAGATCGGGGTTCAAACGGAAAAGTTCCTCCCTTGAAATCTTGAGGTTTTGGGTGATCCTGAAAATATTCTGCTTTGGTTTGACTTCGTAAAAGATGAAGTTTTCGGTGTTCACTGCTCCCGATGTGTCCCTTTTCTTGGGCAAGCGGATGACCATACCTTCCTTGAGGCCACCTTGTTTCATCACCTCTGGATTCAGCTTGACAATGGAGTCAGAAGGGATTCCGTATTCCCTGCCCAAACTATATAAGGTCATTTTTGGGGGAACGGTGTAAGAGGTGAACAGGTTCACTTGCTGTTCCTTGAGACTATCGCCTTTGGGTCGGGGAAGTTTGAGCTCCTGCCCAGCCGCCAAATAATTGTTGGTCTTGTCCAAATCGGGGTTCAGGAGCAAGAGACTGTCCACGGTAATGCCATACTTATGGGCAATGCTCCATCGGGTTTCCTTGGGCTGGACGGTATAGGTCTCAAAATCGAGGTCCCTTTCCTCATCCGGGTCCATTTTAGGAAACTTGGGAATCTGGAGCACCATTCCTTTTTTCAACTGCTCGGAATACAACTGGCGGTTATAGCGCTTGATCTGGTCTTCGGTGACCTTGTATTTTTGGGTGAGCCCGAACATGGTCTCTTTTCTTTTCACCCTGTGGCGCGTGTAGCCAATCGGTTTTTCTTCCTCTTGTTCCTCCTGTGCAGGTTTCTTTTCCTCCACGGTCACGGCTCCGTTCAACGGAATGATCAACATGGTGTTGACCTTCACATCGGAAGCACTTTTGATTTCCTTGTTGGCCTGTAAAATGGAGTAGGGCGTAACCTTGTACTTCTGGGAAATGCTCTGTAGCGTTTCCCCCTCCTTTACGGCATGTGTGGCATAATTCTGTGCGGAAACCGGGATTGCCGCCAAAAAGATGACCGCAATGACCAGTTGTAAGATGTTTTTTTTCATTCCCATTCTATAGTTGCAGGTGGTTTTGAGCTGATGTCATACACTACTCTATTAACGCCCTTGACCTTGTTTATTATATCATTTGAGGTCTTTTGAAGGAATTCATAGGGTAAATTCACCCAATCTGCCGTCATTCCATCGGTACTTTCAACGGCCCTGAGCGCGACACATTTCTCGTAGGTACGCTCATCTCCCATGACCCCGACACTATCTACGGGCAAAAGCATGGCTCCGGCCTGCCAAACCTTGTCATAAAGTCCCCATTTTTTCAAACCTTCAATAAAAATGGCATCCACTTCTTGTAAAATGGCCACTTTTTCCGGGGTGATGTCCCCCAAGATCCGTATGCCCAATCCCGGTCCGGGAAAGGGATGACGTCCCAAAATGGATTCGGACATGCCCATGCTGGCCCCTACCCTTCTCACCTCATCCTTGAACAACATTTTCAGGGGCTCCACGATCTTCAGCTTCATATAATCCGGCAATCCGCCCACATTGTGGTGGCTCTTGATCACGGCCGATGGTCCACCACTTGCCGAAACGGATTCGATCCTATCCGGATAAATGGTGCCCTGTGCCAACCATTTTGCATTTTCCACTTTGTGGGCCTCATCATCAAAAACCTCGATGAAGACCCTGCCAATGATCTTTCTCTTTCCCTCGGGATCGGATTCTCCCTTCAGCGCGTCCAAAAAACGTGCCGAAGCATCCACTCCCTTCACATTGAGTCCCATGTGCTTGTATTGGTCCAGCACATTTTCGAACTCATTTTTGCGTAAAAGGCCATTGTTCACAAAGATACAGTGCAAATGGTCCCCTATGGCTTTGTGCAGCAACATGGCCGCTACGCTGGAATCCACGCCTCCGGACAACCCAAGGATCACTTTATCGTCACCGATTTCGGCTTTCAACTCTTCAACGGTAGTCTCCACAAAGGCATCGGGGGTCCAGTCCTGTTTCAATCCGGCAATGTTCACCAAAAAGTTTTCGAGTAACTTTTTCCCGTCCGTTGTGTGGTAAACTTCAGGGTGAAATTGAATACCGTACGTGGTTTCGCCATCGATCTTGAAAGCCGCATTTTCCACATCGTGTGTACTGGCCAACCGGATACCGCCTTCGGGAAGTTCCTTGATGGTGTCGCTATGGCTCATCCATACCTGGCTTCCTTGGTCCAACCCTTTCAAAAATTCCTCCTCATTTTTTACGAAGGACAAATTGGCCCTTCCATATTCCCTTGTCGCGGATGGCGCCACATTGCCTCCATGAAAGTGGGACAGGTATTGCGCCCCGTAGCAAATGCCCAACAATGGCATTTTGCCCTTGATTCCGGAAAGATCGGGATGGGGAGCGGTTTCGGACCTTACGGAGGAAGGCGACCCCGAAAGGATCACGGCCTTATATTCCGAAAGGTCGTCGGGCAACTTGTTGTATGGTTTTATTTCCGAGTATATGTTCAGTTCCCTGACGCGTCTTGCGATCAATTGGGTGTACTGGGAACCGAAATCCAAGATGAGTACGTTGTTATGCATGGGCAAAAATAGCAATTTGCTTTAGTTGAAAAAGTATGTTTTAAAGGATATTTATGACACTTTTTCAAAAGGTCGCCTATACGTATGGATTCCAGTAGTGTGCCCTATATGATGCTTCCATTTTGAAGAACATAACCTTATGTAGTTTTTTTCTTAACAGTTTTCGTCATTTATTTGCGTTTCCTAAAACAAGTATAAAGCATGATCAAGGGATTCATCTTTGATTTGGACGGAGTGATCACAGATACTGCCGAGTTGCACTACGAAGCCTGGAAAAAACTTTCCGATGAAATGGGCTGGCACTTTGACCGTGAACTCAATGAGAAACTCAGGGGCATATCCCGAATGGATTCCATAAAGGTCATCATGGACCACAACCACGTTTCCCTTGCAGAGGACACGGTGGTTGAGCTTGCCACCAAAAAAAATGACCTCTATGTCGATAGTTTGGAGAGCATGACCCCCGAGGATTATCTTCCAGGTGCCAAGGAACTGCTCACCCATTTGCGACAGGAAGGATTCTTGGTCGCTTTGGGAAGTGCCAGCAAAAATGCGATCAAGGTGCTCCAACAGCTCAAAGCCATGCATTATTTTGATGTGATCGGGGACGGGAACAGTGTGGCCAAGAGCAAGCCTGCCCCGGATATCTTTTTGTACGCTTCCGAAAAATTGAAATTACAACCCAGCAATTGTGTGGTTTTCGAGGATGCCGAAAAAGGTATCGATGCTGCCATTGCCGGCGGATTCCACAGCGTTGGGATTGGTCCCGAAGAACGAGTGGGCCATGCCGAGTTGCGGTTCAATACCATGAAGGAAGCCACCTATTTTGAGGTCAGGTCCTTCTTTTCCGATTTTTTCTGATTCCTTTTTGAAAATGGACATAAAAGCAAAAAGCCCCGGGAACCACTCCGGAGCTTTTCAATAAAATCAAAACCAACCTAAACATATGAGTTAACCAACTCATAAATCTTTAATCTTTACTTTTTCATAGCAATTTTCAATAACAAAACAACCATAGGGGAAAATACCCTACCTGCTTTTTTACTTTTTTTTGAAAAAAAATTGATTTGCTGTCCTTGATTAGGATTTCAAGATGAGGAATCCATCAGAGAATGGGTCCAAGGTATCCAATAAGGAAGGAATCAGGAAGTCCCCCATTTCCAGGTACATTTCGGAAAAATTGAGCTGTCTTTCCTGAAGGGACCTATTGGGAAACAATTCATTCTGAAGGTCGGTCAACCGGACCACGTGGTCCTTCAACTTTCTTTTTTGGGCCTGCAGCAACCGCTTTTCCAGGGCATCCAATCCTTTCTTTTGTTTGACTTCCTGGGCCTTTACCGCTCCCAAAAAGCTCTTGTCCGTCTGCTCCGCCAGTTCATACATCAACTGGAACTGTTCTTCCAATAATTTCTTCTGGGGAGAAAAATCAATATCGATGTTGGAAATTTCCCGAATCTTCTTGTTGATCAGCGAATGTTGTTTCAGGAAGAGGTGGGAAATTTTCACGCCCAGCTTTTGTGCTTTTTTGTGCTGCTTTTCCGTGACCAGCAAAGCTGAATTTCGAAGCAGGAGCATGGGAAAGGTGATTCTCATATCCCCAAAATAAGGTTTGAGTTCCAACCAATAGGCCAACTCCCCTCCTCCTCCGATATAACAGAGATTGGGCAGGATGATTTCTTGGTACAATGGCCGGGCGATCACATTGGGTGAAAACCGTTCGGGATGCTGCCCCAATTCTTCCCGAAGCTCATCCGGGGAGAATTTGATCTGGGTATCGACCACATAAAAATGTCCATTCTTTTTAACGATCCGATCCCTGAGACCATCTTTCAAATAAAAGTAATTGATTTCCCGAGGGTTCACTTGGATGGTATAGTCGGCAGATACCTTGGCAAGCGCGTCAATGGTCTCCGTTACTTGGTGAAAGGGTGTATGTTCAAAAATATCCTTCTCCGCAAACGGCACCAGTAATTTCTTCAGTGCAGCATCATCCCCATCCACAATGACCAAACCTTGATCGCCAAACAGCTCATTGGCCAAAAAACGGGTGGCCTTGGCAAGGTTGTCATGCTCCAAATAAGCCTTTCTGAAGAGGTCCTTCAATCTTTCCGCCTTGGCGGTCTGTCCCAATTCGGCGGTAAGTGTTTCAAAAAGAACGTCCAGTCCTTCCGTGGACAGTCTTCCCACCGCGCCGGACGCTTTTCTGTTCCACTGTATCTTTTTACCATGCAGGTTGAAATAATTGATCTCCTCAAAATCATGGTCCTCCGTGGCCATCCAATAGACCGGCACAAAATGATGGTTCGGATGTTTCTCTTTCAGTTGCTTCGCCAAGTTGATAGCCGAAACGATCTTGTACAAAAAATATAAGGGTCCGGTGAAAAGGTTCAATTGATGTCCCGTTACCACCGTAAACGTATGGTCATCGGACAAGGAAGCCATGTTGTCCCTGGTGGCTTCCGACGTTTCAAAACCGTGGTACTGTCTTTTCAAAGATTCCACCAAGACCGCTCTGTGGGCATTTGGATAGTTTTGCTGCTTTTCCTTGATCTGCGCCTCAAAGTTTTCGGGCAATGGAAAACGGTTGAAAAATGGCTTTAGTTCTTCCCGTTGGTCCAGATAATCGCAAATAAGCCTTGAAAAATAACCTGTTTCCTTAAAAGGTACACAATCTACTTCCATTAAAACTGAATGAGGTGGTCAAAGATAATTCTCTTCTTTTTTTATCGTCCCAAAAATACGTTAATTACTTTTTTGCCCTTCAAGCCACTGAAAATTGTAACTCTAGCTGAATTTATTGTTAGATTTGGTTCATACTAATTAACCATCGCATGACCCGATTTTTATTTTTTACCGCTTTATTGATTTCCCTTTCCGCCACTTCGCAACAATTGAAATCTCCCTCGGAATTTTTAAGTTACGAACTTGGGACGGAGTTTACCCGCCATCACGAAGTGGTGGACTATTATGAATATTTGGCCGAAGCCGCCCCGGACCGTGTAAAACTTACCGTTTATGGGCAGACCAACGAGCGCAGACCCTTGTTACTGGCCTATGTTTCCACTGCGGAAAATATTGCCAATTTGGAAAACATCAGGCAGGAACATTTGAAGGATACCCAGGGAGGTGGAAATTCCGACAAGGCCGTTGTATGGTTAAGCTATAACGTTCACGGAAATGAAAGTGTCAGCACCGAGGCTTCCATGAAGACCATTTATGAGCTATTGACGGCCAAGAGTTCCTATTTGGAAAATACGGTGGTCATCATGGATCCCTGTGTCAACCCAGATGGTCGTGACCGATACAGCAATTGGTACAATCAATATAAGAACAACCCCTATCAAGTGGACCCCAACAGCAAGGAACACCACGAAGGTTGGTGGAGCGGACGCAGCAACCACTATATGTTCGACCTGAACCGCGATTGGGCATGGTTGACGCAAGTGGAGAGCCAACAGCGCATAAAGGTCTTCAACGATTGGTTGCCCCATGTGCATGTGGATTTCCATGAGCAGGGAGTGGACAACCCCTATTACTTTGCCCCCGCTGCGGAACCTTATCATGAGGTCATTACAGATTTTCAACGTGATTTTCAGGTCATCTTGGGAAAAAACCACGCCAAATATTTTGATGCCAACGGATGGTTCTATTTTACCAAAGAGGTGTTTGATCTTTTCTATCCTAGTTATGGCGACACTTATCCCGTTTATAATGGATCCATCGGAATGACCTATGAGCAAGGGGGAAGCGGGCGTGCTGGACTGGGCATTGTTACCAGCATTGGAGATACCCTTACGCTGAAGGACAGGATCGCGCATCATTTCACCACTGGGTTGTCCACGGTGGAGGTTTCTTCGCAGAACGCCAAAAAATTGAACGAGGAGTTCAAAAAATTCTACCAAAACCAGAACTTCAAATACAAAAGCTATGTACTGAAAGGCAACAAGGACAAGTTGGATGCTTTAAAAGCCCTTTTGGAAAAACACAAGATCCAATTTGGGGACCTCACAAGTGGCTCGTACAAGGGCCATGCCTATGGTTCTGGAAACAATGGTAGCATGTCCATTGACAAAAACGGAATGGTGGTCTCCACCAACCAGCCCAAGGGCACCTTGGTGCAGGTACTCTTCGAGCCCAATGCCAAGCTGTCGGATTCCTTGACCTATGACATTACGGCCTGGTCACTGCCCTATGCCTATGGTTTGGATGCCATTGCCACCACTTCCTTGGTCGCACCCCAAAACAATGGGGATACTGGGCCTAAATCGGTTATAAACCCAAACAGCTATGCCCATCTTACGGACTGGAACAGCCTCAAGGACGCCAAATTCTTGGCCGAACTCCTCAAAGAGGGCATCCGGGTGCGGAAAACGGACCATCCCTTTTCCATTGAGGGCAAGTCTTTTGATCGCGGCACCTTGATCATCACCAAAGGTGATAATGAACATGCGCCTGATTTTGTACAAAAACTACAGTCCATTGCCAACACCTATCAAAAAGAAATCGTGTCCACCAGTACCGGATTTGTGGATTCGGGAAAGGATTTTGGTTCTTCTTATGTACAAATGGTGACCGAGCCCAAAATTGCGGTTTTGTCCGGCGGACCCACCTCAACCCTTCGTTTTGGTGAAGTCTGGCATTTTTTTGAACAGCAACTGCAGTATCCGCTCACTGTAATCGATGACGAATATGCCAAAAGGGTGGACTTGGGCAAGTATAACATTCTGATTTTACCCGATGGCCGCTACGGCAACTATTTTGATGAAAACCAACTTTCCGAATTGAAGGATTGGGTAAGAAAAGGAGGCAAGATCATTGCCATGGGCGGTGCCATCAGTGCCATTGACGGGGAAAAAGGATTTGGCATCAAGGAAAAGAAAGAGGAAAAAGACGATGAAAAGACCAATGTCCCCCTCCCCTACAAAGATGCCGAGAGGGAACAGATAAAAGAGGCCATCACCGGGGCAATCTTCAAGACCAAGGTGGACAATACCCACCCCTTGGCCTACGGCTACGGGTCCGATTATTTCACCTTGAAATTGGGCAGTTCCAGCTATGATTATCTGGACGGGGGCAATGTGGTGTATATCGAGGATGTTACCAGACCATTCTCAGGTTTTGCCGGCAGCGAAGCGCAAAAAAAGATTGCCAAATCCTTGGTCTATGGTTCCGAACAGTTCGGCAGGGGCCAAGTTATCTATATGGTGGACAATCCCTTGTTCAGAGGTTTTTGGGAAAACGGCAAGCTGTTCTTTGCCAATGCCCTCTTCATGGTCAATTAAAAACCATAGATACTTGATTATAAAATATTTAGTTGATATTTTCAAGGTGGCAGAAGATACAGCGAAATCCAAAATTTTGTATCTTTAGTAGTACTTTCAATTAAAACTTTTGGATATGCAACTGAACAAACTATTCCCATCGTTGTGGAAAACCCCGTCCATAGTGTGGTTCGCCATATTGGCCCTGACAGCACTTGGCTCTACCAGAGCTTTTGCATTCCAAGACAGCGCCATTGATTTTGATCAATATAGCGGTGAAGTTGTGGATGGATCCACGAACAAGCCCTTGGTGTTCGCAACACTGACCGTGGAAGGAACCAATATCAGTACCATAACCAATACCGAAGGAAACTTTCTACTAAAAGTCCCTAAAAACACCAGCAGCAAAAATGTCATCGTATCCTTTTTGGGCTATAAGACACAGTGGGTGCCCATATCCGAACTTGAGCCTGAAAAAAATAAAATTTCGCTGGCTGTTTCCGTTACCCAATTGTCGGAAATCAATATCAATGCCCCAAAAGATGCAACGGCATTGGTAAAGGAGACCATGGCAAAAAGGGATCAAAACTACTTTGGGGATCCTGCTGTGATGACCGCATTCTACCGGGAAACCATAAAGAGACGGAGAAAAAACGTATCCTTGGCCGAAGCGGTGGTGACCATCTACAAAACTCCCTATGGGTCCAACAGGGACGATGCCGTGGAACTCTACAAAGCCCGAAAAAGTACAGATTACAGCAAATTGGACACCGTGGCGCTGAAGCTTCAGGGCGGCCCGTACAACACCTTGTATGTGGATGTCATGAAATATCCCGAATATCTTTTCGCCGACGAGTCCATATCCAACTATAAATTCTCATTCGACCGGTCCATCAGGGTCAATGATGCGTTGATCTATGTGATCAAATTCACCCAGCATGAAAACATCATCGATCCCCTTTATCAAGGCGAACTCTTTATCGATGTGGAAAAAAGGACGCTGACCAGTGCCATTTTCTCCTTGAACATTACCGATAGGGACAAGGCAGCGGAACTCTTTGTCCGAAGGAAGCCTGCAAAAGTGGACGTTTGGCCCACAGAGGTTGCCTATAGGGTGGATTACCGCGAAAAAGATGGACGATGGTTCTATGGATACAGCAGTGTCACCATGGAGTTCAAAGTGGACTGGGCGGACAAATGGTTCAATTCCGTGTACAGCATGACGGCCGAAATGGCCATAACCGATTGGGAGAAAAACAACAGCGGGGAACTTCCAAGGAACCGGGAACGGATCAAGAAGTCCATCATCATGGGCGATGAGGCCTTAGGTTTCTCCGACGCTGATTTTTGGGGGGAATACAACATCATCGAACCCGAGAAATCCATAGAATCGGCCATACGGAAGATTCAACGGCAATTGCGCCGCGATGAGCGGAACAGTGACTAGGCCCAAATCCTGACGCCAATTTTTTTGTGCATATATTTACTTTGGATTTTGCCATCAGTAATTTATAATGCAACGCACGACCAATGTCCAAACGAAGAAGTTTTCTAAAATCAGTCACCGCCCTTGGGGCCACTGCCCTATTGCCCCAAACCGGATGGGGAAATGAGCAACGATCCGTCCCAAATCCCATCATCAAACCCAAAAAACTGAAAAAAGGGGACACCATCGGTCTGGTGGCGCCAGGCTATGCCATCAAACCCGAAGTACTGCAAAAAGCCTTGGACACCTTGGAGGAAATGGGGTTCAAAACTTTTCACACTTCACGAATCTTGGGCAATCATGGGTATTTCAGTAATACTGACGAAGAGCGGGTGATGGACGTGAACCAGATGTTCGCCAACCCGGAAGTGGACGGTATCCTTTGTGCACGGGGCGGTTATGGTTGCACCCGTATCCTTGACCGTCTGGATTACAATAGCATTCGGAACAACCCGAAGGTCCTTATTGGGTTCAGTGACATCACCGCATTGATACAGGCCATTTACAAACAAACCGGGCTGGTCTGTTTCCATGGTCCGGTGGGCAGTACGTTGGATGATTCCTATAGCCAAAAGTATTTCAAGAAAATATTGATGAAAGGGAAGCATTCCCAAACCATCAAAAATGTGAAACTGACAGATCCAGAATTTCTGGGCAATCCTGAATACGAAAGATATGTCATCACCCCTGGAACTTGTCAGGGCGAACTTGCAGGGGGAAGTCTCACTTTGGTCAATGCACTGATCGGCACCCCCCACGAAATAGATTTCACGGACAAGCTCGTTTTTTTGGAAGATGTAGAGGAAGCCCCGTACCGAGTGGACCGTATGCTCACCCAACTCATTGAAGGGCCCACTTTTTCCAAGGCCAAAGGGATCATGTTCGGGGTCTGCAAAGGCTGTGACCGAGAAAAAGAAGACACTAATTTCACACTAAAAGAGGTGATTTTGGACAGGATTGCCCCTTTGGGGATTCCTGCTGCCTATGGCATGAGCTTTGGGCATGTTCCAAATAACTTCACACTTCCGGTGGGCATCCAATCCGCCTTCAACGCGGATGAAATGGGTCTGGAACTGCTGGAAACTGCAGTTTCTTGAATTTTCTCCCCTACTGTTTTGTGCCATAAGCCATTAGCGTTGTTTTTTTAGGATTAAGTTTTTTTGGAAAACGTGCTGTATTAAATAAAAAAAACGATATTAGCGAAGCTGTTTCACCCATAACCCCTCCGGAACAGTAATCCACCTCAGCTAAACGTCATTATCAGTTTTTTTAACCTAACCTACTAACCATGAAGCATGTACTTCCCAGGTTCCAAAGACCTATCAAAAGCAAGGACGAGCCCTTTGTCGATGTTTCGCATTGGGAAAAAGCTATTGAAGCCTACGACAGCAAAAATTTCAAGGATGCCCTTATCGAGACCATCAATTACATCAATCCAAAATTGCTGGCCAACAAGGATAGGGATGGGGATATCCACATTGTGCAGAGCCAAGGCTCCTCTGAAATCCATATTTCCATTGCAGATGACACTTTTTCCGTAAAGGCACCCTTTTTACGTATTGTGGAAAATACCAACAAAATTGCATTGTTCAGAAGGGTCGCCGAGATCAACTTTCATCCGTTGAAACTGTCCCAGATCCATTTGGACGGAAACACCCTATGGTTTGCGTACAAAACAGACATCCCTCTTTGCCAACCCTACAAGGTCTATGACGTATTGAGGGAAATCAGCATCAATTCGGATAATTACGACGATGAGTTCATCGATAAGTACAAAGCCGAATTCTATCAAGAACCCAAAGTAACCCCTTTGACCGACTCGGAAAAAGAGGAGGTATGGCAGCAAATAGGTTCCATTTTGGAGGAATACAAGAAATTCAGCGCCCAATTCAAGGAAAAAAGATGGGATGATTTCCAATGGGACATATCAGTCATTTCCTTATTGAAAATTGTGAACATGCCATGCGTTCACGGTACCTTGAGGACCACTCTGGAGAGCTATATATCCACACTTTATGACAGCCAGACCGATTTTAGACATCGAGTGGACAAAAGTTTTGGCTTTATGCAAAAATTGTGCGCTATGACCAAAGAAGAGTACTTGGCCAATATGTACCATGCTGAGGCCGTTATTTCCTTAAAATGGAGAAGCTCTACCCAAATATTGCAGGCCGATGCCCAAAACATGAAACACAATGTGGACCGCTATGTACAGGAAAACAACAATCTGATGTTGTGCTACTATCTGCAATATTCATTTTTGTATATCCTTTTCACTTTCAATGTCGAGGAACACCACAAGGAAGCCATATACAGTGTGTTGGAAAAAGTCTCGGGAATGGAGCTCCAGATGGCCGCTCCCATACTACTGGAAACCTATAATGGTTTCTTGAACGGAACAACGGGAACTGTTGTTCAGAAAAAAGGATTCTTCTCAAAATTTTTCAGCTAACCAAATCAAAAAACAGATGGAAAATATTCAAAAATCGGTCTTTAAGATCATAACCGCCTCAGGTACAGGAAGTGGGTTCATCATAAACGGGTACAACCATATCGTCACCAACTACCATGTGGTAAAAGGAGAAAAAGTGGTAGCGATCGAGGACCATAAAAAAGATAGGCATGTGGCCCATGTGGTCATGGCCAACCCAGAGGCGGACCTTGCCTTTTTGTCCACCAATGGTATCAGCCCCACACATGATGGTATTTCGCTACAGGAAGACATCATTATTGCCAACACCCAAAAGGTGTTCATCAACGGTTATCCGTTCGGTATGCCCTATACCATTACAGAAGGCATCATATCATCCGTGAGCCAACCCTTGGGCAATAGGAGCTACATACAAACGGATGCCGCCGTAAATCCAGGAAACTCAGGGGGACCCATACTGAACGAAGCAGGCATGCTCATCGGGGTCACCACCTCCAAGTTCACCAATGCGGACAATGTCGGGTTTGGCATCAAACATTCCGATCTGGTAAAGGAACTGAGGGACTTTGCAAATGCCAATGGGACTTCTTTCAATGTAAAATGCAATTCCTGTGACTATTACACCGAGGTAGCGACCGAATTCTGCAACAACTGTGGCCACTCCATGGACATATCGATTTGGGATGAATTTGAAAAAAGTCATTTTGCCCAATTTGTGGAAGATGCCATTACCGAACTTGGAATGGACCCAGTTTTGGGAAGGGCCGGCAGGGATTTTTGGGAGTTCCATCAAGGAAGTGCCCTCATCAGGATCTTTGTCTTCCAAAGAGATTACCTGATTGCCACCTCACCGTTGAACAACCTACCCAAACAAAATTTGGAGGAACTGCTCACCTATCTTTTGGAAAACCATGTCGAACCTTATTATTTGGGCATACATGACAACAAGATTTTTGTTTCCTACAGGGCGCACATCTCCGATATTTTCACGGAACACGCAGAAAACGTAAAGAAAAATCTCAAACATTTGGCCCTAAAAGCAGATGATCTGGACAATTTCTTTTCGGACAATTATGGTTGTGAAATGGCCATAGAATCCAAGGAAGAAAAGTAATGCTGATTGATGCTACCCCACAAGAATGGGGCCGCACGCAACAAAAAGAGAAATAGCATTTGTTTATATCTCTATATTTAGCCACTTAAACATAAACCTTATCTAAACATGAAAAGAATTGTATTAGTGACCGTTGCTGTATTTGCTTTGGCATTTTCAGCACAAGCCCAAGATGTAAGATTTGGGGCGACCGCAGGGTATCTGAATGCAAGGGGAAGCGTTAAAGCCGAAGGCATTAGCATATCCGCTTCAGAATCTGGATTTTACATCGGGGCAGTGGCCGATTTTGTTGTCTCTGACAATTTTAGCGTCCAACCAGAGCTTCTCTATGCAAGTGTCGATGAAAGTGATGGTCTTTAGCTTCCGATCCTGGGCAAGTTTGCCATTTCGGAAAAATTCAATTTTCAAGTGGGTCCGCAACTCGTCTTTTCGCTGGAAGAAACACCAGAGGACTTTAGCAGTGTGGAGTTTGACGTTGCAGGGGGAATCGGTTATGACATCAATGAAGACTTCTTTGTCGAGGCCAGATATACCTTTCAGATCAACAACTCCTACACCGGCAGCGAAGATGTCAAGGTTAGGAGCAACTACTTGACCGTTGGGTTGGGGTACAAGTTCCTATAAGAACCTTTTTTATCCAAAACCATATAAAAAAGAGGGCAGTGATTCACTGCCCTCTTTTATTTTTATGCATTCAAACAGGAAGTTACTTTGAAAAATCCTGAAGTGTCTTGATGATGATGGAAACGCAATCCATCAACTGTTCGCGGGTCATCACCAAAGGTGGGGCGAACCGGATGATGTTCCCATGGGTCGGCTTGGCCAAAAGTCCGTTTTCCTTCAAGGTCATGCAAATGTCCCAAGCTGTGGAACTGTCCTCACTATCATTGATGACGATGGCGTTCAGCAATCCCTTGCCACGAACTTTTTCTACCAAATCACAAGTGGGGATGAACTTGTTCAATTCTTCTCGGAACAATTCCCCCAATTCCTGCGCATTCTGTGCCAAATTCTCTTCTTGGACCACTTCCAAGGCAGCCATGGCCACGGCAGCTGCAACGGGGTTGCCCCCAAAAGTACTTCCATGGCTTCCCGGGGTGATGACTTCCATGACCCCATCATTCGCCAATACTGCGGAAACAGGATAGACTCCGCCTGAAAGTGCCTTGCCCAAGATCAAAATGTCCGGTTTCACTCCTTCATGGTCCAAGGCCAACATTTTACCTGTCCGGGCAATGCCGGTCTGGACCTCATCGGCAATAAAAAGTACATTGTATTTTTCGCAAAGGGCCTTGGCCTTTTTCAGATAACCTTCGGATGGCACATAAACACCTGCTTCACCCTGTATCGGTTCCACCAAAAACCCAGCTATATGTGGATTGGCTTCCAACGTTTTTTCCAAGGCCGACAGGTCATCGTAAGCAATCTTGATGAAACCTTCGGTATAGGGACCATAGTCCGTTCGGGCCACAGGATCATTGGAAAAAGAGATGATGGTGGTGGTCCTACCATGGAAATTGTTCTCGCATACCACAATCTGGGCCCGGTCTTCGGAAATCCCTTTCTTTTGGTAGGCCCATCGCCGGCAGATCTTGAGGGCCGTTTCCACGGCCTCCGCCCCGGTGTTCATGGGCAACAGTTTGTCAAACCCAAAAACCGAGGTGGCATATTGTTCATACTTGCCCAACATGTCATTGTAAAAAGCCCTTGAGGTCAGGGTCAGTGTCTTGGCCTGGTCCATCAGGGCACCAATGATCTTGGGGTGGCAATGCCCCTGGTTCACCGCCGAATAGGCAGAAAGGAAATCATAGTATTTCTTTCCTTCCACATCCCAGACATGCACGCCTTCCCCCCTGCTCAAAACCACGGGCAGCGGGTGGTAATTGTGGGCTCCGTACTTGTTTTCCAAATCGATCGCTTGCTGCGAAGTCAAATGCTCTAAAACAGTCATTTCAATAATGATTAAATTGATAAAACAACCATTCCTACTGTACCTTTATTCTTTCGGAGTCCCGAAAAAGCAGCGTGGGAGAGAAATCATCCCTTGGAGTGCACGCAAATTACAAATTATTGGCCAAATATTTTGGGGAAGAGATGGGCAAAGTTTTAGGGTCGATTTAAGAAGCTCCGCCATGACAAATACCAAAAAGGGGTTACTTTTGCTGCATGCGACGAAAGAATAAACGACAGACGTTTGAACATGTGGAAGTCATTGATGCCGGCGCCAAAGGAAAATCGGTGGGGAAAGCACCGGATGGCAGGGTCATTTTTCTATCCAATGCCGTTCCGGGCGATGTGGTGGATGTGATGACCACCAAAAAGAAAAGTGCCTATTTTGAAGGTGTGGCCACCCATTTCCACAAGCTTTCCGATAAACGAACCACCCCCGAATGCCAACATTTTGGGACCTGTGGTGGGTGCAAATGGCAACATATGGGCTATGGGCACCAACTGTATTTCAAGCAACGGGAGGTGGAGAACAACCTCAAACGCATCGGAAACCTGGAACTTCCGGATGTCAATGCCATTCTGGGTTCCGAAAAGGAATATTTCTACAGGAACAAGATGGAATTTTCTTTTTCCAACAGCAGATGGCTCACCCAAAAGGAAATTGTCTCGGACAGGGATTTTGAAGATAGGAACGCTTTGGGTTTCCATATTCCCGGCATGTGGGACAAGATCTTGGACATCAAAAAGTGCCATCTTCAGCAAGACCCTTCCAATGCCATCCGACTGGAGGTGAAAAAATTCGCCGTCGAAAACGGACTGCCCTTTTTTGACCCCAGAAACCAAAAGGGATTGCTTCGAACGCTCATGATACGGACAGCATCCACCGGAGAGATCATGGTACTCCTCCAATTCTTTGAGGACCAAAAACAGGAAAGGGAACAGTTGCTGAACCATTTGATGGAAAAATTCCCAGAGATCACTTCGTTGCAATATGTGATCAACCCCAAACAGAACGACACGATCTATGACCAAGAAGTGGTCTGTTTTTCTGGTCGCGACCATATTTTTGAAGAAATGGAGGGGTTACGGTTCAAGATAAATGCCAAATCATTTTACCAGACCAATTCGGAACAGGCCCATGTGCTCTACAACGTGACCAGGGATTTTGCCGGGCTCACTGGTAATGAACTGGTGTACGATCTGTACACCGGCACAGGAACCATTGCCCAGTTTGTCTCCAAAAAGGCCAAAAAGGTGGTGGGTGTGGAATCCGTTCCCGAAGCCATTGAAGATGCCAAGGCCAATGCGGTACTGAACGGCATTTCGAATGTGGAATTCTTTGTGGGCGATATGAAAAATGTGTTCAATGATGATTTTATCGCCCAACACGGCAGCCCCGATGTGATCATTACCGACCCTCCAAGGGACGGCATGCACAAACAGGTGGTGGAGCAATTGCTCCAGGTGGCACCGCCCAAAATTGTCTACGTGAGTTGTAACAGTGCCACCCAGGCAAGGGACTTGGCTTTGATGAAGGACACCTACAAAGTGACCAAGGTGCAGCCAGTGGATATGTTCCCGCAGACCCATCACGTGGAAAATGTTGTACTTTTGGAAAAACGGGTGTAATTGTTGAATTAAAATCCGCTACTATTTGGAATGAAGAGAATAATCCCCATCCTGCTTATCCTATTATTGCTCATCTATTTTTCTTCCTGCGAAAAAGATGACATCTGTGTCAACGGGGACACACCGCTTCTGGTCATTGGTTTTTTTGACATAGAAGATACCACTGTCGCAAAGGATGTGCCATCGCTCCGTATCAAAGAAGTGATCTTGGACAGCACCCTCAACACCTTTACTGACCGGGCCGATTTGGACTCGATAGGGATTCCACTCCGGAACGACGTGACCAGCACCTCATTTGCCTTTATCAACGATTCTGCCGATGATGAAGAGACCGATGCGGAAACCGGAAACATTGATTCCCTGACCATTTCGTATACCACAAGGGAAGATTTTGCTTCCCGGGCATGCGGGTTCGTGATCAATTATGATGGCATCAGCATTACGCTCCCTGAAAGTGCAACCAATTGGATACAGGACATTTCCATTGTCCAACAAAACATTGAAAACTCCAACAACATCCATGTCAAGATATTTCATTAGTCTTTTCGTTTCCATGGTACTACTCCCCATTTGTATGTTGGGGCAGAGCGAACCTATAGACCTTCAACCCAAAGATACCGTGGAGTATAAGGATGAATATGGCCTTCGGGTGGGTGTGGATTTGAGCAAACTGGTGTTGTCCTTTGCCGATGAGGACTACACAGGCCTGGAATTGGTCGGGGACTACCGATTGACCCAAAAACTTTATTTGGCCGCTGAGATCGGGAACGAGACCAAAACACAGGGAGAAAGCCTGAACAGTACCCTGCTCTACAATTTCAAGACCTCGGGAAGCTACATTAAAGTGGGGGCAGAAGTGAACACCTACCAAAATTGGTTCGGGATGAACAATTCCATCACCATCGGGGGAAGGTTTGCCGCTGCGAGTTTTAGCCAGACCCTGAACGATTACACCATTTTCAACAGCAATCATCTATACAATCCCGACTTTTTGCCGGGCATCCAACCCAATGAGGAATTCAGTGGTCTGAACGCTTCGTGGTTGGAGTTCGTCATGGGCATCAAGGCCGAACTTTTCGCCAATATTTATATTGGCATGAGTGCCCGTTTGGGATTCTTGGTTTCCAACAAGGAAGATGAGCGCTTCCCGAACCTTTGGATCCCTGGTTTCAACAAGGTGACGGACGGGAGTAATTTTGGGGTGAGCTACAACTATAGCATCTCCTACTTCATCCCTCTATATAAAAAATCAAAAAAGAAAAAGGAAGAACCCGAACAGTAACCATGAAGAATAGCCATATCAATTATGTGGAGTTCAAGGCTAATGACCTTCAAAAAATAAAGGATTTTTATGGCCCAACCTTTGGTTGGTCGTTCACGGACTATGGTCCCGATTATGTTGCCTTTTCGGATAGTGGACTTGAAGGTGGTTTTGAAAGAACCGAGGAACAGGCAGTGAACGGGGCTCTGATCGTACTCTACCATGAGGACCTGGAAGGCATACGGGAAAAGGTGGTCAACGCAGGGGGTGTCATTGTCAAGGACATATTCTCTTTTCCCGGCGGCAGAAGGTTCCATTTTACCGACCCATCCCATAATGAACTGGCCATTTGGTCGGACAAATAAGCAATTCCAACTTCGTTGATCCCAACAAAAAAAGGACCTGAATTTTCAAGTCCTTTTCCCGATAATTAGATTGAGTTAGTTAGTTTGTGTTCTAAACACATGCCAAAGCTAAACATTTATTCCACTTAAGCAAATTTTTTCGTTGTTGTTGTTGCAACAATCACAAAATAGCTCGGCTATTGTTGGAACTTTGCTTTTTTGCTTCCTTCATAAATTTCGTACTTGACCAAGCGTGCCTCCAGTTTTCCGTTATAGGCCTTTATTTTCCGTGATGGACGTAAACCCACATGCTTTAAAGCCTCAAGGTTGGAGGTGATCATCCATGCATCCGTGCCGGGATACTGTTGCTTCAAGGTGTCCCCTATCTTGGCATAGAATTCGTCCACCTCAATGGGCAAACGCTCCCCATACGGAGGGTTGAACACCATATGCAGCTTACCCTCCACCGGTTTCTCCGTCCTGAAAAAATCCTTCCGATCTATGGTGATGTATTCCGCAAGATTGGCATTCTCCACATTTTCCTGCGCCTTTCGTACCGCGGAGGGGGCCTTGTCGTATCCGATTATCTTATGATGGAACTCCCGGGTCTTCTTCAAACTGGCCGCCACAATTTTTTCATGCAGTTCTGCATCGTAATCCTTCCAGCGCATAAAGGCATATGCTTCCCGATTGATGTTGGCCGGGATGTTGCAGGCAATCATGGCGGCTTCGATCAAAAAGGTACCGCTACCGCACATAGGATCCAAAAAATCAGTGTGTCCGTCCCAAGCACTTGCCAAGAGCAGTCCGGCGGCCAATACCTCATTGATCGGCGCAATATTGGTCAAAATGCGGTATCCCCTTTGGTGCAATGAATTTCCGGAACTGTCCAGCGAGACTGTACAGGTATTTTGATGGATGTGGATATTGATCCGCACATCGGGATCTTGCGAATCCACATTGGGACGTTGTCTTTCCACTTCCCTGAATTTGTCCACAATGGCATCTTTGGCCTTGAGGGAGACAAACATGGAATTATTGAACACCTCCGAACTCATGGTCGTGTCTATAGCGAAGGTTTTATCAGCACCAAAAAATTGGGGCCAATCCAGTTCGTAAATACTTTTATAGAGGTCCTTTTCGTTAAAGACCCTGAACGTGCTTATGGGCTTGTACACTTTCAATGCCGTCCGAAGGCACAGATTGGCCTTGTACATGAACCCGGTGTCCCCTTCAAATGTTACGTTCCTGACGCCTTCCTCTACCCGGCCTGCCCCCAAGTTCCGTAGTTCTTTGGCCAAAAGGGGCTCAAAGCCATAGAGGGTCTTGGCCATCATCTTAAAATTTCCTGCCATCCTATCTTAAAATCTTTCCGTAAAAATAGGCTATTTTTGCCCCTTCAAGCCTAGATATGGATTTTCCTTCTATCTTCATTTATTTGGCCCCCATCGTCGCCGTTTGGGCAGGATTTGCATTCGTGCGGTTCACAAAGCCTAACCATACGGGACGTATCAAGCTTTTGTTGGCGTTCAGTGGCGCCTTTTTATTGGCACTCACTTTTTTTGAACTGCTCCCGGAAGTATATGAAGGCCATGACCCCAAAACCATTGCACTTTATATCTTGGGGGGCATCTTGTTGCAGATTTTTCTGGAATTCTTTTCCAAGGGAGCGGAACATGGACACCTGCACATCGATTTGAAGGAGAACAGGTTTCCCCTACTCCTTTTTCTGAGTTTGTCCGTGCACGCCTTGGTTGAAGGTGTTCCCATCCATGGCAACAACTCCATTCTCTATGGCATTATCATCCACAAGGTCCCGATTGCCATCGTACTCAGTATTTTTCTGCTGAACTCCAAAATGAGGTTGGGCACCATCCTGCTGTTCATGGCCGCTTTTTCGCTGATGACCCCTTTGGGCAGCTTTGTTTCGGCACAATCGGAATGGATGGAGAGTCACGGCCATTTGCTCACCTCCTTGGCCATTGGGGTGTTTTTTCATATTTCCACCATCATCCTTTTTGAAAGTGCGCAGGGGCACGCTTTCAATCTTAGGAAACTCTTGGTCATCATTTTGGGAATAGGGATTGCTTATTTTGTGTAGGTCTCATTGTCCTAACCTATTCCCTTTGTCGAATTTTCTGTCATTTATAGGAGACCAACTTTTATACCTCATCAAAAGTGTTTAGATTTAGCTGCATATACCTCTATTTGATGAAACATTTTTTACCCCATTGCCTGTTGATTTTCTTGGTTTCTTTTTTGTTCTCTTGCTCTTCTGATTCTGAAGAACCCGCACCAGAGCCTGACACAGTAGCACCACAGGTCGATTTCAGCATAGCTGGTAGCCAAAGCTCCAACACAGATGTACCGGTAGTGGTCAGCAACCAAATCGAAATAAGTATTGATGCGAAAGATTCAGGAGGGATAGCCAAAGTAGAGGCTTTTATTGACGACCAAAAAGTTGGGGAGGATACTTCCGCTCCATATCAGATCATCATAGACGTTTCCAACTATACTTCAAAACAACCCTCAACAAACAAGTTCACGGATTATACCCTGAAAATTACGGTAACGGACACTTCGGGCAATGAGACTTCCAAGGATCAGATCATCCATATTGACAACGAATTGCCTTCCGTCACCAACGTCACCTTGACCAACGGCCAAGTCATTGGCGGTGACACGAACATGGTTACTTTCAATGTATCGGACAATGAAGGACTGACATCCACAGCAATTTATCTGAATGATGAGTTGCTTAGCGAGATTGTGGATGGATTGTATGAGGTGAACATAAATACATTGGAGCTATCTGATGGGGAGAACAATTTCAAAATAGAAGCCATTGACCTAGCTGACAACAAAACAATACATGAGGTTGTTTTTATCGCTGATAACACAGGGCCGGAAATCACTTTGGAATCTTTGATGGAAAACCCAGTTGTTGATGAAACGCTTCTTTTGTCACCGGAAATAATCGATGCACATTCTGATATTGTTTCTGTGGAATTTTTGATGGGAGAAGATTCGCAAACCCTCATTGAAGGACAGGTAGCATACGAATGGGAGTTGGATCCAGAAACATTTACCACAGGATCGGCCAGTGTTTTCATCAAGGCCATTGACAACCTGAACAATGAGACCATCGCTGAATTTCCGATTGAAATCTTGAGAAGGTTGTTGACCATAAGTATACCTGCCAATTTTTATAATCCCGAAACTACACGGCTATTTGTATTTGCTTCGGGAATGGATGGTCAGCTCTTGGACATCGAACGTATTTATGATGACACTACCATCATAAAACTCCACACAGACCAAGAAACCAATGGTGATTTTGAATACATGCTCACCTTTGCCGAATACATTACGGGGCCTTTTGGGAATGCAACTGAGTTGACCACTGTCCAGAACATACTCCCTTCCGCCTTACCTGAAATGAACTTGAAACTATATAAAAGGTTTTCGAACCAAGTGGAATCCTACATTCTGCAAACAGAGAATTTTGATTTTAACGATCAATTGTCATTGACGGGTTGGGGAGCTGATTATTCTGCATCCTTTTCTCATGACAACAATGGTCCTACCGGAGAGGTTTACATAGAAAAATCTCAAAATACCAGCACTCCTCTCCAATCCAACTCAATGTATCTCTCTTTATATAATTATACAATGAGCGAATACTCCTATTCCCTATTGGACGCCAATGTATCCTCAAACCCGGTCCTTACACCAGATATGTTCACTACCGAAGGAGTGGAAAGAAGGGTGTACGAACCCATCATCAATGGCGAGGCTGTTGAAACCTCTGGCATATCATTGTACGGTTACATGAACCAGGAAGAATTTGATAACAACATCTATCATTTAATTTACGCTATTGGTTATCAGTTTTTGCCAGACGGAGGTATCCCTTATTTTATCAGCGATGCTTTTACCCATTACAAATACAATGTCAGGTTAAATGATTATTTCACAGAGAGAACAGGAGAACCTGTAGCAAGTTTCACTCCTGTGGATTGGACCATTGACTATACCTTTTCGAACAATCAATTTGAGTTGTCCAAGTCGGGCACAGGTCACACCATTGGCAAGATTTCCATCGATTCAGATGCACCTGAAGTAATCAATGGTCTAAACATTATGTATCGCTGGAACTTGGTTTTTGACAGTCAAGAAATGGATCAGGTGGTATTACCGGAAATTCCAGAAGAAATTCAATCGTGGGGTTTCTACCCTCTCTATGAAAACAATAATTTAAAGGTTCAGCAAGTGGAGTTAAGAGGCTATGAAGGCATTATAGATTATGATTCATATCTCACAGGGGTGATAAAAAGCAATACATATCCTTATAGCATTTCTCCAAAAATGGAATCAAAGTTCAAATCCCTTCTTCCCGGTTATTACTATAGGGCACCCAATTTTTTATTGGATTGATTTATAGATCAAAACCCAATGGCTCACTGCGCCACCCAACACAAAAAAGTGCCATATCAAATGGTTAAAGGGAATCCTTTTCACCGCATAAAATAAGATGCCGATGGTATAAAAGGCTCCTCCCAATCCAAGGTAGAGCAAACCTGTGGAAGACATATGCCCCATCAAATAAGGAAGGTCAATGACAATGAGCCATCCCATTACCCCATAAAGTATCAATGAAAATACTTCAAACTTTCCTGTGAAGAGTATTTTCAACACTGTTCCGAACAAGGCAATGCCCCAAACCAAACAGAACAACAACCATCCCTTTGATGGCAGCAATACCGTAAGACAAACTGGGGTATAGGTTCCCGCAATCAGGTAATAAATGCTGATATGGTCCAAGATCCGGAGTTTTTTTTTGAGTTTGGGATTTTGCACGGCATGGTACACGGTAGAGGCCACAAACAATAATACGAGCGACAGGGAATAAGCAATGAGACTGCACCTCAGATATGGAGTTCCATCCAATTCTTCCCGAAAAAGAAACATACTGCCCAACAAGGCCAGGACAATCCCGAACGCATGGGAATAGGCGTTCCACTTTTCTTCCACTAAAACAGGGTCCGATTTGGCAACCACAACGCTTTTTTATCAAACAAATGGAGATGCCAAAAGTAGCCCACAGGGACGCTTTTGCAAAATGTTCTTTGCTATTTTAGGCATTAGGGCTTAAAATACGCCACGAGCTCCGGCACGGCCTTCTTCAGTTCGTCCACCGCCAAATCACACACCGCAAAGGCCCCTGTTGGTGAAAGGTGTGTATCGTCCGCTTCCCCTTCTGGAAAAATGGCATATTCGCCGGGCAGATAGTGCAAAAACAATTGCTTGGAACGTTCCTCCCCAAAAGTGGAGACTAATTCGCGGGTGCGCTCCTCCATTTCAAGCAGAGGGACTTCCATTTCCTTTGCTACTTCGCGCACTTTGTCAGGATAGACGCCGTGGGTATAGACCAACGTGCCGTTCTCAAATTTCCTCCGGGTGATGGATGTGGCCAAAATGGGTGTTGCCCGTTCCTTCCGCACATCGAGGACAAACTGTTTCAAGTTGGCCCTGTACTGCTCCGGTGTGGAATAACGCAGCACTCCCTTGCTGGGGGATTCATCATTGTGTCCAAACTGGATGATGACATAATCCCCGGGTTGTACCCCGCTGAGCAATCTGTCCCAATGCCCTTCTGCCCTGAAGTCTTTGGTGGCCCGTCCATTGATGGCATAGTTCTTCACTTGGATACCTTCCACATATAAGGGCAACACTTGCCCCCAACCTTTCTCGGGGTTGTTGGGCGTATAGGGCTTGTTCGCCATAGTGGAGTCCCCGGCCATATGAATGGTAGGTGTATGCTGCGGCATCGAAAATGCCAACAGCAAAGGGATCAATACTAGTAATTTCCGCATGCTTTTCTATTCAAACGATACAGCTCCCTCTTTAACCCCTTTACCCAGTTCGGCTTGGGCTTGCAACGCCTTTTCCAATTTTACCTTCTCGGTCAATGGACCCAAAATCCGGACAGGACTGCCCTCTTTCCCTTCGTGGGAGAATGCATTTACCTCCACATTTTTGCTGTTGTATAGGGTAAGGGCACTTCCCTTGGTCGGAACAACCTTGACGTCTTTTAAGATCAGACCGTCCGTATCCACGGCAACAATGCCTTTCTCTGCCTCCAAAAAGGCATTTTCCAAGGTAACATTTTGAAGGTTCATTTCGGGTAATCCCTGGAAATTGGCCGCAACACCCGAAGCTACCACCCGAATGTTCTTCATGTGGATGTTTTTAAAGGATGGCGTTTCTTCGGTGACAGGGACCAAGACCTCATCACGGGCCTCATCCTCCGCACTTTGATCTTCCTCCAAAATAGGGGAATTGCCCTCATAGAACAGGTTGAAATTGATGGCGTCCGTAGGGATGTTGATCATATCGATGTTGGAAATATAGATGTTCTCCACAATGCCTCCCCTTCCTCGGGTACTTTTGAAGCGAAGTCCAATATCGGTGCCGATAAACGTACAGTTGGAAACATGGACGTTCCTTACCCCGCCCGACATTTCGCTGCCCACCACAAAGCCTCCGTGACCATGATAGACAATATTGTTCCTCACAATCACATTTTCCGTGGGCATGCCCCGGTCCCGCCCGTCCTTGTTCTTACCTGATTTGAAGCAGATGGCATCGTCCCCCACATCAAAGGTATTGTTGTAGATGAGTACATTTTTACAGGATTCCAGGTCTAGACCGTCCCCATTTTGGGAGTACCATGGGTTTCTTACGTTAAGGTTGCGGATGATGACATCTTCGCTCATGAGCGGATGGATGTTCCAAGCAGGGGAGTTTTG
Source organism: Flagellimonas baculiformis (assembly GCF_033441575.1). Classification (NCBI taxonomy): domain Bacteria; kingdom Pseudomonadati; phylum Bacteroidota; class Flavobacteriia; order Flavobacteriales; family Flavobacteriaceae; genus Flagellimonas; species Flagellimonas baculiformis. The sequence goes on from NZ_JAUZVW010000007.1 coordinate 195,593, forward strand.
GAACGTTGGACCATCCAACAAAATACGCTTGCTCTTGACAATGCTCACCATGACGGGACGGAGAAAATCCTTCATTCCCTCCAAAACCTGTCTATCGTTCGTCTGGGGTACGTTAAAGTTGTCCGTGGCTATGAATCCTGAGAGGGAGGATTCAGAAGGGAACCAAATATCCTCCGTTTCGTTGAGTACACCTCCAGATTTGACAAGGCTCTTCCATTGGCTGGAGGTCATCTTTCCCTTTTTCACATAGCGCCATGCATCGCCATTGCCATCTATGGTCCCGTTTCCGGTAATGGCGATGTTCTCCACCCCAACCGCATAGATGGGCGACATGCAACGAACGGTGTTCAGCCCCTCAAAGCTGGTCTCCACCAACGGGTATTCGTCAAAATTCTTGCTGAAAAGCAGCAACGCCCCATCTTCCAAGTGCAGGTTGATGTTACTCTTGAACTGTATGGGGCCTGTAAGCCACATTCCCCTTGGCACCACTACCTTTCCGCCTCCATTCTTCGATACCTCTTCAATGGCATCGGCAAATGCTTTTGTATTGCTCTGGGTTCCATCGCCCACCGCTCCAAAATCTGCAATGGACACCACATAATCCGGAAAGGAGGTCTCTTTGACCCTTGGCATATCAAACTCCACCCCTTCATACATATCGGCTGTTTCTTCCTTGGGTTGCTCGGCGATGGTCTTACCTTCTTTTTCACCGCAGGCCACAAATGATAGTGCGGCCATGCCCAAAATCATCAGTTGAAATCCAATCTTTTTCATGTGCTATAAATTGTTCAGTTTTATTTCTTTATATCATTTCAAAAAATCCTCCCTGAGAGGTGTAAATACATCGATCAATAGGCCCGCTTCGAGACATTTTACCCCATGCTCGATATTGGGCTGGGCAAAAAAACCGTCACCCTCCTTCAATACTTTGGTTTGGCCATCCACAGTGACTTCAAACTGCCCACCGGCCACATAGGTGACCTGGGAATGAAAATGATGGTGCATGGCACCGATGGCACCTTTTTCAAACTTGACCTTTACCATCATCTGCTGGGAATTATACCCTACAAACTGTCGGGAAACCCCTCCGCCCAAATCCTCCCAGTCGGAGGTTCCATCAAAAAATAGATCTTTCTTCAATTTCATCTCAGTTGTACAGTTTTATCTCGGCCGGAACCCAGCCATTGAATATGTTTTCCAAGGTGTATTTCTTCACCTCATCGGCGTTTAGTTGGTGCGACCAGTCTACCCTTGTTTTAGGGCTGGCCCCTGGCCCCTTGCTATTGGATTCGGCATAATAGGTCGTTTTTTCCTTATCCGGGAACATTTGATCCCCGGGCCAATGGTGCCATCCCTCGGGCAGTATGTGAGCTCCTAGGTCAGAATCGATAAAAACGGTTCGGGCATAAGGCCTCCACGGACGTCCGAGATATACTTTGGAAACGCCATCCTCCGCAGTCAAACGGGCATTGAGGAACACATAACCATAGGCTTGATCCTTTGGTGTGGCCGCCGCCGTAATATAGGAATCCTTTAGGCTACGGATCTCACAATCCTTGAAAACGGCCGTTGCCTCCCCAAAAATGAAATCGGTGGTCCCTGCAATGAGGCAGTTGTCATAGTACTGTCGACTGCCTTCGTTTGCCGTATAAACTGTGTCCTGGCAACCCAAAATAGCACAATCCTCGGCAATGAACCGATCACCTTCCACATGCAGTGCCACGGCCTGTCCCTTGTTGCACCAAGTGTTCTGTATGGTCAGGTTTTTGAAATGGATATCGTCTCCTTCCACGAGAACGGTATGTGACGTAAAGGTGGATAGTTTACCGCCATCCTTGGTCAGTTTTCCTGAATAATTGTTCCCACGGATGATGGTCCCGTCCCTGCTTTCCCCAATAAAGGTCAACTGATGTTTCCAGGAAGGAATCTCAATATTTTCTTCATAGACCCCATCCTTGATATAAAACTGTACATAGGAAGGGCCGAGGTCGCGAGTGGAATTGATGGCCTCTTGGATCTGGGTGAAATCGCCACTCCCATCCTGCGCCACCACAATTTTTCGATAAGGTTCCTGGGCCTGAAGAATACATCCCAAAAGAGAACATAAAAGAAATACCTTGAGCCTCATCATTTGAACACTTTTTGTAAAAATTGCACGGTATGGTCCACGGTCGGTTCAAACCATGGGTGGACCAACCAAAAGGAATGGGGGGAATTGGGGAAGGTAAGTACTTCACTGTAAATGCCCCATTCCGAATATTTTTTGATCAAATCATCCCGTCCAGCATGAAATCGGGGCTGTGCACTGTTGATGAACAGTATGGGCGGTGAGTCCGGGGCGATGAACTCCAAGGGAGAAGCATCTTCCCACACTTTCAAATTGTCCGCCTTCATACCATCCAACCAGTATCCTGCATAAGTACCTTCTTCCGCTTCAGGGTGGACAAAGGAGACTATCCCATCCACATTTACAATAGCTTTGATCTGCTTGTTCTTCATCCCGACCAAGGAGGCCAACTGTGCACCCGCAGAGGCACCCAGAATGGCTATTTTTTCGGTATCCAAAGGATATTTGGATGTGTATAGATATGTTATCGCTGCATTCAAATCCTCGATGGCGGCCGGATATTTGGCCACATCAGCCAAACGATAGTTCACTGCCATGGCCACAAAACCGTTTTCGGCCAAATACTGTGCCATAACGCGTTGGTTTTCTTTGCTGCCCGAGATCCATCCGCCTCCATGCACCAAAATCACAGCTGGTGTTTTATGGGCGATGTCCTTCGGATAATAGATATCCGCCTGAAGTGACACCCCATCCACTTGATGATAGGTGAGGTCCTCTTGATATACGATCTTGTCAGATTGCAATGGCTCCACAGGAACAATGTCCGGGTAGTTTTTGAGCAATTTCTGGTAGGTGGTGGCTATAGTATAGGGAGTGGCATTTGGTCTTTCCACTTGGGCCGATACAACTCCACCGAGCAGTAAACAGAGCATCGTGATATGTACGGGCGATAACCTGATCACTTCAATTGCTTTAGGGCGTCAAATACCAGTTGCGCCACCGCCTTTGCCCCTTCGGGCTGAAAGTGGGTATTGTCCTCCTGCCCATCGGGATAGGCTTCATAGACCCCAGCGGGCAAGTTCATAAAATAGGTTTCCGACACATAATCTTTTCCTTTGGAAGAGAAAAAGTCCATGGACAATTGGTTCAGGTCGATCAGCGTCACGTCCATTTCCGTTGCAACTTCTTTGCCCGCTTGGGGATATTCACCGTGCACATTTTCCAGTTTACCTTCTTTCCACGGATAATTTCTGGCCACCGGGGTCAATATGATGGGTCTGGCATTTTTCTGTAGTGTCTGTGTCACGAACAACCGCAGAAATTCCTTGTAACCCTCAATGTCCACATAACGTTCAGTCTTGTTCTCAGCGGCATCGTTGTGCCCAAATTGCATGATGACCACATCACCGGGCTGGAGCACTTCATAGACCGAACGCCATCGGCCTTCCTGAAAAAAAGTACGGGTGCTCCTGCCCCCCCTGGCCCTATCGTCCACACGGACCGAATCGGACCGGAACAAAGATCTCACGGCATCCAAACTGTCCTTGGTAAAGAAGGATTGGAATCCCTGGCCCCAACCCGCTACCGGGTAACGGGTCTTCATATAGTCTTTTCCCGGATCATAATCGCCCGTGTAATCGGCCATGGTAGAATCTCCGATCAAATAGAGTGTTGTTACTTTCTCTTGAGGTTGACTTGCCCAAAACAAAAACACGGACAAAACTGCTAAAATTCCCTTCATGTTCTTTTTATTCTGTAATCCTAAAATAATCCACATCAACATAGCCACCATATTTGATGGCTGCCTCACTGACACTGAAAACCCCTACCTTGGCACCCACCCATTGCCCGGGCTGCGCCTTGAAGGGCTTTCCTATTTTGGTGTATTTTTTTCCATTTGTGCTATAACTGAACTGACACATCGCATCGGGTCCCGTGACCTCGACCTGAAGATGCACTTCGTTGGTCTTTACGCGAGTTTCCTCGTTGGTTTCTTCGGGAAGGTTCTTTTTGGCCTGGATGGACTGCGTCTGCTTTAAGACATACCCCTCTGCATCATGGGTGAGCGTGAGGGTAGCGTAGTCCAGACCGAACACTATCAATCCTGCACTTTTACCACTTTCTGCTTCTTCTGGCACCAATTTGATCTTGGTCGTTGCCTTAAAACTGGGTGCAGGAAACTTTTGCAACAATAAGGCCGGCATGTTCCAGAGGTTGTTGTCCGCTTCTTTCTTCTTTACGGTGAACAAACGCAAAAACCCTCTGTCCTTGATCAAGGAATACCAAGTGACCTGTGGGTTTGCCTGCCATTGCCATTGCAATCCTATACGATCTGAATTGAATTCATCGGACTCTGCAGGAGCGATGATCGGATGGCCAGCAACCGGTTTTTTAAATGTCTGGACAGGTTCCCCGATGCCATTTCCATCCAAGTCCTTGCCCATAAGGGGCCAATCATTTTTCCAATCTACAGGTTGAAGGTGTACGATACGCCCGTAGGCATCCACATCTTGAAAATGGACAAACCAATCGGTGCCATCGGCAGTATCCACCCACCCCCCTTGATGCGGGCCATTAACTTGGGTAGAACCTTGTTCCAATACAACCTTTTCTTCGTAGGGACCATAGATGTCCTTTGAACGCAAGATCAATTGCCAACCTGTGGCCACTCCGCCTGCCGGTGCAAAAATGTAGTAGTAGCGATTCCTTTTATAGAATTTTGGGCCTTCCACGGTTGGATGGGCATCATGACCGTCAAAGACCACGGTCCCTTTATCGAGTACCTTTGTCCCTTCGGGATTCATCTTGTTGATGGCCAAAATGCTCTTCACCGCTGCACGGCTTCCGGCATACGCATGGACCAGATAGGCATTTCCATCTTCATCCCAAATAGGGCTGGGGTCGATAAGCCCTTTTCCTTCCATGACCAGAACGGGCGGCTCCCATTCGCCATAAGGGTCCTTGGTCTTTACCATGTAGATCCCAAAATCGGGGTCGCCCCAATAGATATAAAATTCATTGTTGTGGTAACGAAGGCTCGGTGCCCATATCCCATTGCCATGTTGCGGTACATTGAACACATCTGTCGGAACGATTTCCTGAACGGCGTGGTTGATCAGTTTCCAGTTCACCAAATCCTTGGAATGCAGAATGGGCAATCCCGGTACTGCCGTGAAGCTGGAAGCGGTCATGTAGTAATCGCTCCCTACCCGGATCACATCCGGATCGGAATAATCCGCATATAAAATCGGGTTTTGGTAGGTTCCGTCCCCTTGATTGGAAATCCAAACCTGGGAAAAACCCCATGTTGTCCAAAGGAGGGTCAGCAATGGGACTACTTCTAACGCTTTTTTCTTCATTGCAAGATCAACTGTTCTTTGCACCACAATTGTGATGGTCTATTTATCCAACTCCAAGGCCGCCATGATAAATGGCCCTACCCCTTTGGGGTCGTTGGGACGAATGAGTTCGTTCACATAATACTCGTACGAACCGTCACGGTATGGGTTTCCACCCAATCCGGCAACCCCGCAAATTTGATTGAGACTTACGACACCCTTGTCGTCCTGTGTAACAAACTCCTTGACCATGGCATCAAAACTTTCATTGGCCACGGTCTTGTATTTTTCGGGGAGATAGCCTTGATTGGCCCCCTTGGCCAAGGTATACACAAACATTGCCGAAGCGGAGGCCTCCAAATAGTTTCCTTCTTCCCCTTCTTTATCGAGTACTTGGTACCACAGCCCCGTCTTGGGGTCCTTGACCTTATCGATTACTTCCGCGTATTGGTTCAAGTAATCGACCAGCCTTTGGTGTCCCGGATGTTCCTTGGGGAAAAAATCCAGCACATCCACCAAGGCCATTCCGTACCATCCCATGGCGCGTCCCCAAAAATGGGGCGACAATCCGGTATCTTTGTCCGCCCATGCCTGCTCTTTGCTCTCGTCCCAACCGTGGTACAGGAGACCTGTATCCGGGTCTTTGGAGTTTTGTTGGATCAGGTCGAATTGCAGTACAATATCATCAAATGCCCTTTGGGCCGTTTCCCCTTCATCAAACCGTTGGGTGTACTCCGCATAGAAAGGTTCGCCCATGTAAAGTCCATCCAACCACATTTGATAGGGATAGACTTTTTTATGCCAAAATCCACCTTTGGAATTGCGAGGCTGTCCCTTGAGCTGTTCCCTCAACTGATGAATGACCTTGAGGTATCTTTCATCCTTTGTTTCATCATACAGTCCGAAAAGGGCACTGCCCGGTTTTACACGGTCAATGTTATAAATGTCCATTTTGTAGGTCTTCACGTTGGCACTGTCATCAATCATGAGGTCGTACCAATCCTTGATGTATGCATCGTATTTCGGATTGGGATATTTGGCCTTTACCTGCTGACAGGCCAAGAGCATGAGCCCGTGTGTGTATTCCCACTTGTGCTTGTCCACAAAATCGAGCGTCCACGCCTCGGGATTGCGTTCCATTTCGGACAGCATCATCCGTTCCGACCATTTCAAATCCTCGGGCACGATCAATGTCATCTCTTCGGAAGATTCTTCTTTTTTGGGGCTTTCCTTACAGCTCAAAGGTGCCATCAACAAGAAGAGTGCTCCGATTGTTCCAAACAGTTGTTTCATTATTCCAAGGTTCCGTTTTGGTCCAACTGCTGCAACTTGCTATCCAAATCCTTGAAAAAATCGGCTTCATTGGTAATCCCATTCAACTCTCGCTCCCAAGCACCCAAGAAATAGTAGGTGATTCCGGTAGTTGTAGGTTTGAACACCACCAAGTGATCGTGCGGACCTTCGACCAATTTATCCAACTCGTCCATTTTGTAGAACACGGCCATTCCCAATAGGTCGGTATCGTTGACCAAAGTCTGGTTTCCATAGGTGGCGATGTAGCCCCACTTGCCATCTGCACTTGTCTTTGACTTGACAGGCACATGGTCAAACTTTACGATTCCTGTGGACAGCCCTGAAAATGCAACGGAAGGTTTCAATTCTGCTTTTGTGAACCTATCCTCTGGATAAATTGATAGGGTTGCTTTCAAATCCGTGGTGATATCTGCCGCTTCCCAGCCTTTGTAGTCGATGGTGACCATAGCTGCGTCTTTTCCACTTTCCACAGAAGCCATGGTATTCCCCACTTTTTTGAAATGCACCACTGAATCATTGACGAATCGTCCATAGCCTCCAATACCCATGGATTTTCCTGCTTTGAGGATGTCCAAGCCCCAATCGCTCATTTCATGGTAGGAATCGAAACCGTCCTGGCCTACGTAGGGCAGCACCAAGGAATCCACTTTTTTTCCATAGATATCGATAGCGTTTCGCCAATCCAAATAAAGGCGGTAGCCCACATTTTTGTTCTCCCATCCCGGACCTTCATACCGAATGTACCAAGAATGGTCGGTATGCTCTTCGGGGACGGTCATCTTTTCCACATTTTTGAAGGTTCCGCCTATGTATTCCTTGTGGCCTCTTGGGCCATCTTCCCAAGTTCCCCCTTCTTTGATGGAAATTTCAGCATAGGGAGCGGTCGCGGCCACTTCCACGGCTTCCTCGCCCTTTTCAGCCTCTTTTTTTTCCTGCTTGCAGGCCGTAAGCCCCAAAAGCACAATTCCTGATAGTGTTAAAATGTGTTTCATCTGTTTTATATTTATTTTTTTGGGTTCCAACCATCGGCCCCCTTCAAAATAGCTTCCGCTGTATAGTTATCGGCCTGCTGCTTGGTCAATTGTTTGGCCCATGCAACACGTGATCTATCATTCGCTCCAGGTCCCGTGGAACCGTACTCCGCATAAAAAGTGGTCTGCTCCGCATGGGGTTTGTTCCAGTTATGCCATCCTTCGGGCTTGATGTGTTTGTCCATATAGCAATTGATGAAAACGGTCTGGGCATGGTCCCGCCAAGGTCTTCCCAGATAGAAGGTGTTCGCCGCTGCACTTCCGGTCAGGCGACAATTGATAAAGACCAATCCATGATCCCTTTCTTTCTCTGTGGATGCTGCGGTGAGGTAGCCTTGATCTTTGGCAAAGATCTCGCAGTCCTCAAAAACGGCAGTTGCCCAACCAAAAATAAAGTCCACCGTTCCTTCAATATAACAGTTTTTGTAGAATTGGCGTGTACCATCGCCTTGCACATAGAGGGTGTCCTGATACCCAAGAAACCTACAGTCCTCAAAGATTGCCCTGTCCGCAGACACACGCGCTGCAACGGCCTGCCCCACAACTCTTCCATCTCCCGCATCGTTCCGAAAGGTGATGTTCTTGGCCTTGAAACCGTCACCGAACACAAAAAAAGAGGAAGAACCCGTGGTCCCTACTTCCTCCCCAAATCTGTTGAGCGTACGGGCAGAATCATTATAGGTCAAAATGGTGCCCGCGGCCGATTCCCCCACAAATGTGACATTGGTCTTGGTAGCGGGCAGGGTCAATTTTTCATGATAGACCCCATTCTTTATAAAAATCCGTGTTTCAGCTTTCCGAAAATTGGGCACGGCATCAATGGCTTCTTGAACCGAGGTAAAATCTCCTGTGCCATCTTGGGCCACTACAAAATGGTAGCGTTCCCCATGGATTAATGAGGTGTATTGTTGCTCCTCCACCAAACTATTGATATATACCTCCAGGTTGGTGTACTCTTTATCCAAGGTGAAGCTCATGGAGTCGTCCTTGCCCACATCCAATCCCTTTGCCTTTTCCCAAGCATCGGGCATGCCATCTTGGTCAGAATCCTTAGGGGCTTCGCCGGATTTGAGCTCTGGCCATCCGCCCACTTGTTCTTGCGAATCTATGATGCCATTTCCCACCGTAGCAGTTCCCATCCGCACGTTGTCAATAATGCGTTTGTCCACGGCATCACGTTGGAGGCTGGCCCCGGCCGATTTCAACACAGAAAGATAGGCCTCTTGGGCAGATTGTGTCCTAATATTGTCATGTATGGAAATGGCTTTTTCAAGCTTGGTGGATTGTGGGTCATCACACTGCACGCCACCGCTCCAGTTGTCCTTTGAAATTTTGGGAAACCCTTCCACATGGTTACCATCCACATAAAATTTACCATAGGGTTCCGACGGGTTTACAATCCTGTCCTTTCGTCCTTTTGACGTGGCGGGACCAGATTTGAAATAATTGTTCACCACGTTGTAGGTGCCCTTCTCTCCGCCGTAAATGCTGTTGCCTCCCCAATTGTAGATGACATTGTTCCTGAAATCGACAAACTCATCGGCTAGATTCTCCGTTGTCGATGAACCACTGAAACGTGGGTTTCTACTATTGTTGGACGCAATGAGGTTATGATGAAAAGAGACATTGGCCCCTCCCCAGATACCGCCATAGCCATGGTCTCCTTTTTCGTGAACGGAACGGTTCAATGCTTCGGACACAATGCACCATTGCATCGTAAAATTGTGGTTTCGGTAAAAGGAAGCGACCTCATCCGTGGCCCAACTCATGGAACAATGGTCCAGAATGACATTTTTGGTGTCCCTCCCCCCAATGGCATCGGCCTGTTGTTTTTTGATGTCCCCCATTCGAAACCGCATATAGCGTATGATTACATTGTCCGCCTTGATGGAAACCGGGTAACCTGCCAAAGTGATACCGTCTCCCGGTGCCGTTTGTCCGGCCAGAGTGAGGTCTCCCCGATTGATGTCGAGAGGCGACTTTAGATAAATGGTGCCCGATACGGCAAACACAATAGTGCGCGGACCATGCTTGATAATTCCTTTTCTGAGACTGCCCTCGCCTGAATCGTTCAAATTGGTCACAATGTACACCTCTCCACCACGTCCTCCAGAAGCATATCGCCCAAATCCTTCCGCAGATGGAAAGGCCAAGATCCGGCTCTCGGATTGTGACAAACCCAAAAGAGGCACACACATCATGAAGATGGCAGCCATAAAAATGGACATTGGGCCGTTCGGCCCTTTGATTATGTTCTTATTTTCAATCATTCACAGAATTTATGGGCCATTGCCCAAACAAAAACAATAGGGCGGGCTCGAACCATGGCCTCACCCACCCTATCACATTAAAACAAACTATTAGGACCGTATTATTGACGCCAACGTGGGTCGCCAATTTCATCATCTATCAATGCTTGGTTGGTCACTGTGTAATCCCCGTTTGCCGTATCGACAAAGCCGGGATCTAAAGTGGTGAAGGTACTGCTTCCATCATACTTTGTGTTTGCTGAATCATAGAATCCAGGTGCATTGTAATAATTGTTGGTTGAGAAAGTTGGATCTGCTGTAGATCCTTGATTGGAATAATATCCAGTCTCCATCTCTGCAAACAACGAATTGGTCACAACTGATTCATTATCAACAAAACGTACATACAACAGTCTTCGCAATGAGGAAGCCCCAACAACCGTAATGTGGTCCATCAGTACATTGGTGGTCAACCCTGTGCCCGACAATGGCCCTGCATCGGCACGTATAAAGTCACGTCCCGGAGAACAATTGAAAAAGGAACTGTTGGTAATCTCTATACTACTTGCATACGTATTCCTAAAGTCGATGAAATCACCTCCGCTGGTCAATACATCGGACACCACGGTGTTGTCTATCTTTACCGTTCCCACAATGGCATTTGAAGCATTTCCTGCCACAAAAGACCGACCATAATCGTGAACAGTACAACCGCTGATCAATAATGAAGTATAATTATAATCCGTGCCATTGAACCGCAACACATCATCCAAAACGGCGGGGGTGGGGACATCCACAACTTCATAAGTTCCGTGAAGTTCCAAATCCACCAATTCGATAACATCAGCCCCGGCCTGTACATCAAACGACACATGAAGTATAGGTTTATCATACGGGTAAAGTCCCTTCAGGCTGATTGATTTATCAAGTACAATGGTGCCTGTGGTCACAAATTCGCCTGGCGCAAGCACCAAAGCATCTCCTGATTCAGCATCTGCGATGAGTTGGGCCAAATCTTCCTCTGGCTGTACAAGTGTGGCATCACCTATGTCGATGAGCGTTGTGAAAATCGATGTGCCCCGTACGGTACCATTGTTATAGAGCACCACGGTATATTCCGTCTCCCCAGTAAGTCCTGTGATTGTTGCCATGCCCGCTGAGGCTTCCTCTAGGGTAATGGGGCGTTCCACACCTCCCGGATTGATCAACAGATGGGTAACGGCACTTCCAGCAGGCCATCTCAATGTAGCCGCTGTTGCCTGGATGTCCCCATCTTCGCCGGGCAAGAATATCTGTTCAGGATCCGTTTGGATGGAGACCGAGACCCATTTGGAATCCTGCTTGCCCTCTGCTATTCCCTTCACGCGAGCGGAATAAAGTGTCTCCCCATCAAACTGCTCTTGAATTGGCAGATTTTCAGGCGATACTTCCACGGTGCGGATGATGTTGTTGAAACCTGTACCTTCTGCAAATTCCACAATATAGCTTTCAGCATCTTCCCGCACATACCAACTCAATTCGATAGTGGTCATGTTGCGTATTCGTGCCTCAAGATCAGTAGGTGCAAACACCCGGTTCACATCAAGTTCCTCGATGACTTCCCCTTCCTTGGAATTACAGCCCACGGATAGGACTGCCAAAAGAGCTAGGACAACTATTGTTTTTATATATCTGAATGTTTTCATTTTTCTGATGTTTTGTGGATGACCATTAATAGCCATAATCGTTAACCAATTGTCCGTTGCTTCCATCTATGAACACCTGCCAGATGGGCCAGAACTGACGAGCATCTGGATCTACTCCCGGTTTGTAGAGCGCATCTATCTTTTCCGCATTGAAAACATCCCAAGCCTGTGCACTGTACTCTGGTCCTGGTGCTCCTTCTTCTCCGCGGTTCAAACCAAAAATCTCCAAGGATTCATTGTCCGCTTCGTTGATTCTCCAATACAGGGTCGTGGGCACGTTGGCATAATCCCCGGCACGGGAGGCCAAGTCATTGAGCTCCATTTTGGTCTCATCAAGCTTATCGCCCAACATATTCCAACGGATAAGTGCTTGTTTGCGCACCATTTCCCCGGCAAATTCCAACTTGTGCTCTTCCACAATGGCATTGAACATCGCTGCTTCACTGGACTGGGCCGCAGACAGGTACGCATCCACATGCTCGGCATGATCTTCGGGAGCAAAGGCTCGCTCACGCAATTCGCGCAAATAAGGTGCTGCCGCTCCTGGACCGTTCAGTTCGTTGGCGGCTTCGGCTGCCATGAGCAATACTTCGGCATAGCGCATATATACCCAGTTCAATCCATCATCATTGGAAGAGGTCACATAACGGGTCATCCATTCGTAACGATACTTGCCAAAGTTCCATATATCAATGTTAAGAAGTTGCTGTTGCGCAAATCCGTCCGTATTGGCCTGTCCATATTCATAAGGAACACAGGTTACATCCCTTCTTTGGTCAACTTCGGAATAATCGTAGAACAGACTGGGAACCGGACCTATGGTACCTCCCCTTGCTTGTCCGGTATGCTGGTCCACGCTCCTGTGTCGCACCCCGAAGGTGAAGGCCACACGCCCCCTACCCGATGCAAAGGGCAACTCCCAAAGGGATTCCCCTCCTGCGGAAATATTCTCTTGGCATACTTTTCTCCAAAATTCTTCAAAGGTGTTCTCCAGACGGACGGTGCCACTTTGAATAACATCCCTACATTCCTGCAATGCAATCGTGTACATGGCATTTCTGGACAGTTCGGGATCATTGCTCAACCTGATCCCATCGGGATATTGCTGATATCCACCAGCAATCAAGGCTATCTTTGCGCGAAGACCTTTTACAAATGCCTTATTGACACGCTCCACTGTTGAGGTCAGGGGGGATTGGTTGGGCCATGCCACCAATTCTGCCGCTTCCTCAAGGTCCATCAAAAGTTGCTTGTAGATAACATCCCTGCTGGATTTTGGGATGTAGAGGGTTTCGGAGGATATCGGTTCAAAACGGGCGGGAACATCTCCCCACGCCTTGGTCAAATCAGCATAGACGATGGCCCTCAATGTAAGGGCTTCACCCAAATGTTGTCCCATCTCGGTTCCCGGCATGGGGTCTCCATATTCACGGATGCCACGGATGACGATATTTGCACGCTCTATACTGGCATACATTTGCGCCCAGGCATTGTTCTCCGTGTTCATCTGGGAATTGCCCGGTTTGGCATCGTAGTTGATCAAATCGTATTGGTCACTGGTCGTATAGCTCTGTCCGTTGTTGTGCCACTCCACATCGGTATTCATTCCATACCAGGGAATAAAGCGGCCCCGATAGGAGTTGGTCTGCCCAAAGGGTATCTTGATGCCATCCACCGCGCCCATGGTAAGTCCTGGTGTGGAAAATATAACGGATTCATCGAGGGTGGACTGCGCCGGTGCATCAACTTCGCAAGAAGCCAGCATTCCCATAACCACAACACCCATCAAATAGAATATTCTTTTCATTTCTTTGAATTTTTTTGATTAAAAGTTAAGGTTTACACCGAGTACGAACTGACGGCTTCTTGGATATGGTGAAAAATCCACACCGGGTGTCAGCGGTGTTCTCCTTCTTGTGGATACTTCGGGATCAAGCCCGGAATATTTGGTCCAAAGCGCAACATTATAACCTGTTGTATAGATACGGAACCGCGTAAATCCGATTTTCTTGACCACATCATCCGGCAATGAGTATCCCAATGTGAGGGTGTTCAATCTTAGGAAGGAAGCATCTTCCACTGCCCAATCACTGAATACATAACTGTTCATATAGGGTGACCACATCGTGGTATTGGCATTCAATGCTTCCAACTGGGCAGGATCTGTTACCATTGCCCCTGTTGTAGGATCAATATTGGTCCACCTAATTCCCGAAGCCATTTGAGAACTCAAATTTCGGTATTGGCTATTTCGGCTAGCGGTGGTGTATTCAATTTTGTTGGCATTGTAGACTTGATTACCATAGCTATAGTTGAAAGCTGCCGTAAGGTCGAACCCATAGGCATAACCATTGAGCACAAAACCTCCAATATGTTTCGGCAATGCCCTGCCAACAATATCTATATCCTCATTTGTGACAAAACCATCTCCATCAAGGTCTTTCAACTTCATGCTTCCTGGCACAACTTGGTTGCCAAGCACTTCAGTAGCATCAGCCACACCTTCTTTTAAAACATACTCACCATCCACAAAATCAAAATCGGATACCTCGTAGCGACCATCATTACGGTATCCATACATTACCCCTAAAGGTTCCCCTTCTAAAACCCTGTATTCAATGTCGATATCCGATGATGCCCAATTGGTACGCTGTCCATAAGTTTCCAAGATACCTAATGAATTAATTCTATTTTCATTCTTACTGAAATTTAGTGAAAGGTTCAGCCCATAATTCTCCTTTTCAAGAATGGCAAGGTTCAGACTGGCCTCTATACCTTGGTTTTGGGTCTCCCCTATGTTACGGTATTGAAAATCATATCCTGTACCGGGCACAGGAAATTCCATCAGCAGATCTTCTGTTGTATTCTTGTACACTTCAAAAGAACCACTTATGCGATTATTGAATAGACCAAAATCCAGACCGATGTTTCTTGTAATGGTGGTTTCCCATTTAAGATCTGGATTCGCCAAAGTATTCGATGCCGACCAATAGCTGTCCACCCCATTGATCCAGGTGGAGTTGTTGGACACAAAATTTTGTATGGTTTGTCCCACTGGGATGTTCTCATTTCCAGCCTGTCCATAACTTACACGGAGTTTCAGGGCATCCAACCAATCAGCCTTATTCAAAAACCCTTCCTCGGAAACTTTCCAGGCAACTGCGGCCGAAGGGAAATAGCCCCAACGGTTATCGCCCAAGAATTTACTGGAGGCATCTGCCCTAAAGGTGGCCGTAAACAGATACTTATTGAAGAGATCATAGTTCACACGTCCAAAAAAGGACAACAACTTTTCATCTGGGCTATAAAAATTATTCACGGATTGAGGAGTTCCCTGTGTGGTCAATTTTCTGGCTTGATCAAAATTGAAAAACCTAGGGAATCCATGCACCACATCGGTCACTTCATTTTGTTCATAAAGAATAAATTCTTGTCCCAACAAGACCTTCAGCCTATGATCATCATTAAGGTATTTCCCCAGATCAATGTCAAGGGTATTGGCCGTCCTGAATCTTTTGTTCGTCCTATCCCGCATGACAATTGCCGGCAAGCCTTGGTTTTCTGCCGCAGGTGCATTGTTCGCATAATAGGTCTGTCGGCCATAGAACCTATAGTCCTGATAACGATAATTGTCCAGACCCAAATCAGCCTTTAACCTCACATTGTCAACAATCTTCCAAGCAAAACTCCCCAACATATTGTAGTTCTGTTTTTTTTGCAGACGATCATTATCAGCTATGGCCACAAAGGGATCTATCAATGCGGTAGAAGAATATTCCTCTGTATCCGTTGTGGTAATTCCTGGCAACGGAATAGGTGTATAACCCACCGAGTGCCTAAGTCTGGCATCTGCAGAAGACACTTCATTTTGCTCATTCGCTCCACTACCTTCTATTTCAGTATCTGAATAACGAATGGTAAAGCCAAGGTCAATCTTGTCATTGACCTTATTGTTTAATTTCAATGTGAGATTATTACGGGTAAATTCACTCCCCACTTGGATCGCTTTTTCATCAAAACGGGCATAATTGAAATTGTAATTGAATTTTTCGGTTCCGCCCCTTACCCCAATATCTTGGCTTTGAACTTCGCCGGTACGACCATATACTTGCATTTGCCAGTTGTTGCCTTCCAATCCATTGTACTGGTCAATATCCTGGTAACTTCCAAATATGTTTTCGTAAGAGGAAATATCCTCCGCATCACGAAGCATTGCGTACTCATACTGCCAAGCCACGAAATCAGCAGGATCCAACACATCGATAGTATTGGCAATCTGTTTCATCCCATAAAAAGAGTTGATGGTTACAGCAACTTTTCCGTCCCTTCCACTCTTGGTCGTGATAATGACGACCCCATTGGCTCCCCTGGAACCATAAATGGCCGTGGAAGAAGCATCCTTCAACACGGTGATGTTCTCAATATCCGAAGGGGAAATGTCATTGATGCTGTTCACTGGAAATCCATCCACGATCAATAACGGTGAACTGTCCTGGGTGATGGACCCACCTCCTCGCACACGAATGTTGACTTCCGCATCGGGCGAGCCTTCAGTAGAGACGATCTGCACCCCGGCCAAACGTCCTGTCATGGCTTCGGCCGCTGTGGCAACAGGCACATTTTTAAGATCGGTACCCGAAACGGTCACCACCGAACCCGTCAAATCCGATTTACGGGCAGTACCGTAACCTATCACCACCACTTCGTCCAATTCGGATGTTGATTCCGTTAGTGTTATGTTCATGGTAGAATTGTTTCCTACCGTACGCGTTTCGGTGGCAAAGCCCAGATAAACAAACTCCAACACACTTTGTTCACCTGCCACTGAGATTTCGTAATTACCATCAAAATCAGTGGCAACTCCATTGGTGGTACCTTTTTCCACAACGGCAACACCGGCCAGGGGCATACCATTGGCATCACTCACCGTCCCTTTTACCACATATTGCTGCGTATCGGGAAACAGGATTTTGCCCAGCACTGCACTGGTATCCCCTTTGGCATTGGAGCCCAGCATGGGCAAAAAAGCCAAAAGATGCCCCATCAGCACCAAGAGTACTTTCTTCTTTAAAAAGAATGTTTTTTTCATAAAGTTGTTTTTGAGTTAATTTTTAGCACAGGTCGCCTTCCAAAAGGCATGAATGAGTTTGTTAGCAATACTGTTTTGTAATCGATTGCACCAAAATATATATTAATTCTGAAATTGCAAAAATTTAAGTGCTAAATTTAGAGATATAGTAAATTTAAGAACCTATTTTTAGTGCTTTGACACCGAAAAAAGCCCATATATTCAACTATTTCACATTCGAACACGTAAAAAATGCAACTTGTGTTGGGAATTTGTTATATTTTGGAAATATTTTCAATCGATTACATAAATTTGTCCAGAAAACCACCGTGTTATGGCAAAGAATGAAAAAGTTACCATCTACGATATATCAAAAAAGTTGAACATTAGCGCGGCCACAGTGTCACGGGCTTTGAACAACAACCCGAAAATAAGTGAGAAGACGAGGGAGCTTGTCATGAAAACGGCCCAAGAGCTCAACTACAAGCAAAACAGACTGGCATTGGCCCTAAAAAGCGGCAAGACAAATAGTATAGGTGTAATCGTTCCCTACATCAATAGGAACTTTTTCTCCGCTGTCATCGATGGGATCGAGAAACAACTCACCCCACACGGCTACAATGTGATCATATGCCAATCCCACGAAGATGCCATAAACGAGGCCAATCACATCACGGCCCTGTTGAACACCCAGGTCGATGGTATTTTCATGTCGGTTTCCAAGACCACCCATGATACTGTACACATCGAGAAAATCCTTGAAAACAACACCCCGCTGATTTTCTTTGACCGTAAAAAGGACATCCCTGGCGTAAGTTCTGTCACCATTGATGACTTCAGGGGTGGATACATGGCCACGGAACACCTGATACAACAAGGTGCACAAAGAATTGCCCATTTTTGTGGCGATCTGAACCTTGAGATCTACAAGAACAGGAACAATGGTTTTTTGAAGGCTTTGGAGGACCATAACATCCCCGTCAACAAAAATCTTATCATACACACCAACAGTAGAATTGAGGCAGGTGCCGAGGCCGTAGCGAAACTTTGGTCCAAAAAGAACAGGCCCGATGCCATTTTCTCCTCCAGTGACTATGCCGCATTGGGCGCCATCCAAGAACTGCGCAAACTTAAGGTGAAGATTCCCGAAGAAGTAGGTGTTGTGGGGTTCAGTAACGAACCGTTCACTAAGTACATGGAACTTCCGATGTCTTCCATCGATCAAACACCCGTGACCATGGGCGAAATTGCCGCACAGGTCTTTTTGGAGCAGATCAACAACAAACAACATGTGCTTTCTGTGGAAAAGCGGGTGGTCCTTGCCCCCGAACTTGTCATCAGGAAATCATCCAACAAAACGAAGAGTCTTAAAGGGACACCCCCCGTTTCCACGGAATAAAATCGTTCTGGTTGAGTAGCATGGCCTTGGATTTTATTTCCCCAGAGGCCACTTTGATAATGTATTCCAACATTTCCTCCCCCATTTCCTCGATGGTCTTTTCTCCTTTGATCACTGGTCCTGCATCCACATCAATAATGTCGGACATCTTGGCGGCCAACTCACTGTTGGAAGATACTTTGATCACTGGAGTAATCGGGTTTCCGGTAGGCGTGCCCAATCCGGTGGTGAACACGATCATGTTGGCCCCCGAGCCTGCCATGGCAGTGGTGCTTTCCACATCGTTCCCAGGCGTGCAGAGCAGGTTGAGCCCTGGTTTGGTCACGTATTCCCCATAATCCAGCACAGCGGTCACAGGTGAGGTTCCTCCTTTTTTGGCGGCCCCGGCAGATTTCATGGCGTCCGTGATGAGGCCATCCTTGATATTGCCCGGTGATGGGTTCATATCGAAACCTGAACCTGCATCCACTACTGATTTTTCATAGTCCCGCATCAATTCCAGAAAACGGGCCGCATCGGCATCGTCCACACAACGGTTTACCAACTCTTGCTCCACACCACACAATTCGGGGAATTCGGAAAGAATGGGTGAACCTCCCACCGCCGATAAAATATCCGAAGCATATCCCAAGGCCGGGTTTGCGGATATTCCAGAAAAACCATCGGACCCACCGCACTCCAATCCCAATTTGATCTTGGACAATGGCGCAGGCTGTCTTTGGATTTGATCGGCCTTTTTTATGGCCTCGAAGGAGTCCTTTATAATAGTGGATAGCATTTCTTCCACCGTTCCCATTTTTTGTTGCTCATAAATGAGCACGGGTTTTTGAAAATCGGGGTTGATGGCCTCCAATGCCTTTTTGAAGATATCTATCTGCAGGTTTTGGCACCCAAGGCTCAAGACAGTGGCCCCGGCCACATTGGGGTTGTTTACATAACCCGCCAACAGCTTGGCCAGTAATTGCGAATCCTGGCGGATACCGCCACAGCCCCCTTGATGGGTAATGAACTTTACTTCAATATTGTTGAAAAAACCTTCCGGTTCCTCTTCTTCCGCTGGTTCCGAACCCGAAGTCGGCTTCAATAGGTTCCGAAGCATCAATTGGTGCTTGGTCGGCCTGTGATAGGCCAATTCTTTTTCGAACACCTCTTTCAACACTTCAATGTTCCTGTTCTCACAGAAAACCAAGGGAAAGAACAACCATACATTGGCGGTCCCCACCTGTCCATCCGGGCGGTGGTATCCCATAAAGGTACGGTCCTTCCAAGCGGATATGTCTGGAGAGGTCCATGATGTGGTCTCGGTTTTTCTCGTGGTCACATGGCTTTGGTGCTTTACATTTTCTGTGGTCAGCAATCCGCCCTTTTTAATGGGCTTTACCGCCTTTCCTACGAG
The DNA here is from genome assembly GCF_033441575.1 of Flagellimonas baculiformis. Classification (NCBI taxonomy): domain Bacteria; kingdom Pseudomonadati; phylum Bacteroidota; class Flavobacteriia; order Flavobacteriales; family Flavobacteriaceae; genus Flagellimonas; species Flagellimonas baculiformis. Next base: position 215,141 of record NZ_JAUZVW010000007.1, read on the forward strand.
AACGCCATACATATATACGGCATCGCCCACACTAAGGTCGTCCAGTGCAATCTTGTGCTTTGCCTTTGTCCTTTCCAAAAATGTAATGGGCCTTTCTTCAAAAACCACTTCCGAACCAGCAGAAAAATCCACCAATGCAATGGCGATGTTGTCCGCTGGATGTATTTTGATCAAAGTCTTCATAGTTCATAGCTTTTTTGGCATTTTGACGGTTACCCGACTACTCTGCTGTCTTCTGAAAATTTGTTCAATCCTTCGGCTATTCCGAAGGCATCTATGCATTCCAGTGCCTTTGCCACATGTTGGGACAATCCAAGGACTTGGGTCAAATCTTCATCCCAAAAAGCCAAGTGCGAAAGTGTCCTTTCTGAAATGGTGGCATAATCGTTGGTCCTCCACAAGGTCTTGAAGAAGTCCACCACTTGGGCGTCATCTTGAACCGGGAGTACCGTTCCTTTCCAGTCCCCTTTGTAAAAACGAATCAGGCAGGCGAACGAAAAGGTCAAGTGCAACGGCAACTTGCCAAATTTATCTTGATAATCCAACAGACTGGGCAATACCCTTACCTTGAACTTGGAAATCGAATTCAATGCGATACTTGACAACAGATGTTTGATGAAGGGGTTCCTGAAACGATCAAAGACCTCCTCCGCAAAATCATCCACCTTGGCCTTTGGCAAGGGCAAAATTGGATTGATCTCCTCAAAAACCGCTTGTTTCAAAAACGTACTGGTCACTGCATCATCCATGGTCTCCTTCACCGTGGTGTTGCCATACATGATGGACAATGGCACCACAGCTGTGTGTGCGCCGTTCAGTATCCTCACTTTTCGGGTACGATAGGGCTGCATGTCCTTCACCACCAGCACATTCTCATCAATTTTATGGAAAGGAATCTTCTCCAAAAGTCTATCGTCCCCTTCAATGACCCATAACAGGAATATTTCAGCAGCTACGATCAGTTTGTCCTTGTATTCCAATCGGTCCTCGTATGAGGCCAAATCGTCCTTGGGATAACCAGGCACGATCCTATCCACCAAGGTATTATGGAAATGGTTATGGTTTTCTATCCAGGCTATAAATTCTTGGCCCAAATCCCAATCCTTCGCATATTGGAGAACAATTTCCTTCAGCGTATCCGCATTATAGTTGATCAACTCGCAGGGAATCACGGTAAGTCCTTTGTCTTCTGCTCCATTGAAGTGTACATACCGCTTGTGCAACAATGCGGTGACCTTTCCGGGAAAACTGCTGGGGCATGAAGCATACCCTTTGTCTTCAGGATTGTAGGCAATCCCAGATTCCGTGGTGTTGGAAATCAAAAATTCCAAACTTTCCTCTTCTGCCAACGCCAAAAACTCTTGATAATCCGAATAGGGGTTTATGCCTTTTTGTACACTGGAAATGACTTTTTTTTCATCAATGAGCTCTCCTTTTTTGATTCCCCGCATAAAAAGGGTATATAGTCCTTCCTGTGCATTGATGGTAGGAATCAATCCTCCGTTCAGAGGTTGGACCACAACCACACCTCCATTAAAATCGGCTTCGGTATTGAGCCTATCCACTACATAGTCCACAAAGGCCCTTAAAAAGTTGCCTTCGCCAAACTGTACTATCTTAATGGGAAGTTTGGACCCGACCTTTAACGTGGTTCTATTTAAATTATTCATGTATTTTCTTTTTCAATTATAGATTACACCCCAAAAACCCTTGGCAACCACAGGCTAAGGCCCGGGAAATAGGTGATGAGGAAGAGCGCCACGATCATGGCAATGAACAATGGCAACAGGGGTTTAATGACTTTTTCTATGGTCGTATTGGCGATACCAACGCCCACGAAGAGCACAGAGCCCACCGGTGGTGTGCAGAGGCCAATGCAAAGGTTGAGCACCATCACAATGCCGAACTGTATAGGGTCCATCCCCAGTTCGGTCACAATCGGCAAGAAGATGGGGGTGAATATGAGGACGGCGGGTGTCATGTCCATAAAAATGCCCACAAACAACAACAACAAGTTGATGATCAACAATATTACAATTGGATTATCACTTAGACCCAGCAACACATCACTGATTCCCTGCGGAATGTTCTCAAAGGACATCACCCACGACATACTCATGGAGGCTCCGATGAGCAACATCACAATGGCCGTGGTTGCAGAGGCCTCCAAAAGGATATTGGGCAGACTTTTCCACGTGATCTCCTTATAGGCAAATCCAAGGACCAAGGTATAGAGCACTGCAATAGCGGAGGCTTCGGTGGCGGTAAAGATGCCCATTACGATCCCTCCCATGACCACGACCAGAAGCATCAAACTTGGGAAAGCTTTCCAAAAAGTGACCAGCACCTCTTTCATTGAACTTCTTTTCCCGACATTAAACCCTTTTTTCTTGGCCCAGAAATAGGCAACGATCATCAAGAAGAGTCCAGTGAGCAACCCTGGGATATATCCGGCCAAAAAGAGCGCGGCAATGGAAACCCCACCACTGGCGAGTGAATACACGATCAGCACGTTGCTGGGCGGTATCACTAATCCTGTTGTGGCCGATGTGATGTTCACCGCCACCCCAAATTCCTTGGAATAGCCTTCTTTTTCCATTTCAGGGCCGAGTATGCTTCCCATGGCGGAAGCGGATGCCATGGCGGAGCCTGCTATGGCCCCCATCAACATGGCGGATATGATATTGATCAAGGCCAGACCTCCCGGCAGCGATCCCACCAAGGTCTTGGCAAATGCGATGAGCCTATGGGCTATGCCCCCTTTGTTCATCAGTTGTCCCGAAAGCACAAAAAAGGGAATGGCCAGCAGCGCAAAACTATCCAGTCCGGTCGCCATCCGTTGTGACACCGTGGTCATTGCCGGTAAGGCAGGTATACTCACCAACATGGTCAACAAAGATGAAATGGAGATGCTCCAAGCCACAGGGGTCCCTATGGCCAATAGGCATAAAAAGCTGACAACCAAAACCAAGATAGGTATATAATCCATGTCTATTTTTTATAAATGAGGTCGGTAGTTTTATAGTAGATAATCAACAGACCGCTCAAGGGCAGTACCGTGTATATAAAGGCCAGGGGAACATTGAGTGCGGGGGAGTGCTGTTCCAGGATATAGCTGATGTACACCAACCGTATCCCGCCCACGACCAATGCAAAAAAAGCGAATAGGATGATGAGCACGTTCACCATGCGAAAGAGCAACAACTGCGTCTTTTTACCGGCTCTCATGGGAAGTACGTCAATGGCCACGTGCATGTTCCTTCCCGAAACATAGGCCGCGCCCAGAACACCGACCCATATCATCAGATATCGGGCCAGTTCGTCCGTAAAGGAACTTGGATTGCCCGTGATGTACCTACTGAACACCTGCCAAAGTACATTGATGACCATGACGGCCATGATGATCACCAAGACCCAGCCCAAAATTTTGTCCACTTGCTTCCTGAAGCCCATAATTATTTGGTTTGTTGGATTTGTTCTATGAGACTGCTCATTACCTTATCATCCTTGTATTGATCATAAATCCCTTGGACAGCTTCCTCAAAAGGAACTTTGTCCGGATAGATTACTTCAACGCCTGCCTTTTCCACTTCTTCAAGGGCCTGCTTTTCAGAAATGGCCCATAATTCCCTTTGGTATGCCACGGAATTGTCGGCAGCTTTCTGCAGCCATTGTTGCTCCTGTGCGGAAAGTTTGTCCCACAAATGGGTACTGACCACCAATGCGTCCGGTAACATCGTATGCTCGTTGATGGTGTAAAATTTGCAGACCTCATAATGTCTGGACAGATAGAAACTGGGGGGATTGTTCTCCGCACCGTCCACTACGCCCTGCTGCAATGAGGTATAGAGTTCGCCCCAGGAAATGGGCGTGGGCGCACCTCCCAGACTACGTACCATATCCATGGCCGTGGCGCTTTCCATGACCCTGATCTTCAAACCCTTCAAGTCGTCAGGTGTGGTCACTTGTTTGTCCTTTGTGTAAAAGCTTCTACTTCCGGCATCGTAATAGCAAAGGCCTTTCAACCAGAATTTTTCGCCCTCTTCGAGCAATTGTTTCCCGATAGGGCCATCCAACACTGAAAAAGAATGTTGTTTGTCCCTGAAGAGAAAAGGAATACCAAAGACCTTCATATCCGGTGCGAAATTTTCCATGACGCCCACGGAAACCTTGGTCATGTCCAGACTACCGATCTGCAAAAGCTCCAAGCTTTCCCTTTCGGACCCCAATTGTTGGTTGGGGTATATCTTGATGCTCATCTTACCGCCGGACAACTTTTCGAGGTCCTCGCCCATTTTGAGCATGGCCTTATGCACAGAATGGTTTACGTCCAGACCATGGGCCAATTTGATTACCCTGGTCTCATTGGCCGTATCGCAACCTGAGATCACGATCAACAGAACCAATCCCAAAAACCACCTGTACCCTAGTTTCATAGTTATCCTTTAAGCTTCTTGATGATGTCCAGACTCTGCTTCACTGCCGCCTCCAAGGCCGCAAAGTCCCCATTGGCCAGAATTTCCTTCGAGATGAGCTTGGAGCCCATGCCCACACAGGTCACCCCTGCCGCGAACCATTCGCCCAAGCTTTCTTCGGTCGGCGACACGCCTCCTGTGGGCATGACCTCCGTCCAAGGTTGTGGTCCCTTGATGTCCTTGACAAAGCTGGGACCATAGGTCCCCCCTGGGAAGAGCTTTACTATCTCACAGCCCAGTTCCTCTGCCCTGGCAATCTCGGTTAGGCTCCCGCAGCCGGGCGACCACAGTACTTTCCTGCGGTTGCACGCGATGGCGATGTCCTCCCTGAGCACCGGGGTCACCACGAAGTTCGCCCCCAATGCCATATATAGTGAGGCCGAGGCCGCATCCGTCACGCTGCCCACACCCATCATCATTCCAGGTAGTTCTTTCAGGGCATATTTATTGAGCTCCCCGAACACCTCGTGGGCAAAGTCCCCACGGGCCGTGAACTCCATCAATCGTGCCCCCCCATCGTAACACGCCTTGAGCACCTTCTTCCCCAATTCGATATCACGGTGGAAGAACAACGGGACCAATCCCGTCTCCCTCATTCCCTGTGCCACTTGTGTTCTTGTATATTGTGCCATGGTTCTTTTCTTTTAAATGTTATCGGGCCACCCTTCCTGAGGCATCCCCGCCCATCAATTTTTCGACTTCGTCCACCGTCACCAGGTTGGCATCCCCTTTGATGGTATGTTTCAGGCAGGAGGCGGCCACTGCAAAGTCAAGTGCCTTTTGGTCGTCCCCTTCATATTTCATCAATCCATAGATCAGACCGCCCATGAAGCTGTCCCCTCCGCCCACACGGTCCACGATGTCCGTGATCTGGTACTGGCGGGTCTCGTACATCTTCTTGCCATCGTACAGTACGCCTGCCCAGGTGTTGTGTGAGGCACTTATGGAACCTCTCAGGGTGGTGATCACCTTCTTTGCCTTGGGAAATTTTTCCATCATCTGCTTGCAGACCGACAGGAACGCCGCTGCCTCCACATGTTCCCCTTGTGTGGTGATGTCCAGACCCTCCGGCTTGATGCCGAAGTGTTTCTCCGCATCTTCCTCATTGCCCAGTACCACATCGCAGTATGAGGTGAGCTCCGACATGATCTGCTCACGCTTCGCATCGTTGCAGTACTTCCAGAGCTTGGCACGGTAGTTCAGGTCCGTCGAGATGGTGATCCCTTTCTCGCTGGCCGCCTTCACGGCCTCCAGACAGGCATCTGCCGCTCCCTGCGATATGGCCGGGGTGATCCCCGTCCAGTGGAACCATCCGGCCCCTTCGAACACCCTGTCCCAGTCCACCATGCCCGGACCGATCTCCGCCATGGCAGAGTGTGCCCGGTCATAGACCACTTTACTGCCGCGGCTCACTGCCCCGGTCTCCAAAAAGTAGATGCCCAAACGGTCACCACCATAGATGATCTTGTCCGTGCCCACTCCGCGCTTGCGCATCTCCATCAGTGCACATTCCCCGATGTCGTTCTTCGGAAGGCGGGTCACAAAGTCCACCGGGACCCCATAATTGGCCAAGGAGACCGCCACATTGGACTCCCCCCCTCCATACACCACTTCAAAACTGTTGGCCTGGGAGAAGCGCAAGAAGCCTTCTGGCGAAAGGCGCAGCATGATCTCCCCGAACGTTACCACTCTTTTCATATATTCTTGTTTTTTTTAAAAGTTAAAATAGTATTTAGCATTTCCATAACTGATATTGGCCACCATATTTCCCACCAGATCCATGTCGTTGGGTAATTCTCCGGAAGCTATTTCCTGTCCCAACAGATTGCACAGGATCCTACGGAAATACTCGTGCCTTGGGAAAGATAAGAAACTACGGGAATCTGTCAGCATACCGATAAAACAACTTAGCACTCCCATATTGGAGAGAGTGTCCAATTGCTTGGTGATCCCATCTTTTTGGTCCAAGAACCACCAACTGGAACCCCATTGCACTTTTCCTTTAACAGATCCGTCGTTGAAGTTGCCGATCATGGTCGCGAACACTTCGTTGTGGGAAGGGTTCAGGTTGTATATGATGGTCTTTGTCAATTTGTCCGAACTGTCCAAATGGTTCAGATAGGCAGATAATGTCTGGGCCTGTGGAAAGTCTCCCACGGAGTCCCAACCTGTGTCCATTCCCAATATGCCCAACATTCTGGTATTGTTGTTCCGCAAGGCTCCCAAATGGAATTGTTGGACCCAGCCCAAGCGGTGGTAGTTTTCCGAAAGGAACAACAAAAGCGCTGTCTTGAACTTTTCCTCTTCAATCGGGCTCAACACTTCCCCGTTCAATCTTTTGGAGAAAAGGGCCGATACTTCCGCATCGGTAAATTGGGTATAATACATTCGATTGAGGCCATGGTCGCACAGTCTACATCCATTTTCATGGAAGTATTCCATTCGCTTCAGCAAGGCATCACAAAGGTCTTGATAGGACCCAATATTGATACCCGATGCTCCGGAAAGCTTCTGAAGATAGTCCAGATATCCTGGGGATTCAATCAAAATGCTCTTATCGGGACGGAAGGCTGTACTCACCCTTACTTTCCAATTGTCCTTTGCCAAGGCTTTGTGGTGTTCCAAAGTATCTATCGGGTCCTCTGTGGTGCAAAGTGTTTCCACCTGCATCATTTCCAAAAGTCCTCTGGTGGCATGCGTCGGTTGTTGCAACTTGGCAGCAGTTTCCGCATATATTTCCTTCGAAGACCCTTCATTGAGGTATTGGTCGATGCCAAAGTATCTTTTGAGCTCCAAATGGGTCCAATGGTACAAAGGGTTCCTCAAGGTGTGGGGAACGGTCTTGGCCCAGGCATGGAACTTTTCTTCATCGGAGGCATTACCTGTGATGTATTTTTCATCGACACCCATGGTCCGCATGGCCCTCCATTTGTAATGGTCACCCGCAATCCACACTTGGGAAATGTTCCCAAACACTTCGTTCTCGGAAATACTCTTGGGAATCAAGTGGTTGTGGTAATCGATAATGGGCTGCTTTTCCGCATAATCGAAGTAAAGTTGTTCAGCATACTTGTTTCCCAACAAAAAAGTATCTGTAATAAATGTATTTTTTGACATTACGGTCTATTGTGTTTCAATCATTCGTTTGCAGGCTTTCCTATAGTGGCCAGAATTCCCCCGTCCACATAAATGACCTGTCCATTTACAAAATCACTGGCCTTGGAAGCCAAAAATACCGCTGTTCCGGCCAAATCCTCAGGATCGCCCCAACGTCCGGCCGGTGTTCGCTGTATGATAAAGTCATTGAATGGATTCCCATCCACCCTGATCGGAGCGGTTTGGGAGGTCGCAAAATAACCAGGACCTATCCCGTTCACCTGTATATTGTGCGGTGCCCATTCCGTTGCCAAGTTCCGTGTAAGCATCTTCAAGCCGCCTTTGGCAGCTGCATAGGCACTGACACTGTTTCTTCCCAACTCGCTCATCATGGAACAAATGTTGATGATCTTTCCTTCTTTCCTCTGGATCATATCCTTGACCACCAGTTGCGACATGATGAAAGGTCCCACCAAATCCACATCAATGACCCTTCTAAAGTCAGAGATTTGCATCGAAACAGCAGCTTCCCTCTTGATGATGCCCGCATTGTTTACAAGAATATCGATTTTACCGTGTTTGGCAATGATCTTACCGACAAATTTTTCCGATTCAACTTCATCCGTTACATCAAATAGATATCCCGTTGCCCTGAACCCTTTCTCTTGATAATGCTTTAGGGCATTGTCCATTTTTTCGGGCGTGGTCCCTGTTATTACCAGTTCCGCTCCGGCCTTCGCCAATCCTTCGGCCATGGCCATGCCCAACCCATGGGTACCTCCTGTGACCAACGCCACCTTGCCTTTTAAACTAAACAAATCCATTTTTCGTGGGTTTTCTGGTTGGATTTTATCTCAAATCGTTTGGGGATACACCATCCATGTCTCCATAGTCGAGGTTTTCACCCGCCATTCCCCAAATAAAGGAATAATTGGATGTCCCCGAACCAGAATGAATGGACCATTCCGGCGACAGTACCGCATCGTGGTTTTTGAGGAATATATGACGGGTTTCCTGTGGTTGCCCCATAAAATGGCTTATGGTCTGCCCCGCTTCCAGGTCAAAATAGAAATAGGCCTCCATTCGGCGGGCATGTACGTGGGCCGGCATGGTATTCCATACGTTCCCCTCCACAAGTTCGGTAAGTCCCATCTGCAATTGGCATGTGGACACAATACTGTTTACGATCAATTTATTTAGAATACGCTTGTTCGCAAATTTCTCTTCACCTAAATTGATAATCTCCGCATCTTTTCGGCCCACCTTCTTCACAGGATAACTTTTATGTGCAGGTGCAGAGTTGATATAAAACAATGCTGGACTATCGTCACTTGAAGACTTGAAAATGACCTCTTTGTTGCCACTGCCAACATATAATGCCTCTTTTCTTTCCAACTCATAGGTCTTGCCATCCACTTCCACTACTCCGGCACCACCCACATTGACTATTCCAAGTTCTCTCCGTTGCAAAAAGAATTCAGCTTTAATATCATCAATGGTTTCCAACTCTACCGCCTTCTTTACGGGCTTCACTCCTCCCACGATAAATCTGTCGTACATTGAATAGGTAAGTCGCACCGAATCGTCCTGGAACAGCCCTTCTATCAAGAAGTGGTTTCTCAATTCTTCTGTATTATATGTCTTAACATCTTCTGGGTGATGCGCATAGCGCAATTCGGAATAGGTCATATCTGTGTAATAAATAATGCAATCGATTACACAAATATAAAGATTTTTTTCAATTACAACATTTATACAAAAAAATATATTCAAAAATTGATATTGAACAAAAAAGCAATGGTTTTAATGTAAACTAAACAATAAATCGATAAAATCTGCAATACAGGAAATAAGAAGATAGTAACCTGAATCAGTAGCAATTGCATGAACGGAAAGTAATCTACGGGAGGTGTATATAAACAAAAAAGGCCCTTCACGGTTTGTGAAGGGCCTTGAGGAAGGCGGCGACCTACTCTCCCACCTGGTGTGGCAGTACCATCGGCGCTGACGGGCTTAAC
>NZ_JAUZVW010000008.1:0-183737 GCF_033441575.1 Flagellimonas baculiformis
AAGGTGGGTCACTTTCGTCCGGCCAGCTATGGTCACTTTGAACCGGCGAGGGTGGTATACTATGTCCGGCGTTTCCAACCCCATGGCACAAACATGGGCATGTCCATCTTAGACTTGCGATGGAGTTATGCTAGAATGATCAATGATTCAAGTTCCAATAGCTCGTACAGGCCTATATAGATAAATAAAGATTGCACCTTGTTCCTGATTGCCCTGACCAAGCTCCCGATATTTTCCAGGTTCATGAGGTCCATCAAAGAAAACTTTATATCGTATTTTTTTTCGATTTCGTTGATGAGCATCATGTGTGTGACCGAATCCCATCCATCCACATCCTTTGCAGTAGTGTCATCTTCCAGTTCAAACGAACTATGGCCCAGCGTATCCGTAAATATACTCTTTAACGAATCTTTTATTTCAGTATTTTCCATATCAATTGTGTTTGGTTTTTGAATCTGTAAACTGTGCCCTGAGCACTTTCATATCCACTTTATCATTTACGTTATGCGGAAACTGATCAAGGAACAGAAATTGGGTGGGGATCATATACGGGGGCAAAACTTGCCTCAAGTGGGCAATGACAGGTTCCAGATCAATTTTGTTGCCACAGATTGCCAATCCCAATTCCAGGTTCCCCATACCATCGGGAATGTCAATGACGACCACATCCACGCCCGCCAACTTTGTTTTTACATGGTATTCTATTTCTCCCAATTCAACTCGGAATCCCCTTATCTTTACTTGAAAATCAGCCCGGCCCACATACATATAATCCCCGTCGGTATCTTTATAGCAAAGATCTCCCGTCTTGTAGAACCTATGTAAAGAGCCTCCTTGTTCCCTAGTGAAAAAGACCTGTTTGTTCTTCTCTTCGTTTTTGATATATCCTGGAAATAATTGTTCCCCTGCTATGCAAAGCTCCCCGGTTTTTCCCACACCAACCTCTTCACCATTTTCGTCAATTATCATGTAGAAGGTATTGTCAAATGGTTTTCCGATGGATAGTACGTCATTTTCATGTTTGTTTTCCCCATCCTTGTTGAACAGGTACCCACCACAATATATGGTTGTTTCGGTGGGTCCATAATAGTTGATGATCTGTGCATTGGGAATGCATTTGTTCCATTCCTTCGCAATCTCCCCATAGAGTTTTCCTCCGGCAAAACATGAATACCTGACACTTGGACTAAGGATTTCCTTAAAGTATGGGCGTAGGTAGTGGATGATGGACGGCACCATGATCAAAACCGTCAATTGATATTCCGATAATAATTTTACGATCTCGAAATATTTGATGCCGTTCTTGGACAGGGTATAGACGCAGGCACCTTTCAGTAGCGGGGCCAAGAAGGAGACCACGGACATGTCGAAGGTCAGTTCGAACATTTGAAGACAGCGGTCGGAGGGTGAAAGGGCAAAGGATAGGTTCTCATCAATGGCAGCTGCAAAACTGTCCAAATTTTTGAATGTGATGGGTGCTCCCTTGGGAACGCCCGTACTTCCGGAAGTGAAAATCACGTAGGCAAAATTTTCAGGATCGACAGCCTTGGGCCGTAGATCCATTCCGTGTTTGGGCAGGTTGCCAGTGGAAAGAACCTGGAACCCTTCATCGAGGTATTTGGATGTGGACGAATCCAAGATATAGGCACTTTCCGTTTGCTCCAAAATCTCTTTATTACGGGCTTTTGGATAAATGGGGTTGATGGGCACATAGGCCTTCCCCTCAAACCACAGGGAGATAATGCCCGCATAGGTTTCCAGGTCATCATTGGTGACCACTCCTATGAATTTTTCGGAAGAGGGAACCCGGTGCTGTATAAGAGTCCTGATCTCAGAAATCTTAGCGCCCAATTGACCATAGGTATAATAAGTGCCATTTATCAGGAACGCATTCCTTAAGGAATGTTCTTCAATGGATTCTTGTAAATTTTTGAGGATTTCCATAGCTATATAAAATGTCCATCTTGCTCTGTCACAACAGCATCCCGCACCATCTCATGTATGGAATTGTGTGCCATGGATTTTTTCGTCTGTGTGTAGTGGTAAACCGTTGAAAAATTGTCCAAAAAATGCTTGGCCAGTGACGCGTTGTCCGTGAAAAAGTAAGTAATGCCCAACTTGATCATGTGCTCGTAGAGGGTTGCGCACACACTTCCCATTTCATCGAGATGGGCAAGGCCATATTTCAAATATGCGGTATGCCCTATATAGTGGAACGACACAAAACCGATATAGGCGTCGCCCCGAGTCAACATATAATTGACCATGCCTATTTTAGACCCATATCCCCTTATCAATCCTATGTTGGATTTTCTTTTGTCCAAGGGCGTCGATAAGTATTGCTTTTGATCAATTTGCCAATTGATGTATTCCCTGTTTTTTTGGACAAGGTCATTTTGAACCAAGGGTTCAATGAAGTCCCAAGAATCGGTATCCAATTGGTGGAGGTATTTTATTTTCAGGTCATGGCCAAGTTTATTGATCCGCGCTCGATTGAGCCATGAATACAACTTTACGGATGTTTTTTCCAGGCCTTTTGCGATAAATTTGATTTTTCCCAGCACAGGTAGCTTCTGTGCAAGGACATCACTGGCCAGACCAATGAACACCACATGTCTCAAATAGGTCTGAACTACGGTAAATGGCTGTTTTGCGTAGAAAGCTTCCGCATTCTGTTCATATGCTTTTACCAGCACCTTATGATGTGTGGCTTTTAGGGATTCACTGAAGACATAGGTGGAAACTACGGTACTCTTGGCAGTTTCAGAGGCCCACCATTGGGGCATCCAATATATTTTCCTATCCTCTTGTGTATGGTTGCCCCGTTGGGACAGTATATCGGGAACCAGATGGGTGAAACTCAGTATTTCCTTACTTGTCGTGGCCATGATCGCACAGAAATCGCCGTCCTCCATTCCTGGCTTTTCAACCAGCCATTGGGCTTTGTTGTCAGAAAAAGGTAGGTTATATTCACGCTTAAGGGCAGGAGTTCGTAAGTAGTCGAGGATATCTTTCTTGGTAACAAGGACCACTTTTAAATCAGTACTGTCCATACTTGTCTCTAAAGTTTATTGATCAACAAGGGTCATCATAACTAATGGGTTGTTTCAAATGGCCTGCAACGGACAATCCTTTCCCTCATGGGCCATAGATTTGCCGAATTTAATACATAGAACCGTATGTTTTCCAGATTTTGTCTTTGACCACTGTCCGCTTTTTGGAAATCATTCCAATAAGTGAACCATTTATCGGCCAGAGAACAGGACCTGTTATACAATCCCTTGATCGAAGTCGTCAAAAGAAACCTCCAATGTCCAGACAAAGAATCAAAAAAACAACCGAACATGCAATATATTATGATGTAAGGCAAAAATGTACGTTCTACGGCTCTAGTATGACGGAATCTCCAGAAGTATCAATGTTTTCCCTTTGCATCAAAAACCACTTGGATTCCAATTTCGCATAATAATGGTCCCCATCTGTTTTGAAAAATTCAACCTTGTTACGGGCCACCTCTTGTAAGTACAATAAGTCGTAGAGTGCTTTTTTCAGGCCATTGGGCAAGGGTCCGGAAAAAGGGCATGGATACAGCCCTATGTTTTTTGGAGGATGCCCCAAAAGGGAATGGGAGAATGACATCTCTTCTGCCTCATTATGCCCCTTGTTAAAATTAAATTTGAGCAACAATGTATCCTTCAGGTCATTGATTTTTTTTGATTTGAGGTATTCCTTTACCGATATGCGCCCATATTCCAATGTCCCCATAATCTTGGAGAGGGAATTCTTTTTTGGGATCAGGATGCAGTGGTCGAACTGATAGATATGGTTGCTCCATCTTCTTTTGTAATCCATGCCGCCCACTCCCATTTCAAAGCGGGAATAGCCATTTTGCAGACACCATTCCAACTGTTTGTAGATTTCTACATGCCCCAGGCCAAATTTGTTGTAGTTTATGTCAAAGGATGAAATGGAACTGAACAAAATTCCTTCCAGATGATAGTTCAGCGAGATTTCAATGGGAATGTTCCCATCAAAAATAACGAAGAAGGATGCCTTTTTTGAAAGTATCAGGTCATATGTGGAATCTTTTAGTGCCTTCCATCTCCACATTTCCTTATGGGTTTCTTCCCTTTGCTCAAAACGGTGGAGGATCATCTGCTCCAGGGATTCAAATATTCTGGTATATTCCCCGTGTTCCATCTCTCCAAAATAGTACCTGTAGGATATGGGGAAGCATATTTCCAACCTCTTGATATATCTTTTGATGATACTTCTTGTCTTTGACTTGAATTGGGATTCCATATAGGCATCAACGGATGGGAACCCTGTAAGGTCTATGGAATGCCCCCAGTTGAATTGGGGGATTTTTTTTAGGCAATATTGGTTGGGGATGTTTGCAAATTGCACATAATCGGGCATCAACCGCAAGGAATAACTGTCCCCATTGCCATGTGGGCCACCAAGGTTTCCATCAGTGTGAAGGGGGCGCCCGTTCACCATTGGTTCTGGAAGTCCGGGGGGCAGGCCCTCCCGTTCATAAAGGGCTTGGAAAATGTTTATTTTATGTAGCATCCCAAAAATGATTTCATGGTTTGAATTTTTGTCTCATTGCTTTTGTTGGTGAAATCAATCTTGTCTGTGGCGGTTCCACAGTCGATATTTCCACAGCAAAAATTTACTGGCCATATGTTGTCCCCCAATTTTTTTCAGGAAAATGATTGCATGATAACGAAGCGTATTGAGGGTCCAGACGGTACAGGCTTTGGACATTCCCAAGATATCACTGGTTTTGAACAGGCTAACTTCCCTATAGGTATAGGTGCCGTTCACCCATTTTCGTTTATGGAAAAAATCGCCTCTTCCCATGTCCACTGTGGAAATCTTTTTTTCAAAGCACCATCCCAGAACATCCAACAGCAATTGGTTGCCCAATCCGTATTGACCATATTGGACATCAAAGGCAATATTGAACAGATAAAGGATGTTTGCATTCACAAAACCGATTCCGATCCCTATGGGATCTTTGCCATGGAACCGGGCAAATATCACAGCTTCTCCCTTGGGGACCAAGGTCCTGAGCATTTTTTTATATAGGGGCAACAATGGAAGTTCGTAATTCTCGGATTCCTTTTGCTCAAAGCGGTTTGTAAGGAACATCCCAAGACGGTCGAACAACAGGGTCAGTTCCGCTTCATCCATGCTGTTGCCATAATAAATCTTGGTTGTGGAACCTATTTCCTCCCGAAGTCTTTTCCCATGTCTTCTGAACATCCGCGTCGTGGTGGGGAAATGGGATTTTAAATAGGAATCCAGATTTGGATAGAGGGAAAGGTCTATCAAAAATCCTTTGTACAGGGGGGAATCCATTTTTTTGAATGTTTTCAATTCTCCTTGCAGTACCAACTTTTGATAAGAAGGCAGGTCATAAAGGAAAAAAGGGGTGTTTGTGGGTTCACCGTCTTTTAAATTCACCTCGAAAGTCCAAGGACCTTCAATCATGGCAGAAGCAGATAAGGGCCCGGGATGGTCCTGGCCATGGGAGAGGACAATATCGAGAAGGAAGCGCAATTTCATCCGATTGAATTGTTTTTGACAAAAGAGAACAAATAGCAGTTGTCCCCGATTGTGATCAAAAATTGCCTTGGGTCATCTTTTTTTTGCGATACCTTGATGCTGTTCACGGGAAAACTGTGCTTATATGCCAGTGTGAAAATGCTATTTCTCAATTCTTTGTTGTCGGGAAATTTGCCCAAGGGATATGCATCTATTTCCAAATCAGTTTCGCAAGATATGGGAAGTAGTGGGGTTGTTTCCTTTTTTTTGATGCCCAACCCATTTTTCTTCCACGACTTGACAATTTGATGGAGCCTTAGCTGTTTGAGAACCCTTACCATGTCCAACCAAACTGTGACCCTATAGAACATCAAAAAGAACTTGATCTGGCCCAATAGGGAACCATCATGGTTCACAAAGACCAAATTGTTGGGATAAACTGAGTCTGACCATCTCTTCTTGATGTATCCATATCCCTTTAAAAGGTCATATTTTTCATAGCCGTGATCCATCATCCAATTGATGTTGTACCACATATCAAGCTTGCCAATGCGAAAGATCTCAAAATCAGGATCGAAAGCACTCAGTAGATAATAGGCAAGCTTTCCTTTCATAAGATTTATACGGATGCTGATAGGACTGCCATCTGCATGGATTACAAAGATGGAAGCCTGTTTTTGACAGATCTTGGGGTAGATGTCCCTTTTGATCTCCTCCAAATGCTGAAGCTCATAATTCTGTTCTTTTTTTTGTTCGAACCGTCGTGTCATCAAATCCCTGAGGTTTTCGAACAGGGTGTCATATTGTGTCCTGTCAATGTTTCCATAATAGGTATGGCTGTGTATGGAAAAACAGGATTCAAGCTTTTTTTTATAGCGTCTGAGCGAAGATCTGCTTTTGGCGCCCAAGTGTTTTTCCAAATACTCCCCGATGTCACTATATCCATCCAGGTCAATAACATAGGTCTGTTGGGTGGTAATGGTCCTGTATTGGAGAAAGTCAACATTGGGGTCCATTTTCATGTTGAGGTATCCGGGTACATCCTGTATGGCGAATAGTTTGGCACAGGATGCTGCAGGTGGAATGGTTTGTTTTTGATAAACTGTGGTGCCGTCCACAACATTTGTTATAGAGGCAATGCTCGGAGGAAATTTTTCAAGTGAGGCAAAGTGCTTCAAAAAAACGATGGTTTTGGGGCCCATGGATTCCATTAGTTTTTTTTCGAGTTTGTAAATTGTACTTTTTTGACCTGCCCGTTCCCTTTGAAAAAATAGATGTCCTGTTGGCCGGGGATTCCATAGACCTCCAATTCTTTTATGGGTGTCTTTGTATTGTACAGAAAATGATAGGCCGCTCTTTTAAGATATTCATGGGGTTCCGTTTCCAGATTTACTTTAGGCATATGATTTTTTGCCAATTGGATGGATTCCTCCTGACTGGGTACATCCAATTGATAAACTGAAACTTTTTTCTTCCGCCTTTTTGGTAAAAAGGATATGCCATGGTAAAGAATCCCAAATTTTCTCTTGAGGTTATAATAGACATCAAATTTGAGGGAGCACCCTATCCATGGCAGTAGGGCCAGAGGATTACGTTTTACAGAAGGTATAATAAAATGGGCCCGATATAAATAGGTGCTATCCGCGAACATTATTTTATAGTCCAAGTTCCCCCTTAGAAAGTCATGGATTTGGAATTGGTTGTTGAAGCTCCATTCAATCTGGATCAGCATATCGATAAACCCCAAGTGAAATCTCGAATAATTAACATGGAATCCCCTGACAAATGCAAAAACGAGTTTTTCCCAAACATAATTAAAGGCGATATGTATGGGCTGGCCATCACTGTAGATTACAAACATTACTGCTCGTTTTTCCGCTATCAAAATTCTACCCCACTTGATGAAATTGTCCCAGTCTTCCAAGGCGGTATGTTTCATCTGCTTTTCCTCAAACCGCTTGGTGATCATTTCCTTTAAGGCTTTCATAAGCCCGAAATATGTGCTGTCCGATAGTTCCACCCCGTAATAATAGGCATAATCGATTGAAAATATATGCTCTAGGTTCCGCTTGGCGGCCCTTATTTTGGCTCTTCGGTTGGAGCTTAACTTTTGCTTAATAAAATGGTTAAAGCCCTGGTATTTGCCTAATTCGATATAGGAGCCTTCATAAAGGGCAACTGATCTTTCAAATACCTTCCCGTTATCCCCGTGAAAGGTAACCTTCATATAATCGGGTATGTCCCAATAGGAACACGCCACCTCCGCCTCGGCTGTGGTGGAAGAACCCGAAGAAATGGGAATAATTCGCAAATGCTGACCAATATCGATAGATCTGCAATGATTCTTGATGGTACCCGATATCAATAATTCCTCAAAAAATGAATATTTTCTCATAATTTGGATTTTCGGAAATTTTGGTCCTTGTTTCCCATGATCAACAGCATTTGAGATCCCTCCATCAATATAATCGTGGAAGGTGTTTCCGAAAGGGAGAACAGATTTATACTTTTTAAGGGCTTTTTGTTTTTATGGCAAAAATCACAAATGGCCTTTCTCAGATTGGGGCAGGCAATTTCAGACCAATCCACCATAAAGCTATCATGCTCCAATGGCCCCTGTTCGGTATGTTCCAATTCCCTTAGATGAACCTGGCCATTCAATTTAGGTTTTGTGTTCCTTGGTTTGGACAGAGTGTGCCATAATTTAAGAAGTCCTACGGACCGTATAACATTATAGAGGATATAAAATATGGAAAGGATGTAATATAAGGACAATCCTTTTAGTTTTGGCCACCAAACATTGTTTCCAAAAACCAGTTGAAGGGTAAAACAATAGGGCGTGTCAGTGAATTTGTTTTTATAATTGTATTCCCCTTTCATGAAATCAAGGATTTCGAATCCCTGCTCAAAACACCATTCCACCATGTTCAACAACTCGATGGTTCCCAGGCCGAATTTGGAATAGGCCATGTCAAAGCTTCGGTTAAAACCGTGCACGACCTTCCCTAGTATAAAGTTTAGGCTTATGGCAATGGGCCTATCCCCATGATAGACTACCGAAAGGCAGGCCTCTTGGTCCAAAATTTGTTGGTAGGCACTTGCTTGGTACAGGGCCCACATCCCAGCGGTGTCATCCGTA
Source organism: Flagellimonas baculiformis (assembly GCF_033441575.1). Classification (NCBI taxonomy): domain Bacteria; kingdom Pseudomonadati; phylum Bacteroidota; class Flavobacteriia; order Flavobacteriales; family Flavobacteriaceae; genus Flagellimonas; species Flagellimonas baculiformis. The sequence goes on from NZ_JAUZVW010000008.1 coordinate 8,693, forward strand.
CAGCCCTTATGCGCCAAACGGGCCAAATGCATTTCTTTCAGTGTCTCAAAAAGCCGGTCGTATTCTGGCTTGTCAATGGCCCCGAAATACACCCTGTGCACAACTTCAAAGCAATGGTGGAGCAGGGCTTTGGAGCTTCTGAACTGGGCCCGCTGCTTGCCAGTGAAACGCATATCCAGATAGGATCTGTAATTTGGGTACGCCTTTAGGTTGATCAGGGAACCGGGAAAGGTTTTTATCGTTTTGACCTTCAAGTTGCCTCCAAGAACATATTGTCCCTTTATATATCCGGGCATGCTGGATAGGAGCATGGGTTTATCCAGATTCTTTTTGGATGCCGTGTTTTCCGATTCCACAAATTGGATACACTCCCCGGTAAACATATTGCTCAAGAATTCAAATAGTGAAGCTCCCTTTCTGTGTAGAAGGGTGGATTCATGAAAATCCACGGCTCTGAAAAGTTTGTGCTTACCTTTGAACATGGTTAAAGAGGGCTATTGGACTGAATTGGATCGTTGAATGTTTTCCTGTGCCTTTTATAGAGCCATTGGTCAACGTTGATTATATTTCCCAATATCCCAAGGTCCCTTAGTTTTTGAATTGTATTGTACTTCAGGGCCAAGGCACCTGCACATAGGGTCAGTGAAAGGGAATTCTTGGGATAGATCAGATCATGGTATAGACGGTACCTATGGTTGCACCATTTTTCCTTATATGCGCTTTCGCCCTTGGAAAGGTCGAGAATCGATTTTTCATGGTCCAGGCACCATTCCAATTGAAAATACAGCATGAGGTCCCCCACATTATATTTGGAATACTCCTGGTCAAAGGTCTGTATGTGGCTGAAGACACTGGATTCAAGAATATAATCCAGGGCCATCCCGATGGGTTTTCCGTCCACTTGGATAAGGAACAATAGAGCCTTTCCCTCCACCAATCTTGGATATGCCTGAAGGTACAGCCCCTGCCAGTCCATGAGATACCGGTTCAGGATTTTCTTTTTGTCGAACCTTCTTTTTAAAAGTTCATGGAAGGTTTCAAAAGCCTCTTTATAGACTCTTTCCTGTAAAGGTCCCATCAGTACTTTGTACTCCACCGTCCCCAAGCTTTCCAGTTTTTTCTTTTTTGCCTTGAAATTCTTTATGTTACGCCTACTCAATTGTCCCCGAAGAAAATCCTCAATTCCAGTATATGCTTCCAAGTTTACCAGGGAGCCATGGTATTGGGGAACATGTAGAGATTTCATTCCAACGGGCAATTTGGTCTCAAAATAGAGGTAATCCGGTATATCCTTGACCAGATTAAGGCCCTTGTAGATGTTTGCACGGTCCAGGGCAATGGAGTTTAGAGAGCTGCCCAAAAGCCTGTTGTGGACCTTTCCGGTACACATACCATGGACGCGATGTTCCAGATAGAACTGAAAGATGCATTCATGGATCTGCATGTTGGAACCTTTGCTCATCGTATATTTTAGTATTTCAAGATTTTGGTCTAAACCTATATCGTATTTTATGAACGGTTTCCTGGAGGTTATATTTTCGCGCCCAGAACTTGAGAATGAACTTAAGGGCCAATGTCCTGGCCAGGAGGTTGCTCTTCAAATTTCTGGAATCGTACCAAATGTGGTATTCAAACATATATGAGCTATTGCTCCATTGTTTTTTATACTCGTAAAACCCTTTTGAGAAATCCAGGATCTTGAAATTGTTCCCAATACACCATGCAATCTGTTCCATTAGGCTAAGGGTCCCGATACGGTACTTGGAAAAAGCTATATCAAAGACCCGTATGACATCAAAGGCCCGATCCCCAGAAAAATTCAAAAGTGTGATTGCCACGGGACGGTCCTCAACATAGGTGACAAACATGCCGGCCTCTTTGTCCTTCAGCATGGGAAAGGTCACTGCCTTATAAAATTGCCATTCAGAGGGGTCGAGATTATTGTTCACAATTTGTTTGTCTTCAAACCTCTTGTGCAATAGGGAGTGAAATTGCTCGAACAAGGTTTCATATTCCTCAACGGAAATATCGCCCCATACCATTCTGTACGCTATCTTATGGTCCCTATGCAATCTGTTCCTGTAGTTTCTGAGTTTTGAACTGGTGCGTTTACTGATCTGTTCCGCCATGTAGTCTTCTAGGGTGGTACAAACTCCAAAATCGCAAAAAAAGCCTGGGTATTGTGGAACCTTTTTAAAGCGGAATCCATGAACAGACCTGGCCTCGGGTGCATGCAGATCGGGAACATCATTGATAAGAAGCACTTTGTTCTTCAAGGGCTCAAGGGCCCCCTTTGGATTGACCCCATAGGACACCCCCTTGGTATTTGTACCCCCGACATTCGTCCATAGGAGAGCTGTCCTGGATTTGCAAAACTCAACACCTGTAATAAATTCCTGAGCCAATAATTCCCCTTCCGGTGGGAAGTGTTCCAACCAAATGGACTTGAAAGTTTTGTTCTGATATGGGGAACTGAACTTCATACTTGATTTCTAGATATCGGTTTCAGGGTTCATACGCCTCCGTGGTCCCCCCATTGCTTAGGATATCCTTTGCCAATTGAGTGCTGAATTCCTTGGCCGTTTCGGAGTATAGGTGAGAGCCATCATAGGTTGCAAACTTTCCACCTTTCTGGGAATAATCAAAATAGGGGATATTTTTCTCCAATGCGACACCCCGGATATAGCTGTTGAATTCCTTCCAACTTTGGTTTTCGAAATTAAGAATTTCCCGGTCAACTGGCATTCTTACCAAATAGACTGACCCCTCACTTTGGAGAAACTCAATGGTTTTCACAAACCATTCCTTGCGGTAAGGCTTTATTTCCAACTGGGACAATTGCCGGTGATAGTAGGCAAGATTCTGTCTTTTCCAATCTCCCATGAGCGTCTTGCCTATGGGTGTGGACTTGGATTCAAGGGATATTTCGTTCCAACCATTGTTGTGAGCGGTGAGGTTATCCCAATTTCGATTTTCAATCAGGGCAGTGTATAGCCCGTTTCCGTAACAGTTCATTATATAACTGTAATTGGGGTTGGATGTGAAATCCTTGGTTTTTCCAATTCCCGTTTTTGAATCCATCGCAGCGATTCCCTTGTTCCCGAAACCCATAGGTGCCGTAAAACTTCCTGGAGAAACCGTGATTATAAAAATTCGGTTTCCAGGTGCTGTATTGAGTTTCTTTTTTATGGCCTTGAAATAAGTTTCCCCAAAATTGTATTGGTTGGAGGCAAAGTTTATCAAAGGTCCATTAAAGGTTTCTTCTGGCATATGGTCCTCAATGGTCTCGGGATCAATGCCAAGGTCGGCCCTGGAAAGGCCAATGATCAGGCTGCCGGCTTCCTGGGTGAATTTCTGGTAAGTCATGTCCACATAGCCTTTGGAGAGTTGATCAACCAATAGAAAATAGCCTCCCCCCAAAAACGAACAGAAAAAAATTGTTTTTAGAATTAATTTCTTCATGGTTGGATCAAAATTGAAAATAAATGAAACTCTGTTGGCTGTTCACCCCGAACAGCAATATAAGTATCAGATAGATAAAATAAATGGACCATCTGGCCCATACTGGTTTCGCCTCGACCAATTCATAAATTTTATTGTTTCCTTTGTAATAATGTACCAACTGTACCCCTAAAATCAAAGCAAAGCTCAAAATCAGCTCAAAATAATTGTTGAGGATGTTAAAGTGAAGGTTGGGCCAAATAAAGAGATTCTGGAAATATGTCACGGCATCCCCAATACTTGGTGCCCTAAAGAATATGAGGGAGAGAAGCATAAATGAAAATGCAGCCCCCCAACCCAAAAGTCCCCTTATCCTTGGACCCACGCCCAAAAATTCAAATACTCGTTTGCGAAGGGTATAGGTCATCATTTCTACAATCAAGAACACGGCATTGAGAATTCCCCACACGACAAAGGTCCAGTTGGCCCCGTGCCATAGTCCCATGACAGAAAAGACGATCAAAACGGCCAATGCCCGGTCGATATTTGCATTTCTTGTAAGGGGACGATATAAATAGTCCCGGATCCAATGGGTCAGTGAGATGTGCCAACGTTGCCAAAACTGGGTTATGCTCTGGGAGAACAGCGGCCTGTTAAAGTTGTTGGTCAAGACGATCCCCATGCACTTTGAGGCACCAATGGCAATATAGGTATAGCCTGCAAAATCAAAATAGATCTGAAAGACGAAAAAGAAAGCGGCCAGGATCAAGGGCAGGCCCCTGTTGCCCTCGGGATCGGCATAGGCAACATCAACATACATGCCCAACCGGTCTGCCACGACGATCTTCATGAAAAAACCCCAAGCCATAAAAATGAGGCCTCTCTTTATTTGATGGGCATCAGGGAGTACAATTTTTTTGAACTGTGGCAACATTCGGGAGGCCCGTTCGATAGGACCGGCCACCAATTGCGGAAAAAAGGCCACGAAGAGGGCAAATCGGCCAAAGTGTTTTTCAGGATGTACATTCCCCCTGTACACGTCTATGGTATAGCTCATGGTTTGGAAAGTGTAGAAACTGATTCCGATAGGTAAAAGGATCTGGTCAATCCGATACCCTTGTATCTTTTCAGCTGCCTCTACTTGGATTCCGAATTGTTCCAACAATCCATTGAGGGAATCCCATAGAAAAAACAAATATTTAAAGCTGACCAGAATCCCTATATTGATTATGATACTGGTCCATAGAAAGATTTTTTTGGTTCTCTGGTTTTCAGTGGTTCCGATTTTCAGCCCACAATAATAATCCGTCAGCGTGGAAAACATGAGCAAACCGATCAGGTATGGCTCCCCGACGGCATAAAAATAATAACTGGCCAGTACCAAAAACAACCAACGGCTTCGGTGGGGCAGCACATAGTACAAGATGAGTACAACTGGGAAGAAAATCAGAAATTCAAAAGAGTTGAAAAGCATAGCTTGTCCTTGATTCAGGTAAATGTACAGTTAAAAAGGAAGTCCAAACCAGAAAAAGGCTGATCTTGAAGGTTTCATCGATGAACATCCAAACCTATTACCAAGTACTAGCAGTTACTTGTAATGACTTGTTTGGTATCGGTACTTACGCTTATATTAGTTGGCTGAACTTATGGGGTAATGAGAATGTTCAACTCAGTGCGTCACAAATTCTCTCGGCTTTGGTCAATATGTTGATAATGAGGAGCGAATATTAGTGTAGGTTCAGAAAAAAATAATGCAATCAACCTATGGGTATAGAGAACGGACAAACAATTAGATGGGCCTTTTTATGCAGTTTTTGGGGTAAAAATGCAAAGGATGCCATCTGTTGGCACGTGGAGAGAGACCTAGTTGACAAAATAGGCGTATTGGTTTATGAGCAAGAAGAATGTGGTGCGGCCATCGAGGCGGAAAAGCACGGGATAAAGACAGTTTTTTTGCCAGTGGACAGGTTTGGGAACAAAAAAAGCCATCAGGCGGAAATTCTGCAAGTATTGTCCCAAGAAAAAATATCGCATGTGTTCCTATTGGGATTCCAACATTTGATCCTTGGCGACATGCTACGATCTTTTCCCAATAGGATCGTGAACATCCATCCGTCCCTCTTCCCTAGTTTTTTGGCAACAAAAACTGCCATCCAGGATGCATTGGACTATGGCGTGAAGGTATCTGGAATAACGACCCATATCATAGATGACAAGTTTGACAGGGGGGTCATCCTCTGTCAGGAGCCCATCCGAATCGAACAAACGGACACCTTTGAAACATTGTACCCGAAATTCTCCCACAAAGGACTGGATATCATAATCGACACGATGAAGATGATGGAGGATGGGAGCTGGAAAAAGCAACAGAAACATTAAACAAGTCGATGTGTATAAGAATGGTTTAAAAAGGTCACTTGACTTTCTGACATCCCTTTTTGGGATTCTGCTACTTTCCCCATTTTTCATTGTCATAACCATTGTTTTATGGATCGACTTTAAGGGGAATCCTTTTTTTAAACAGGATAGGCCAGGAAAGGATGAAAAGATCTTCACTATCCTTAAGTTCAAGACCATGAACGATAAAAAGGACAAAACAGGCAATCTGCTTCCGGACAATCAACGGATCACCAAAATGGGGAGGTTGATAAGGAAAACCTCTTTGGACGAGATTCCCCAGCTCTTCAATATACTGAAGGGCGACATGAGCTTGGTGGGGCCTAGGCCTTTGCGGACCTTCTATCTTCCCTACTACAATGAGGTCGAAAAACTGCGGCATACTGTCCGGCCAGGTATAACAGGCCTTGCCCAGATTTCGGGAAGGAACTATCTCACGTGGGAGGAAAGGTTCGGTCTGGATGTGGAATATGTAAGGAATGTAAGTTTGCGCATGGACTTTAAGATTTTGGTGGAAACTTTCAAAAAGGCAGTCACAGGAAAAGATGTTGCAGAAGATCCTGACGCCTTTATCGAACATTTTGACAGCTACCGCAAAAAACAAATGTCCGAAGGTGTTTTTTCCAGTAACCAGGACCAAGATGTCGAGTGAATTGTTACGAATGGCCCAGGGGTGACCGATTCCTGTCAAAATGGAATACGTTCAGCACCTTATTTTAAGTTGCTTCGGTATTTTGGAAAATAATTGGGTTTCCCTGAATTGGGTTCTGGAGAATACCTTTTGCAAAGCCTATCATAAGCTTCCCGATCGGCAATGAACTTCCATACCTGAAACGGCGCACTGTTTTGGGAGAAAGAGGCCTTAAATTCATACAGGGAGTCGTTTTTGCTCCCGACACCGCCGCCAAGATTGAAATAACGATGACCATTGGAAGCTCCTTGTCTCCTGACATGGTCGATCACTGTGCGGATGGGGGAGAGGTGACGATATTTATCTGATGTGCCCGATAAATGATACTGTATGATATGGTTTTGGGTAGCTACTATGAAGGCACCGGAAGCGACTTCCTTCGAATCTTTGGAAACGGCAAATACAAATCGGGCATCAAAATTTTCATTTTGGACGAGGTCCATGAAATAGGGGAGCTTGAAATAATAATTGGGTTCTGCATGGATCCTATCCATAGTTTGATAATAGATGTCCATAAATTTTTTGGCATCTTGCTCTGTTTTTCCCTCCTGTATATCAAAAAGTTGCTGGTTCCGTTTGACGTACCTCAGGGTCGTTTTTGAGTACTCCTCCAAATGATCATCGGGTTTCCCCAAATCGAAATAGACAATCCTCCCGAGGTTCTCGATATCGCCAAACCCGACAAGAAGACTATTCTGTTCACTGATGAACGGGTTCATACTCGAAAAGGCGCTCACTATCCTGTTCTTTGCAAAGAACTGAGCCAGCTGTCGGTGCCATTCAGGTAGAAGGTTCTTCCACCCATCCATTTTTGTGACCAAGGGGCCGACATAGCCATACACAGAGGTCACATCAAAATAACCGCTGTCATTGATGGGGCGGATCACTAAGGGGAATGCAATGGAAACCCCGTTGGAAGTATAGGACAGTAGCACGGCCTTTTCATCCTCCTTTATGTTGGCCTTATGATAGTCAAAGGAATGGTAAAAGTCAATTTCACCGAAACGTTTCACCGTCCGGTCCCAATCATTTTTATGGGTAATTACTTCTAACATCCGTCTTTTTACTATTTATATGGAACCCTTTCGATATAGTGGGAAAAATGGGAGGTTCCCAGTTTCTGTACTAGTGTCCGAAGAAAGTGCACTTAATCTATGATACCCGTCCATGTCCACTATTTTTCTGCCGGTATAAAAGGTCCGGTCCGACGAATTTGGAAAAAGCGACTTCTTGAATTTGTAAAGTCCGTCCCCATTCGTAATTCCGCCTCCAAGTATATAGTGTTTGTCACCCCTTTCAATTCCCCAGCGGATCACTTCCACTCTTAAAAAATCGTTGGGCCTGTAATTGAAATAGTCGGACAAGGTCCCGCCCAAATAACCATAGATACAGCCATCCAAATGGATTATCAATTCTGTTGACACAGGAATGCCGTTGGTGTACACAAAAACCAAGCTAAAGCTTTCATTGTGGTTAAGTATCAGATTTTCAAAATGTTCCAAAGAGAAGAACATTGCTTTGGAAGCCTCGTTGCGTACCATGGTACTGACATAAATATGGTAAAAATCCGAAACGTGCTCTTTGGTAATGTGGTCATTGGAGAAAAACCCCATCGTAAGATCGGCCTTGGCCGCTTTTCGGTAGTTGTTCCTTACTTTTGGCAAAAAGGATTCCCATTGGGCATCGAAAGTGTCCATGAGCGTTCCATACACATTGTCAAGAGTGGGCAGTATAGTGCCTGAATAGTGTTGATGGTTACCATTAAGGTGGAACCTTACAAACTCTGTTATGATGTGGTTCTCCCGATACCAGCCGTCAACTGCCCTCCAAAAGGTTTCTACCACTTGTTGGGCCGTGCCTTTTTTGAACAAGGGTCCACTATAGCCATAGGGGGAGATGACATCCAGCAAGGGTTCGTCTGTCATCTCTATTTCCCTGACAACCATAGGCATTACAACGGTTGATTTTCCACCGACCGTAAAGTTAAAGGCAATAAGCCTGTTCGTGCCATTACGGTGATGACGGAAATAATCATATAGATAGTAGGGATTGTCGTCCCATTCCTCCTTGATCAGGTTCGTATAAGTATATAGTCCATCCTTATCGTCAAGGTTCAGTACTTCGAGCTTAAAATCCATAGGTGGTTATGGTTTGGTGATTATGGCTTTAAAGTGTTCTCAAATACATTGTCATTTGTCGATTTCTCGTTTTACAATGTTTTAGGTCTTTATATCATAGGCTCCTTTATTTATTTCTGTTGTCCTTAAAATAATGATATATGAGTGAAATGTCTTGGTTCGGGTTCTTTCCATTTTTTGGAAGGCTTCCCTGAGATATTAACATACTTTTATGTGTTATATTTTATGATCCTTCCAGGATTGCCCACCACAACGGCAAAATCGGGAACATCCCTAATGATTACTGAACCTGCCCCCACAGTGCACCATTTTCCGACCTTTACCTTTGGGATAACGATTGCCCCTGTTCCCATATGCGTCCCTTCTCCTATTGTCACTTGGCCAGCCAAGGAAACATTTGGGGATATGTGCACAAAGTCCTCTATGGTATTGTCATGGTCCACCAAGGCACCGGTATTGATAATGACATGGCGACCTATGGTGCTACCGGCCTGTACTATCCCACCTACATTCACCACGGTTCCTTCGCCTAGTTGGGCATGACGGCTTATCACAGCGGTGGGGTGCACAAGAACTTCAAAACGGGAGTTCAGCTTGTGGGCCAGCTTTGCCCTTACATGGTTGTCGCCTATGGCAACTATCATGGGCTCGCTGTCGGAAAAAAAGTTTTCCTTGTCAACGGAAAGTTCTTGTATGTCCGCTCCATCATTCAAACTCGTCTGGTCAGGATAGTCGTCATATATTTTGGTAATGGTGTATCCAAGGCTCTCCGCTATGTCCATGATGACCTTGGAATGTCCCCCTGCACCGTAGATTTTTATTTTTTTCATAGGATAGTGTCGTATTGATAAGAATGTTTTGAGGGTAAAAAAGTACAAAGAATATAACTCAATTTCCTTCCCAAACGGGCATTGTTTTATCAATCCCTTGGTTGATGTCCTTTTTCTTGACCACTTTGATCAATGTCAGATACAATATTTTTAGGTCCAATGAAAATGAAAGATGGTCAACATACCAAACATCCAACTCAAATTTTTGGGTCCAACTGATACTGTTTCTCCCATTTACTTGGGCCCATCCTGTAATCCCAGGCCTTACCAAATGCCTTTTGCCCTGGACCTCATTGTACAACGGCAAGTATTCTACCAGCAAGGGTCTTGGACCGACCAGGCTCATATCACCTTTTAACACGTTCACCAATTGCAAAAGTTCATCCAAGGAATATTTGCGGATAAGGTGTCCTGCCTTTGTTACCCGGTCTAGGTTATGTACATCCACTGTTGAGCCTGGATCCAAGTCCCTCATTGTCTTAAACTTGATGATCTTAAAAATTCTGCCGTTTTTTCCTGGACGGGGTTGGAGGAAAAATGGAGTGCCTTTGTTGGTCAGGGTCAAAACAATGATGATGACTACCAGTAGGGGAGATACCAAGACAATCAGCAATAGGGAAAGTACAAAATCGATAAGAGGCTTAAATAAATGATTGTACATGGTAAAACTGTATTATTTGGGGTTAGAATACACGATTGTCCAGCATTTAAAAGTAGGTCAGCAATATAAAATTATGCTACAGGAGCCAACTCTTCTCTATATTATGGTCAAAGAAGCGAAAAAAATAGATGAATGGACTTTAGAAATGTACGAACAATTATTCAAGTTTATCCGTTTCGCTCTAAAATATGCTTACAGGACCTGTTATGCTGCAAGGAACGGATTTCATTCCAGACTCCTATATTCCTTAAGGAGTTCTTCCCAGATAAAGGCCCTCTGGAAGCGGTCTTGGATAAGTTGTCTATAGGTGGATTTCGCTTTTGTAAGTTCATCTTTGTGCTCTACGGCATATTTCATGGCCACATACAATGCATTTGCATCTTTTGGAGGTACTATCATTCCGTTTACCCTCTCTTGGATGATTTCATTGCATCCATTTATATCACTGACTATGCTGTACAGACCCATGGCCCCGGCTTGCATGACCACATTTGGAAACCCTTCCCTGTAACTTGGAAAAGTGAGGCAATCACTGATTCCAAAATAGGGACGTACATCATCTACCCAACCGACCCATTTGATCTTGTCCGATTTTAAGATAAATTCTTCGGTCTCGGGCATAAGGGGGTCAAGTTCTTTTTCAAGATTGCCTACCAAGAGCAACTGAACGTTTTCATACTCTTCGAGTATCTTTCTGAAAGCAACTATGAGTTCGTTCAGCCCTTTATCCCCAACTATTCGACCAACAAAAACAAAAACAAAATCGTCATTGGAAATTTTCAATCTGTTTCTGAGCTGGGCCAGTTCGGACACATCGTTCAATTGTGGGTCGAAATAGGAAGTGTCGATTCCATTGGAACTGCCATGGCCGATCACCCTAAGTTTGCCCGGTTTGGTAAACTTATGGTCCAGGACTATTTTTTTCAATCCCATCGAATTTGGATACACCCGGGTAGCGCAGGCATAGGTGATTTTTTCCACGGTGTTCAGCAGCATTCTTTTTAAGCCGGTGGATTCTACCAAGGGCAGCCCGGCTATGGTATGCAGGCGATGCGGCACGCCGGCCAGTCTGGCGGCCATCATGCCAATGGTGCCGGCTTTGGGCGTATGCGTGTGGACAATGAAGGGCTTTTCCTTTACCAGCACCCGCCATAATTTTATCAGGGCGACCACATCCTTTATGGGCGTGATCTTCCGGGTAAGTTCGATGGGGATTACCCTGATCCCTTCCTGTTCCCCGACCAAACTTAATTTTTCCGGATCTGCCGAAACCCCTATTACTTCATAATATTGGTTCATGAATTTCGATTGCCCTTGCAACAGACCGCCCAAAGAGATCGGTATTGTGGTAACCCTTATTATTTTCTTTTTCATTTTTTTAGCAATCTAATTTGAAAATGATTTTTTTAAAGATTTTTTGAGGCAAAAAGTATTTTTGACCTTGGTAAAGATAGTCCCATAAATTACCTAAATATGAATAATGGCCAAATTTTAGATTTAAGGAACAAATAAGGGATAAGATGTCTAACTAGGATAAAAAATGCTACCCATGATATGATTTATGTAATTAATAAGTATTTTCGATTTCAATGGATGTCAATTTGAACTTATAGATATTATCCCTTTTTTTCCCATTTATCTTTGACTTGTTTATGAAACTGAGTTTTGTTATCCCAGCATATAATGCAGAAAAATTTATTGTTAGATGTATAAAATCTATAACCGAACAAAAAGGGGTTGATGGTAAGAGTTATGAGATTATTGTAGTAAATGATGGCTCTAAAGATGGAACTGAAGCCATATGTCTGGAACTAGAAAATGAACATCCTCAGCTTCACCTTTATAATAACGAAAATCACGGTCCAGGATATACTCGTAATTTTGGAATGAAAAAGGCACAAGGGAAATATGTTTGGTTTGTGGACTCTGACGATTATCTAGAAAATGGAATATTGTCAAATGTTATGGACGAGTTGGATTTGAATAAACCCATGTATGTTGTTGGGTTCAAACATGTCACAGAGTCAGGTGAAGAAATGAGAAAGATGAAGTTTGGACATCAAATTCTGACTTCTTCAGAGTTTTTAAATCAAGGGAATTATGTTAATTACGTTTGGTGTAGGGTCATAAGAAGGAATCTTTTTGAAAAGCATCAAATACTTTTCCGTGAAGATGCTATAACTGCTGAGGATTTTCATTTGATATTCAGACTAATGAAAGAAGTTGAAGAATTGAAATGTATTGATAGGATATGCTACAATTATGTTCTTAATCCAAAATCTCTAATGAATTCACGTTCGCAAGAGCATATGAAACGCCTGGCTTATTCTACACTATTGATAGGTAGGGATTTAAGAACAGAGTTGAACAATATCAATGATTCAAAAAAAGCAGAGGCTTTTGAAACGTGGTTGAGCAATTATCTATATGGTTTTCTATTTAGCTTATATAGATTTAAATACAGCCCAACTTTTGTGATAAAAATGCTTGATCAGTTAAAAAGAGATGATAATTATCCGGTAAATGCTCATTTGTTGAGTCTGAAACGGAAGCTTTTTACTACCATGGCAAATCAACGCTTTTTGTTTGTATTTTTTATCAAAATGCGTCGTATCTTCTTTTAAACACCCAATACATTTATTCGGGGCTAAATATATTGCTTCAATTTTTGTGGGCTTTAACTCAAAATGGAAATATCTACATAGTTCCCCTGGCAGACATGGTAAAGTCTATTTCTACATAATCCAATAAGTGTATTTCAACGATTTTTTTGTTAAAAAATAGACCTACAGCATCCAAAAGATGCTCGAAGCCCGTATCATGCTGTGTATTTCATCGAAAAAAAGACCCATTTTGTCGTTTTTTCAGTTAAAAGAATCAATTTTGATTTAATAAAAATTGTATGCAGCAAATGAACACCCCAAAACTGCTATTATATTCCCTGGTATTTTTATTATTCATCAATACAACATTGGTGTCTTGTGCCAAGGACGAAGCATTTATAGACCTGGTAGGTCTTGACGACGATAAAGATGGGACCGACCCGGACGGAAACGGTTCGGAAGATCCCGATCAAGGAGGAGGAGACCCAGATCCTGGAAACGGTGACGATGGTTCCCAAGATGGTGACAGTGGGCCTGATTTTGATTCTTCTGAAGGATTAAAAATAAGTACGACCCCTTGCGATTTTACCTTGAGCGCAGTTGAAGCCAATGCTACAGTCGAAATTGATTGCCGTATGGACCTGGGAGGCCAGACCATTACACTTCCAGCCGGGGTTACCCTCATTTATAAAGAAGGGGAGATAATCAATGGGACCCTGAATTTTTCTGGACAAGGTGTTATTGACGGAAAACTGTTGAACAAGGACTTGACCATTGAAGGGGATGTTCGATTGAGTGACCCTATTTTTCAATTTTACCTAGAGCGTTGGGATATTGTTCAAGGAAATGTTGATATGCAAAGGGCAAAGGATAACAGTCTTGGAATACAAGCGGCGATTGACCTAGTCCATACTCTGGGAGGGAGTACCTTTGAAATTGATGTTTTGGACGCTTTTTTTTATGGAAAGGGTGTTTTCAATTACAACATAGTGATGCCTTCCAATTTTCATTTAAAAATGACAGAGAACACCCATCTTCGAACTTTTCCATCAGTTGATGAATATTCTACTTTCTTGATAATGATCCAAGGTGTGGAAAACGTTCGGGTATCTGGAGGATTTTTACATGGGGATAGGGACCTTTATGGAAGAAAAGATAATTTGCCAGGCAGCCATACAATGAAAATTAAGACAGGTGTGAATGTCGTGATTGAAAACGTGCATATGAGCAACGCCACACAAGATGGTTTGGCGATTGAGAGTAATGGTTTTGCTTACGATCCCAACTATGTTGGCTCTAGTAACATCCTGATTAAAGATTGTGTTTTTGACTCAAACAGGAGGATTAATTTAACAATAACTGATGGCCATGATATTACTATTGAGGGATGTACTTTTATAGATGGTGGAATTGACACCCCTAATTCCAACTCTTCTGCACCGTCATGTAACTTGAACATAGAACCTCATCGCTCTTGGAGTGCAGGAAATCTTATTGAGTATCAAAGAGTAAGTGATGTGACGATTCGTAACAATAAGCAATATCTAAGGGATGCCTCTAACACTAAGGCCGGAGGGTTTTTGCTCTCTCACGGATATGGGCCTATTATTGTGGAAAATAATGAAATGACATATTGCGGTGTATCTTTCACTACAGTTGATGGTGCTATTATCCGAAACAATACCATAGTTGGAGGAGGAATAAATGCAGGGAATGCAGGTAATTTTGATAGGACAGATTTTGTGTATGGCAATGAGATTTATGGAAACAAAGTTATTAATGAAGGGGGAACGGCCCTAAATGTTGCAGGTAATGGCGTTTTGGTACGTGACAATGAGTTTGAAGGTGCCGTAGGTGTAGCTTTTGGAACAGGTGCCACAAATTCAAGCTATGGAACGTCAAATTCTACATTTTCAAACAATATTATAAAGGCTAGTAGTCAGGGAATCAGGACTACCAATACAATCAAAAATGTATTGATCGACTCTAATGAAATACATATGTTACAAGGTTCAAGCTTTGCTTTAAGTCTTGGGAACACATGGAATGAAACTTCCAATGCCAATTTTGTGGTAAGGGGTAATGTAGTAACTGGTGAAAGTTCAAACACAGGTGCTCCGGGAGTATTGATTGCAGCAAATTCTATTGAATTTTCTGAGAACAATATTGGAGATTTGCAGATAAACGGAGGTGAAAATATGGAACTGACAGGAAACATTATCAATGCGCCCATAGGTGCACATGGTATATTGTTTTATTCAGATGCTCCAAACAGTACAGTAGCTGATAATAGTATTACAATTTACCCATCCCGAACACCATTGAATGTGCAGTGCATTACACAAGCAAATGGCGTTTCGCTTTCTAGTTCGGTCAATATTTCTTCCAATAATACATGTACGGAACAGTAATAATTTAAGTACAAAACAATATAGGTGGAAAGGATTCAATATGTACAAACTATTGAATCCTTTTTTGTTCCCTAAAAATGTTTTTTATAGTTGCTTTTTGAAGATTGTACCATATAAATCAATTGTCTTGGCCACCATGGCGCCAATATCATATTCCATGGCTCTTTTTTGACAGTTTTGTACAACGGTCTGGTTCAACTCTGTATCTTCTTCAAGATTCTTAATTGCTTCTGCCAGCAATTGACTGTCACCCTCAGGAAACAAAAGACCTGCATCCATTACAATGTTTCCAAGTCCCGGTACATTGGATGCGATAAAAGGTTTTCCCGATGCCATCCCCTCAATACAGGCTAAGGATAGCCCTTCAAAGTGAGAGGAAAGAACTATAAAGTCAACTGATTTTAAAAGTTGATAGACATCTGTTCTTATTCCCAAGAATATAACCCTATCATTTAAACCGAGTTCGTTCACTAGATTTCTGCATTCGTCCCTTGTAGGACCATCGCCAACAAAACAGCAAAAATAATTTTCCGGTAAGAGCTGCAAGGCTTTGATTACCGTTTTCTGATCTTTTTGTGGAGTGAATGAGGATACTTGTAAAATGACTTTGGACCTATCTGCTAGGATAGGCGATATTTTGGATTTTGGGATTGGGATGGCACTATTTATGGCTTCAATATTCACGCCATTGGGGATGAGCACAAATTTTTCACTATCATTTTTTGCTCCTAGATGGATTTTGATATTCTTATCAACATCGGGTGAGATGGTTATGATTTTTCTAAAATTGGCATATACCAGTCGATCCAGATATTTGAAAACTATATTCTTTCTTCTTCTATTGGTTGTATTGTGTTCTGTATATACCATTTTCACCTTGGAGAAAGACAAAAATTTTGCTATTCCTGCCCAGTACAGTGAAGGAAATAGATGTACATGGACTATATCGTATTTTTTTAAATAGGGTAAAATTTTAAAAATGAAGAAAGGATCATATATTCTGTTCTTGCTCAAGCAGAATGTCCTATTCGCGTTTAAAGAGCGTATCAAACTTAAAAAAGGTTGATTGTCCCCACAGAGCAACAATAAATCTACGGTCATGTCCTTTTCTTGGTTAAGCCTGGGTATAGTTTCCAAGAGTAATTTTTCGGCACCACCGGTATGTAGGCTATTGGCAATATGAAGTATCCTCATTTTCTAATTTTGAAGAGTATATATATATGTAAAATGATTCCAAAGGGTAATGCAAGAATGGTTGTCAGTTTTTTTGGATTGCCGGATAAAATATTCCACCTCTTTATGAAAATACATGAGGATACATAATGCATAGCCCTTGTAAATGTATGTGGCCATGACTTGGAATATTTCATTTCAATGACTCTGGCATATAAAAAACCTTTAGGACTTCTTTTATATTGTTTCAAGATGTTTCTGGAGGATCCGTCATCTAAATATTCCACTATACAGTACACTTCATTCGCACATCGGTACTTGTATTTTTGGTCGATTTGAAGGTATAAGGTCCCTAAAGGAACAAGTCGTTCATTCTCATAAATAGGGTAGGGCGGAAATTCTTTCACAACGGATGTTCGAAGAACCAACTTTTTGTCACCTTTAACCTTATGTTTATGGTGCAAATCGTAGAGGGTTGATTCAACAAGACCCTCAGGTAATTTGGTTCCTAGTATTTTTCCGGATTTATCTGCATCCAAACCTATAATGCCAGCCAATTTTTTGTTATCCTTGATTTTGTCCCATTGTTTTAGAATCAGTTCAACTGCATTTAAGGGCATATGATCATCGGAGTCGATACATACATTCAATTCAGTCTCGATTAATTTATAAGCGGAATTATGGCCACCGTGCATTCCCTGGTTTGCTTGGTAATGGTATTGTATGTTGATCTTATTCTCATTGATCCATGACTGGACTAATTCTTTGGTGTTATCAATTGAGCCATCATCAATGATCAACCAACAAAAATCCTGATTGGTTTGACCAATGAGGCTATTGTAGAGTTGTTCCAAGCAATAAGCTCTATTGAAGGATGGAGTGAATATTGTTAAAGTCTTCATGATAGGTTTATGCATAATAGATGTAGTACATTAAATAGGTGAAGGAAAAATAAGCCACTATTATTTTACCTATCATAAAATGCTGATTCTCGAAAAATTGTTTTTTTAGCAATGG
This sequence comes from Flagellimonas baculiformis, assembly GCF_033441575.1. Lineage (NCBI taxonomy): Bacteria > Pseudomonadati > Bacteroidota > Flavobacteriia > Flavobacteriales > Flavobacteriaceae > Flagellimonas > Flagellimonas baculiformis. The sequence goes on from NZ_JAUZVW010000008.1 coordinate 26,055, forward strand.
ATAAATGATCACAATGGCCATCATAAACCAGGACAGATAGGCGAAACGGTTGGAAAAATTCGCTTTGATTACCAAAATCCAGAACCCATTACAAATCAAATAAGTGATCAGAAGCTTATTGTACACACTGTCATGGAAATTTCGCTTCAACACAAAATACCAACCTGCAAAAACGGCAAAGGCTGAGTGGAACAGAAAATCCCACCGAAAGCCGGTACTGGAAAACGTGCCATCGGCAGAGCTTGATGTCAAATACCCGGAAAGCCTATCGTCCCCAAATCCCAAACTCGCAAATAGATTGATCCATACTCCACCGGCCGCAAGTGACAAAGGAATGCACAACACCCATCCCCAAAAAAAGAATTTGGGATTGTTGTAAACATAGGTAACCAAATAGGCAGCCACAGGAAGCAGCAGTGTTTTATGGAAGGATACCGCCAGAAAGAAGAACAGTGCCATTACAAGTTTCTTGTTTTCATGGCACAATCCCCAGAGGAACAATGAACAGGCGGCTCCATTTCTGATACCGTTTACTCCATAGGTCCAAAAGGAAAAGGAAACTAGGAACATGATAAAGGCATAATACCAATATTGACCAAAATAGGTAACGGAAATCTTGTACAGCGGGAAGGTGTAAATAAAAGCCACAACAGTAAAAAATGTTGAAATAGTGGTAAAAGACGCCATTAACTTCATAAAATAATGCCATCCAAGATCGGTATCTTTTTCAATTTGGCCCCCTAAGACATAATTTTGATATGCATGTGCATAATTGACAGTATCTCCGAAAAATCTTCCACTTATTTCTCGCTGTCCCATGTAGAGTATAATGAAGCACAACAAAAACAGACCTGCCAAATTGATAAAGGTCAAGTTAGTGTGGTTGTCCATTTTTAAGGTCAAGGTGTGGAACAAGGTAAAGACCACCAAGAACAGACAAATATTGATGTATATGGGATAATATGATTCAAGAGGTATAAAAGAGAACATAGCCTATTCTATAGATTTGATGATTTTTGCCGGGTTTCCGGCAACAATACAATTGGAGGGCACATCCTTGACCACCACTGAACCGGCCCCGACCACCACATTATCGCCGATGGTTATGCCACCGATTATGGTGGCATTGGTATATAATTTCACATTGTTGCCTATTTTTGGACGAAGCCCATTGTTTTCCCCTATCGTCACCAATTGATTGATATATAAATTATCGCCAATAGTTTCCGCATTGATGATGCTACTGTATGGATGTGCCAAAACAACACCCCCACCCAAGCGGGTATTGATGTCAATGGTGAACCGTTTGTCCCTAGGAAAAAAAATTCGTAAAAGATGGCTCAATAATCCTCTTGTCCTAAAATAGAACAAGGTTCTAAAGTAAGTGTCCGAGGCCAATTTATACAGGAGATCAAAAAATATCTTCCATTTGCTGGACGGTTGTTGGTTTGGACCATAAACATCAGCAATGATCAAGTCCCGTTGGGAAGATTTTACAAAAACCAGCCCATGGAGTATAAAGGCAAATTGGTAAGCAAGTAAAAAATATCTCCTCATTAAATTTTGCTTAAAATGTTATCTTCCCAGGATTGCATGACATTGTCCAAAAGATATTGCTGGACCGATTGAAACCCATTTTTGGCCAACCCCGATCTTCGATTTTCATCTGAGGTTAATTTTATCATTGCATCAACAAAGGAAGCTTGATTGTCCATCTCCACCAACATCCCATTTTTTCCTGATTGGACAATATTGCGCGGTCCCGTAGGACAATCAAAAGATATAAGGGGCAATCCAGATGCCTGCGCTTCCAACAAAACCATGGGAAAGCACTCCTGTTCAGAAGTCATCAAATAGATTCCCCTGGTGCGCATGATTTCTGGTAGATTATTAACAGGTTGCAATATTTGGACCGAGTCCATAATTCCCAATTCCCTGATTTGATCATTGAGCCTTTCCATGTCATTCTCAGGACCGTCCCCATATATTTCCAATTTCCACTCGGTATCATTCTTTTTGAATTTTGACCAGATTTCCAATAAAACATGAAATCGTTTCACTGGGGAAATTCGTCCAGCGGCCATGGCCACTTTTTCCCTTTTGCCAAATTCCGGCTGTTCCAAGCTTGAAAAAGGGATAGGGTTGGGAATATGAAAGACCTTGTTTGAATCGTAGAACGATTTTTCTTCCTTGTTCAATACAACCTGAAAATCGAGCTTGGATTCGATGAATTTTTCAAACCTCTTGAAAAGTGTGACACTTTGTTTCGACCGAAAATATTGGGTGTAGTGGTATTCTTTTAAAATTTTGGCCTTTGTCCGCAACAAAGGGAAAAAAAAAGTAACGGGTATATGATTCGCAATGATGATCAGATCAGGCTTTAATTTTCTTTCCAATTTTTGGAGGGCCCTGAGGTTTTGGGCCACTTTCGGAAAATTTTCTTTACCAAAATAGCTTTGGGCCCTGTCATAGTTGATATTCAGATCATGCAATCCCACTTTGGGGTCGAAATCATAAAAGGGTCGGTTTCCGGCTTGTTCTGTGGTCACAACATGCACTTCATATCCCTTTTTAGTGGCCCAATGATTGGCCTTTAATTGAATGAGACTGTTTATTCCCCCTATTTTATGGAGTTGGTCCGTTAAAATAACAATGGTCTTCATTCGGGTTGAGTTCGTCAGTTGGATTGAGCAGCAATGGTTTCGACCTCTAAATTAATATATTTGTTGAGGTATGGTGAATAGTTTTCCTTGAATGGTCTATACTTTGGTCAAAATGCCCTAATGCCTATTGGCCAGCTCCAAGAAAAGATTGTTCCAGACGTTCCCTATTTCCCTTATTTTGTATCGACCTACGGATATTTTTGCATTATGGCCCAGTCGTTTTCTTAGATTCTCATCTTCAATGAGCTTACATATGGAGTTGGCCATTTCTTCGATGTTTCCGTTTTCAACCAAAAGGCCATTATGATGATCTGTTATAATATCCGATGGACCGTGTGGACAATCAAAGGATATGGAGGGAAGCCCGCATGCCATAGCCTCAATGATCACCATACCAAAACCTTCATATCTTGAAGAGAGGACATGGAAAGAGGAATTTAAATAATGATTGTAAATGTCTTTGGCTGGGGACTTAAGATTAACGGTATGGTCTATTCGGAGATTTTTTGACCATTGATCAAGATTATGCTTGGGGTGGGATAAACCAAATATCTCCAGGGTCCAATCAGGATGTTGTTTTGTAACTACTTCCCATGCCATCAATAATCGATCATATCCCTTCTGATAACAATGTTTTCCGACAGCTATAACTTTTTTTTCGGTCAAAGCAGATACACCTTCTGGAAAAATTGGCAAAGGGTTGGCTATTACCCTTACATTTGGTGATTTCCACTCTTTCCTGTTTCCCTCGGTGAGCACTATAAAAGAATCAAACTTTTTTGCTCCAATATCCATTAACTTATATTTGATTTTAGTGGATATCCTTTTAGAAAAGGAACCTTTGCCTTCGCCCTGTTCCACCACCTTGGAAACATGTCTTTCATAGACAATGGTTTTGCCATTATTGAAGAATGGAACAAAAAAACCTTTTATACCGTCATCACACACCAAAATAATATCAGGGTCAATATCTGAAATGATTTTCTTTACACCTTTAAAGTATCCTAGCATATAAGCTATGGTGGAATTTCTCAAACTGATGTTGTGAAGCTGTATTTTTGGACTGAACTTAAAGAAAATGGAATCGTGCGTATCATTTAAAGTAACAATATGCACTTCATGGCCAAGTTCATCTGCAAAATGACTTGCTTTTATAGAGAGGACCCTTTCCAGACCTCCAGAACCACTGATTTGATTTGTAATGTATAAAAGCTTCATGAGTATATATCAATCATTTGGCAAAAGTTCCAGGGCCTTTCTTAAATAGGTTTTGGAGTGGTCTATGTTCTCTTTGATTATATGTTGGATTCCACTGTAATCGATTGTTACAAGTTTGTCCAGAGATACAACATCATTTTTACCAAAAAGACGATTTTTAATATGAAAAAGCTCTAGAAGGTCCCTCATACGTGTATTTATGGCTTCCTTTCTATTAAAAACCACAATCTCCTTCTGAAAAATGATGGAAAATGCCACCGCATGAAAGGAATTGGCAACTACAATTTTAGCGTTCTTGACTAAGTCCAAAAAGATTTCAGGACCTTCTAAGTAGAAGTTATGGTCAGCATACTTATTGAGTTCGTTCATACTGATAATTTTGTATCCCTTGGAACTTCTTACGCTTTCGGCAAATTGTTGTATGGATGGGTTATAATCAAAATCGTATATAAAAATATAATCTTGGAGTTCTTTTTTTGGTCTCGCAATATTAGCCCAATGGGCCTTGTCCAATAGAAAAACGGGATCCAATACTTGCGTGACATTTTTTATACCTAAATCATTCAGGATTCGAACCCCTGAAGTCTCCCGAACCGATATTTGGTCCAGTCGAGAGATCTTTTCCTTGACGAACGGTTTTATGGATTCTTCCAGATTGTCTATAGCAAAACTAGCGGCATAAGAAATCTTTAATTTGTTGTTGGGCACAAAGTCTAGATAAAAAGCAGGATCTTTGCCATTTTCGAAAAAAGAATTCCATATTTGATCGCTTCCACAAATATAAGCTTCCGCATCCGGTAATTGCTTTCTTAACTCATCATTGTTCTGATAGAGTTTTTTGGTAGATGGAATGTATTTTTGGGTAAATCGGTCAAAATTTCTTTTTCTGATCCTGTTGATCAATCGTTTTGGGAGTTTAAGTACCAGATAGATTGATTTGGTAATCAAATTTCTTTCAAAAAAAGGATGCGAAACCTGCCAAAGATTGAAATGGTTACTTAAATAAGGAGGCTTATAATTAATGGTTTCGCTGATATGTCCTTCTTGTTTTAGGAACTCCAGAAGTGCATATTCTTGCAAACTTGCACCATAGTTGTACACATCATGGCATGTGATAGTCAAAATTTTCTTGTCTTTTTTTCCTTCCACGGTTTTGCGGTTTGTGTTAGACTTCGTCAAAAAGTTGGTACATGGCATCCAAGGTTTTTTGTGTTTCCTTTTGTGATTGTTCCCTGAGATTTTTGACAAGCCTTTCTTTAAGGTCATTGTCAGAAATTAGCCTTATTATTCCACTTGCGATTTCAGATGGCTCCATTCCTACAATAATACCTGTCTCATTATTCGTGAGGATTTGAGATGCGGTCGGAAAATTGGTGGTGACAATGGGTTTGTTTAAAATGCCTGCCTCGATGATTGTCCTCCCGAGACCTTCAAAAATGGACGATTGGAGATAGATGTCACAATCTTTAATGTATGGAAATGGATTTTCCAAATAACCAAGTAGGGTGACCTGACCTGACATACCTTTCTCCGAAATCAATGATTCCAAATACCCCCTTTCTGGACCTTCTCCAATGATATAGAGGTGGGCCTTGTGCCCTTTCTTGTTAACGATATCAATTGCTTCGATTGCAAATTGAAAAGATTTTTGTTTTGCCAACCTCCCAACAGAGACGATATTAAGTTCTTCTGTATTAAATTCAATCTCTTTTTTTTGTTGACTCCAAGAATAAATTTCAACCTCATCAACGATATCCCTTATAAACATTACGCTGTAGTTGGGATAGGTTTTTTTCATTTCCTCTTTCACGAACGGAGAAACACCGATTATTTTATCAAACTCCTTATAAATCAACTCATCTTGGGGAGCATAATATCCTGCTTTTTCATAATCGATATTCACCCAAGCAATTTTTTTTGATGCACGGACTTTTTTTGATACAAAGTAAGTGGCGAAACCTTGCCCCCAAGCAATTGCAATGTCATATTGTCTTTCATGCTCTGGTATGGAGGATTTGATTGATTTCCATAGAAGTTGGGCGTTGTGGTATTTTCTATTGGTATTTAGCAGTTTAAAGACTTTAAATTTCAATCTTTCACCAATACTGGGCACATAATCTATATAGGATTTCTTTACGTCCTTGGGAACGAATTTTTCAAATTCCCCGCCTTGTTTGTATAATAATATTTCCAAATCATATCTTGAAAGGTCAATATTGTTCAATAAACTTATCAAACTTTTTTCAGCACCACCCAAATGCAAGGATTCAATGAGAAACAATATCTTTTTCATAATTGATGTTTTTGAATGAAGTTTTCCGTTTCCATATAAAAATCATTAATTCTTTCTTTTATAATCTTTTCATCCCAATTCCACCAACTTATTTTTTTAAGTGCGTCTATTTGTTCTTTATTGAACTTGAATTTTATGACCTTGGCAGGGTTTCCGCCAACTACAGCATAATCTGGCACATCTTTGGTGACTATTGAGTTAGCGGCTATCGTAACTCCATCACCGATATGTACACCAGGTAAAATGATACTGTTCATCCCAATCCAAACATCATTTCCGATGGTTATACCTGATTTTTGTTTTTCACTCAGGGTTTCAATTTTGATTTTATGCTCAGATATGGGTGCGTTTTTGTAAAGGTTTATAGCTAAAGGGAATGATGTTATTTGGGAACTTTTATGGTAACCTTCATCTGCAATGAACCTGACATTATTAGCTATACTGCAATATTTGCCAACAGTAATAGGACTGTTTGTCCATCTCCACACCATGGCACCATTTTCGTATGTTCTGTGCCCCATAGTGGTGTAAGGGTCATTTTTTAAAAAAACATAATCATGAATTCTAAGAGTTTGTCTAAAATCCACCCCTAAAACTCTCCAAATTAAATTTCGAATAAAAAAAAGCATTTTGAATTATTTTGGGATTTTTTGGATTAGTTGGGCAATAAGGCCTTTTTCATATTTGTTTACAGCTAAAAAGTACATGGCAGAAAAATAAACAACACCATATAGTCCAATTTTCAAAATAAAATTCAACCAACCACTGCCAGGGATCAACATTATAGGAAACCCAACCAACATTATTAATATTTGGGATGGCAATATTCTACTAAATGTTTCTTTGAAAAATCTGAAAATATTTAAATCCAGAGTTTTATGGTAAAAAACATTCATGATGTTCTGGGCTACTACCCATCCTATAATAGTTCCGGCAATCATTCCCATAGCACCATGGTTAAGCGCCATAAAATATCCCAAAAGGGTTCCTAATAGTAAAAAGACCAAATAAGTGATTGATTTAAAAGCAACTTTATTCTTTGCTTCTATTAGAGGCCCGGTAAATCCCTGTACCAAAGGGATGGTGTATGCAAGCATGATAAGCAGGGCAATGATCCATGAAAGGTTATAATTATCACCCACCCATAAGGAAATGAATTGCTTTCCGTATAAGACAAAAGCTCCGAAAATAAACATGAGGACAAAAAGAGAAATCCGGCCTATTTTGATCATTTCATTCGTTAAGCTTTCAGAACTGGCACCTGAAACTATCATCTGGGTCGCTCTAGGTACAAAAACGCTGGTAATGGCACTAGAGAAAGCACCATAATACCCTCCAAGCATCAAACCAACGGCATAAATACTCAATACTTCTGGAGCTGATATATTTCCGAGCGCTATATGTCCTGCCTTCCATTGAAACTGAGCCACTATGCTATATATAAATATCCAAACGGAATAACTGAATATTTTCTTAACATATTTACTCTCAAAGGAATGAAGCTTGATTTTTACATGCAATTTGTAATTTACATAATAGAAGGTAATAAGAATTATAAGTACATTGAAAACGGAATCCAGAATTACAATGGATAAAGATTTTCCACCCCAAAAAAGCAAGCCTACAACCATTAATGATCGCAAGATATATCTGAAAATGCTTAATGATTTGGGAAATGTAAATTTTTCATAACCAAGACAAATACCTGTAAAAGCTCCTCCTGGAAGTCCGATGGCAATGTTGAATATCAATATGAGGAACAAAGTTTTTGCCAGTTGAATCTCTTCATTACTCATGGCGGTAAAGTAATGATCTAAATTAAAATAGATTCCAAAGCCAACTAACAAGACGATACATGAAATAATCAAGTACATGATCATGGTTATCGCCAAGAAATTTTGCTCTTCCTTGACATTTTTCTCAGCTTGGTATTTGGCCACAAAACGTATTATGGTATTGTTCAGACCAAAATCTAGTACAGAAAAAGTGCCAATAAGAGCCCCAATAGTGGTATATATGCCATATTCAGCATCCCCCAAGGATTTAATGATAAATGGTGTAAGTACCAGACCAATGACATTGGTCAAAAAGATACTAACATAATTGAGCAAAGCCCCTTTCTTGATCTGACTCATGGCAGTATTTGGTGTCTAGCTGGTTTTGGTTGTAAATTATAGGCTACCTTCCACAGCTTCTGTGACAACTCCCTTGACATCGTACAGAATTCCGTTGTTGTTAAGCAGGGACCGCAGCCCCATGTCCATAAATTTCTTGTGCGCCACGGTAAGAACCACCGCATCAAATGTATCCTGTGGCATTTCCTTGGTGGTGTCAAGGCCGTATTCATGGGCAACCTCAGAGGGATCCGCCCAAGGATCATAAATGGTAACTTCGGTGCCATAGTCCATTAAGTTCTTTATCACATCCACGGCCCGGGTGTTTCGGACATCCGGACAGTTTTCCTTAAAAGTGATTCCAAGCACCAATATTTTTGCACCCTTGATCCGAAGGTCTTTTTTTACCATCAGTTTGATGATTTCGGAAGCTACATAGCCTCCCATACTGTCGTTCAAGCGTCTTCCTGCGAGGATGATCTCAGGATGATAGCCAAACTCCTGTGCACGTTGGGCCAAATAATAAGGATCTACCCCAATGCAGTGCCCACCCACCAATCCGGGCTTAAAGGGCAGGAAGTTCCATTTGGTGCCGGCAGCCTTCAGCACCGCATGGGTATCGATATCCATCAGATTGAAGATTTTGGCCAGTTCGTTCACAAAGGCTATGTTGATGTCCCTCTGGGAATTTTCAATCACCTTGGCCGCCTCTGCGACCTTGATGGTAGGCGCCAAGTGCGTCCCGGCCGTGATCACGGAAGCGTACAGCCCATCGACAATCTTCCCGATTTCAGGAGTGGAGCCGGAAGTGACCTTCAATATCTTCTCAACGGTATGTTCCTTGTCCCCGGGATTGATGCGTTCAGGGGAATAGCCGGCATAAAAATCCTCGTTGAAGGTCAAACCGCTTATGCGCTCAAGTACAGGGATGCATTCTTCCTCAGTAGCCCCTGGATAAACAGTGGATTCATAAATGACGATGTCTCCTTTTTTGAGTACCTTTCCCACCGTTTCACTGGCTTTGTACAATGGAGTCAGATCGGGCCTATTGTTCCTGTCCACAGGGGTAGGAACAGTGACCACATAAATAGTGCAACTGGAAATGTCTTCCAATTTGCAAGAACAGTATAGCCCTTTGGTTTCTGGTAGTTTGTCCACCAAGGCGGATTTCAATATGTCATCTTCCACTTCAAGTGTTGTGTCCTTTCCAGATTGTAGTTCCTTGACACGTTTTTCGTTGATGTCAAAACCTACAACGGGATACTTTGTAGCAAATAGGCGTGCCAACGGCAGGCCCACATATCCCAAACCTATTACGGCAATTTTGATATTGTTCATATATGATTGTTGTCTAGCGAGTTTTTTGGATAGGCTTTTGGTTTCACTATTTCCCGATTTGGTGGTATGTGAACCCAAGTTGCTCAAGCCTTTCACCATCATATTGGTTACGGCCATCAAAAATTATCGGGGTCTTCAGATTTTCTTTGAGGGAATTGAAATCAGGGGACCGGAATTCCTTCCATTCGGTGAGCAAGAGGAGGGCATCTGCATCTTTTAAAGCTTCATACTTGGATGAGACATATTCGATGTTCCCTACATCCTTCAAATAGAATTCTTTGGCCTCATGGATGGCTTTGGGGTCATACGCCTTTATCTTGGCACCGAGATCGGTCAATTTTTTGATGATATAGATGGAAGGGGCCTCACGCATATCATCGGTTCCCGGCTTGAACGACAATCCCCAAACGGCAAAGGTCCTTCCCTTCAAATTTTCACCAAAATGGTTGATGACCTTGTTGGCCACAACAAATTTCTGTCTATCGTTTACATCTTCCACGGCATGCAACAATTGCGCATTGTAGCCGTTCTGTTCGGCGGTTTTCTTCAATGCCTTTACATCCTTGGGGAAACACGACCCGCCATAACCACTTCCAGGATAGATGAAACTGTAGCCGATACGGCTATCCGACCCGATTCCGATACGCACTTTGTTCACATCTGCCCCTACGAGCTCACAGATGTTGGCCACTTCGTTCATGAACGAGATTTTGGTGGCCAACATGGCGTTCGCCACATATTTGGTCATTTCTGCGGAACGAACATCCATCACGAGCATACGGTCCATACTGCTTCTAAAAAATGGGCTGTACAACTGCCGCATTTTCTCTGCGGTGTTCTTGTCCTCCGTTCCTACCACGACCCGGTCAGGTTTCATAAAATCACTGATGGCGTCGCCTTCTTTGAGAAACTCTGGGTTGGAAACTACATGGAATTCAATGTCCTTTCCTCTCTTTTCAAGCTCTTGTTGTATAACTTCTTTGACTTTGTCCGCTGTCCCAACAGGTACTGTGGATTTATCCACTACGATCAAGGGGTGGGACATGTGCCTGCCTATTTCGGACGCAACGTCCAAGACATATTTCAGGTCGGCCGATCCATCTTCTCCCATAGGGGTTCCCACTGCAATGAAGGCCATGTCACAATCTCCAAGGGAGTCTTCTAATTTTGTGCTGAAGAACAAGGTCCCATTGTCCACATTGCGTTGTACCATGGCTTCCAATCCTGGTTCGTATATGGGGATGATGCCTTTCCTCAGATTTTCAATCTTTTTGCTGTCAATGTCAACACAGGTAACCGTATTTCCCATTTCAGCAAAACAGGTTCCTGTTACCAAGCCCACATAGCCTGTTCCGATGATTGTTAAGTTCATTTTCTTTTTAGATTTTTATTTCTACTTCAGGTTCTCCCAATACCAGTTCACGGCTTCTTTTAACCCTGATCTCATATCATATTTGGGACTATAGCCCAATAACTTTTTAGCTTTATCGATCGATGCAAGGGAATGGGGAACGTCCCCTTGACGGCTTGGGCCATATTCTATTTCAATATTTTTAATCTTGGCATCATATTCGCCCAAATATTCCTTGAGCAATGCGACCAGTTCGTTCAGGTCGGTCCTTTCCCCGAAAGCCACATTGTACACAGTGTTCAATGCCATTTCATTCTCAGAGGTTATCGCCCTGATGTTCATTTCGATCACATTATCTATGTAAGTGAAATCCCTGGAAAAAGAACCGTCACCATTTATAACCGGCGACTCATGCTGCATGAGTTGCATCACAAATTTAGGGATAACGGCAGCATAAGCCCCATTGGGGTCCTGTTTTCTCCCGAATACATTGAAGTATCGTAGGCCGATGGTGGATAGGCCATAGGTCTTGGAGAATATATCCGCATACAGTTCGTTGACATATTTGGTGATGGCGTAGGGGGACAATGGCCTCCCAATGACATCCTCTACCTTTGGCAACGACTCCGAGTCACCATAGGTGGAGGAGCTTGCCGCATATACAAATCGTTTCACATGGGCATCGCGTGCAGCAACAAGCATGTTCAGGAAACCGGAAACATTGACATCGTTGCTGGTAATGGGATCATTGATGGATCTTGGTACAGATCCAAGGGCTGCTTGGTGCAATACAAAATCAACATTTTTACAGGCCCTCTGGCAATCTTTCAAAATCCGGATGTCCCCTTCTATCAATGTAAAGTTTGCATCGTCCATCAAATGGGTGATATTTTCCCGTTTTCCCGTTGCGAAATTGTCCAGACAAGTCACCTTGTTGCCATTTCCCAATAAAGCTTCACAAAGATTGGATCCAATGAAGCCGGCCCCTCCTGTGACCAATATATGATTGTTTTGATTGAGGTTGAGATGAGATATATCCATAGACGATTAAGGGAATTTCAGGCAAATATCAAGAAAACATATCAAAACCATATTGGTTTTAGATGAACTTTTCATAAAACGGATGAATTGCATTTTTAGTGCTGCACCTGTAAATCTCCTTGCTACAGCCCCAATTATCAAAAAAAGAAAATCTTGACCTTCTACCTATAGATCATATTGAAAGGGAACAGGGTCATTGTGGGCCTATCTTATGGTAGTCCTTGTACCATGCCACAAATTTTGATATGCCATTTTTGACCAAGGTATCGGGTGTATAGCCATAATCCCTTGCAAGGTCGTCAACATTCGCCCAAGTTTTTTCAACGTCGCCCGGTTGCATGGGCAAGAATTCTTTTTGGGCTTCTAGGCCGAGGCTTTTTTCCAAGGCTTCGATAAAATCCATGAGTTTTACGGACTTACTGTTGCCAATATTATATATTTTATATGTTGGTCTTTCAGGAGGGGTACCAACATAACCATCCTCGATGATTTTGGTCACCCCTTCCACAATATCATCTATATAAGTGAAATCCCGTTCCATTTTTCCATTATTGAATACCTTGATGGGATTTCCTTGCACGATGGCCTCTGTGAACAGGAAGAGCGCCATATCGGGCCTGCCCCATGGACCGTAAACAGTGAAAAAGCGAAGCCCCGTAGTCCTAAATCCATATAGATGACTGTATGTGTGGGCCATGAGTTCATTGCTTTTTTTGGAAGCGGCATACAAGCTGATGGGATGGTCCACCGGGTCGGTGGTCTCAAAAGGGACTTTCTTGTTGAGCCCATACACACTGGAACTGCTGGCATAGACCAAGTGTTGTATATTGTAATTTCGGCAACATTCCAAAACATTCAAGAACCCCACTATGTTACTGTCAATGTACGATTCAGGATTTTCAAGGCTGTAGCGCACACCTGCTTGCGCAGCGAGATTGCACACCACGGTAAAATTTTCTTTTGCGAACAATTTGGGAAGCTGCTCACGATCTTCCAGGTCCATCCGTATAAAATGGAATCCACTGTATTTGGAACTGGATGTTCTTTTATGAAAGTCCTGTGCATCTTTTGAACTTATTCCCAATTGTTCCAGACGTGCAAGTTTCAGATTGACATCGTAATAATCGTTGAGATTGTCCAGACCGACCACCGTATGTTGGTGCCCCAATAGCTTAAGTGCTACATGATAGCCGATGAAACCTGCCGCACCAGTGACCAGTATCTTCATTCTTTCGATTTTTTGAATGTTTATTTCTCTACAAAGATTAAAAAATGGACCCAATTTATTGGTCTAAATTTGTTTTATCAAAGTGTCAGGGCTGATTTTGGACAGTGTTTTTATTGCAGATGGACACTTAATCGATTTTTTTTCATGTTCGGCGAATTGTGGGTTGAAATGATTTGAAAGGCCAATTTTACTGTTACTTTTACCTTCGAAAAATAAAACCTCACCTACTTGTATCAACCCAAAACTGAAATGGAAACCACTATACTTAAAAAAATATGGCTATCGCCGCCGCATATGGGCGGAAATGAAAGGGCCTATGTCAATGATGCTTTTGAGACAAATTGGATTGCACCACTCGGACCCAACGTACACGAATTTGAGAATGCCATTGAACAATATGTGGGAAATGGTGTTCATGCAGCATGTTTGACCTCGGGTACGGGGGCAATACATTTGGGATTACAACTTTTGGGCGTGGGGACCGGCGATGAAGTGCTCTGTCAGAGTTTCACCTTTGCAGCTTCGGCCAATCCAATAACCTATCTAGGGGCATCCCCCATATTTATCGATAGTGAAAAAGATACCTGGAATATTTGTCCGGACCTTCTGGAAGATGCGATCAAAGACAGGCTTGCCATAGGCAAGAAGCCCAAGGCCATAGTGGCCGTTCACCTATATGGGACGCCCTATAAGGTGAATGAAGTACATGCGGTTGCCCAGAAATACGGTATCCCTGTTCTGGAAGATAGTGCAGAGGCATTGGGCAGTACATACCGTGGACAACATTGTGGCAGTTTTGGGGACATTTCCATCCTGTCGTTCAACGGAAACAAGATTATTACCACTTCAGGAGGGGGCGCCTTACTTTGCAAGGACGAAAATCTAAAGAACAAGGCGGTTTTTTTGGCTACCCAAGCCAGGGACAATTCCCCGCATTACCAACATTCCCAGATTGGCTATAATTATCGCATGAGCAATGTTTTGGCCGGAATCGGAATAGGCCAGATGGAAGTCCTGGAGGAGAGGGTGGCAGCAAGAAGGGCCAATTTTGGGTATTATGTGGAAAATCTTTCCCACATTCCTGAAATAAGCTTTGCCAAGGAACCAGCGGAAAGTTTCTCGAACAGATGGCTTACCTGCATCTTGACCCCGTCATTTCAAACAAGGGAAAAAATCAGGATCGCTCTTGAAAAGGAGAACATAGAATCCAGACCATTGTGGAAGCCCATGCATTTGCAACCGGTTTTTGAAAAGTCCACTTCCTATGTGAACGGCATCAGCGAAGATCTTTTTGAGAAAGGGCTTTGCTTGCCCAGCGGATCCAGCATGGAGGAAGGCGACCTTGAAAGGATTTGTGATATCATTAAAAGCGTACTCAGATGATAAAGGACTACTTTTTAAGGAACGGTAAACGTTATGCTTCCAAATGGACAGTGCTTTTTATTGATCTGTGCATCGTTTCGGCCTCTTTTATTTTGGCTTATTTCATAAGGTTCAACCTCAGTTTTGACTTTGATGTACAAAGTTTTCGTGCCCAACTTCCAGTAGTGGTGCTTCTCTTTATGTTGGCTTTCCTTATTTCTGGGAGCTACAAAGGAGTGGTCAGACACACTGGAATCAAAGACGTATATGCTATTTTCAATGCCGTTTGTTTGGCGAGCATTGGTACGATAGCTGTGGTGATGGCCAATAGGTATTACAATTTGATCGATGGGTTCACCATCCCTCTTTCAATCATCATCATCAATAGCCTGTTGACCTTTATAAGTCTGGCAGCGTCCAGGTACCTGTTCAAAATTGGATATGAAAATCTAATGAACGGAAACCAAGGGCCGGTCAAGAATTTGATCATCTATGGGGCAGGCGAATCAGGCATCATCACCTACAATACCTTGACAAACCATTCGCAGATGGGTGTGAAGGTAATTGGGTTTGTTGACAATAATCAGCAAAAAGTGGGCAAACAGATCAATGGGGTAAAAGTATTTGACAAATCCATTTTGACCGAGGAGTTTGTGAAGTTCCACAAAGTCTCGGAAATTATATTCTCCATCCAGAGTATCCGCCCAAAACAATTGAGAACACTGGTCAATGAAATTGTGGACCTTCCCGTCAAGGTGAAAATTGTGCCTCCTGTGGAGGATTGGATAAATGGTGAGCTCAAGGTATCGCAGATTAAAAGGGTACAAATTGAAGATCTTCTGGACAGACCTCCCATTGAGATCAAGAACAGTAAGGTCATGAAAGACTTTGACGATAAGGTCATCATGGTCACAGGGGGGGGCAGGTTCCATTGGAAGTGAGTTGGTGAGACAAATCTGCAAGTACAACTACCGCTCGTTGATCGTGATCGATCAAGCGGAATCTGCACTTTACGATCTTCAACAGGAGTTGAAACAGGCTGGCTTCTTCAATTTTTTACCCATAGTCGGCGACATACGTGATAAGAACAAAATGCGAACTTTGTTCGAAGAATACCGCCCTGACAGAATTTTTCATGCAGCGGCATACAAACACGTTCCGTTGATGGAACAAAACCCGTATGAAGCCGTTAAGATAAATGTGGCAGGAACCAAGACCATCGCAGACCTTGCCTTGGAATATGATGTGGAAAAGTTTGTTTTTGTTTCTACGGATAAGGCAGTGAACCCCACTAATATCATGGGAGCCACAAAGCGGATCGCAGAAATGTACATCAGTTGCAGGCAACAAGAGGGAAAAACAAAGTTCATTACGACCCGTTTCGGTAATGTACTGGGTTCCAATGGCTCTGTAATCCCGCTTTTTAGGAAGCAAATAGAAAAAGGAGGTCCGCTGACCGTGACCCACAAGGATATCACACGTTACTTTATGACCATTCCCGAAGCCTCCCAATTGGTTTTGGAAGCTGGAGCAATGGGCAAAGGGGGTGAGATATTTATTTTTGACATGGGGGAATCCGTGAAAATCATGGACCTGGCCAAGAATATGATCAGACTTTCGGGACTCCACTACCCAGATGATATAGATATCAAGATCACGGGGCTGAGACCAGGTGAAAAACTATACGAAGAGCTGCTCGCCAATGGAGAGAACACATTGCCAACCTATCATGATAAGATCATGATCAGCAAGGTAAGGGAAGTTGATTACAGTGCGACCCGGACAAAGATCGATGAATTGTGCATCTCCAATTTGTTTTTCAAGGACAATGTGGTACAATTGATGAAAAGTATTGTTCCCGAATATATTTCTAACAATTCCGATTTTTGTAAATTGGACAATCCCAAGAGCCCAGCAATTAAAAACGAGGGGCATTTGAAGGAAGTATCCCAACTAAACAATTAATATAGACATCCCTATGAAACCAAAATTAAGTTTGGCAGGTGTGGTTCTCATTCTACTTATTGCCTCATGCGGGTCTCCCAAGAAAATAGTGTATTTCCAAGATTCCCAGAATTTTGAGACCATTGTGGCCGACAACGCATTTGAACCCAAGTTCAAGGTCGATGATGTGGTCAGTATTTATGTGGCAACCCTCAACCCAGAGGCAAGTGCCCCTTTTAACCTCACAATCGGTGTTTCGGCCAATGGTCAGTCGGAAAGTTTGGATTATCTGGTGGACAAGAATGGGGAAATCGATTTTCCAGTGATTGGAAAGGTAAAGATTTTAGGACTGTCACCCGAGGAAGTAAAATCCCTTTTGCGTAAAGAACTGTCGTCCTATTTAAAAGATCCTATCATAAATGTACGCTTGCGCAATTTTACCGTCACCATTCTTGGTGAAGTGAGAAACCCGGGCACATACCCCATTATCGGTGAGCAAATCACCATATTGGAAGCTTTGGGGCTTGCAGGTGACCTTACCATTAAAGGAAAAAGGGAAAACATAATGGTCATCAGGGATTTTGATGGGGTGAAGGTATATAACAAGATAGACCTTACCTCAAAAGAAGCGATGAAATCCCCGGCCTTTTATCTGACACAGAATGATGTAGTCTATGTAGAGCCCAACAAGTCTGCAGTTTCTGCGTCATCTTTGGACAACAGGACCACGATTTTTATTTCTTTGCTTTCCTTGGCAATTACCTCTACTTTGATTCTAGTACGTTAATTTTAGTTGTTGATGAGTGAAATGAATTCTCAAAGCGGAAAATTCTCCTTTGATAAAATTGATTTTAAGGAAGTTATAAGGCAATACACGGGAAAATGGTATTGGTTCGCCATATCTGTTTTTTTGTTTCTATTGTTAGGGTTTGTTTACAATAGATACACTGCGCCCCAATATGATGCCCTGGCCAGAATAAAGATCGTTACGGAGGAAAACAGCACTTCGGAGTTGGCAATTTTTCAGGATTTGGGTGCATTTCAGGGACAGCGGAACCCCATCATAGACGAAATTGAAATCATTAAATCCAGATCCAACCTCATAGAAGTTGTAAACAAGCTTCAACTGAACACAAAAGTGTTCAAACTTGGGAATATACTGGATTCAGAGATTTATAATAATCTTCCATTCAATCTGAACTTTGTTGAGTCGGACTCGGTGGTACATAAATCAGGGTTCACTTTTTATCTAAACCTGACCTCCAATGCCACTTTTGGTTTCAAACAGGATGAAGGGGCCCCCTATAAGTCAAACACTTATGGTTCCAATATCTCAACACCTCTTGGGGATATGGTGATTACTCCCAACACAGAAAAGATAGCAGCTTTCAAAGGGGACGAATTCAAGGTGGTCATCAATCCTGTTTCCGTAGTAGCGGATAATTATAGGGCCCGGATAATGATCAATCCCGTTGAAAAGGGGTCAAATATTTTGACCCTCTACTTGCAGGATAGGATACAGAAAAGGGCACAGGACATTATCAACACGTTGGTCGAGGTGTATAATCAGAACGCCATAGATGATAAGAAAATGGCGGCGGACAAGACCTCCAACTTCATTGACGCAAGGATTACCGAGATTTATTCCAATCTCTACAATGTAGATCAATCTGCCGAAGAATTTAAAACCGATAAGGGCATAACCGATATATCATCTGAGTCCAATATCAATCTGAATGTGGGAATGGCCAACAGGCAAGAGTTGGAGAACGCATCATTGCAGTTGAACATAGCCACTTCCATGAAAGATATTGTGGAGAACCAGAACGGGTATGAAGTATTGCCATCCAACCTTGGTCTTTCGGATCCATCGGTGTCAGGAACAACAGCAAGATACAACCAGCTTGTCGCCGAGCGAAATAGGATCCTTGAAAGTTCCAGTGACCTTAACCCTGTTGTCCAGAATTTGGATAGGGAGTTGAGCAGTCTAAAACGAAGCCTGCTCTCAAGTTTGAACAACACCACGAACAGTCTGGAACTCCAAATGAATAGCTTGGCCAAACAACAGTCCAGGATCAATAGTAGAATTTATTCGGCTCCCAGTAACGAAAGGGCGCTTAGGGATATCACAAGAAAATTGGAGACTACGGAATCCTTGTACCTGTACCTTCTCGAGAAAAGGGAGGAGGCTCAGATAGCATTTGCTTCCGCATCCCCTCCATCCTCGATTGTGGATGCTGCCTATAGCACAAGTTCGGCCCCTGTTTCACCTAATAAAATGATGAACTACATAGCCTGTTTTGGCTTGGGCATCATGTTTCCCTTTTTGTTCATATATGTAGGTGGTATCTTGGACAATAAGATTCACAGCAAGCAAGAATTGGAAGGCTTGTTGGGGGATGATATACCCGTTATAGCTGAATTGCCCAAAGTGGGCAACAAAGAAAGTAAGATAATCAAAAAGGATGACCGTTCCGTTTTGGCAGAATCCCTTAGGATACTTCGGACCAATTTAAATTACATCCAAAGTTCCAAAGGAAATCAATCAAAGGGCAGTCTCATATTCATTACATCAAGCATCCCGGGTGAAGGAAAAACATTTGTTTCATCCAACTTGGCCACGGTCTATGCCAACACGGGTAAAAAAGTACTCCTGATCGGGGCGGATATTAGAAACCCCAAGCTTTATGATTTCTTTTCAAGAGACGAACTGACGATGGGGGAGAAGAGGGCTTCCAAAAAAGGTTTGACCGAATATTTGGTCAATTCCGGGCTGGATATTGATGATATTGCAACCCCAACACAAATCAATGAAAACAGAATAGATATCATCTTTTCTGGCACAATTCCACCCAATCCAGCAGAATTATTAATGAACGATAGGATGGGGAAACTTTTTGAAAGCGCATCACAGACATATGATTATGTAATCGTGGACACCGCACCTTTGATGGTTGTGACGGACACATTATTGATCAGCGAGTACGCCGACCAAATTTTGTATGTGGTCAAAGCGATGTCAACAGAGAAAAAGGTCATGGATTACCCCTTGAAACTCAAAAAAGAAGGCAAGCTCAAAAACCTGTCCTTCGTGGTCAATGGGGTAAAGCCATCCAACTTGGGCTATGGCGGAAAATATGGCTATGGCTATGGAAAGACCATCAAAAAATGGTGGAGCTTTTCTTGATCAATAAAAAGTCTCGATTGTATTTTCGATGACGGGAAGCAAAAGGTTCAAAGTCTTGTTTTGCAGCCTAATTTCCTTCAAGAGTTCCAATTGACGAACATTGTGCACATCGGAACCCACAAAATCAACCAAATGGTCCTGTAATAGTTTCAGGGCCATTTTTTGTACACCACTACCGTAAGACTCGGGTGTCAATGACAACAGGTTCAACTGGAACTGTATGCCATTGGCCTTCATTTTTTTATAGGTCCCATATTTTTGATGAAAGTACATGTACCGCTCCGGATGGGCCAGAACAGGAAAATATTTGAGTTTGGCCATCTTCTCCACGGCAATGTCAAAATTGAACGAAGGCTGCAGGTACGACATTTCGACCAAAAGAAAAGAGTCCTTCAGGGCTATGACCTGCCCGTTTTCCAGAATCGGCTCGAAGTTGTCATCGATCATATGCTCTGCCGCATATGCGATGGAAGTATGGGAAAGATCACTCTTTTCCAATGTGGCCATCAAAGTCTTATAGGCCTCTTTGATGGTTTTTGGGGTATTATCGTAATGGTTGTGCATGATGTGGGGCGTGCAGATAAAACGGGTAACGCCCATTTCACCGAACCCTTTGATCAGCTTCATGGAGTCATCGACCGTTTTTGCCCCGTCATCAATACCGGGAAGGATATGGTTGTGCATATCCACCAGACCATGTAGATAATCGACCAGATAGGTTTTCTTCTGAAAAAAACTGAACATGCCTAAAATTTGGAGTGTAAAGATAAACGATAAGAAGTTATGGGGACACTCACGAGGCAAAAGGGACAAACAAAAAACCGACCCTTTAGGGTCGGCTTGATGGATTCGCTACTGTGAATGTATTGTATCTAACTAAACTCAGGGCCAAGATAGGGTTCTGCAGGATAGGAATGGATTAAGGAAAAGACAAAAAGACTAATGAAAGATTAATACGCTTAACCAAGGCGTAAATAGCTGGTGTTTTTTTGTTTATTTAGCACCATGCTGACCAAGAGAAATCTGTATGTTTTTGTTTTTGTGGTGTCCGTGGTGGGCCTTTTTGTGGTTCAGTACCAATATTTGAGGGTGGGTCTCGGATTGGCCAAGGCACAGTTCTCCGAAAAAATGGATGGGGCCAGGACCCATATAGGGGAGGAACTCTCGCAGTTCAATTCCCTCACCTACACCATAGGGAACACCATCAGAAAGGACACTTCTGAAGTGAAGATAAGCTTGGACAGCCTCCAAAAAGCATCACAGTTCTATCTCAACGATTACATTTCCTATCAGTTGGGCGTTTCCGGCATAGATGCACCCTTTACGTACTCCCTTTTCGCGAGGGATTCCACGGAATACCTGAGCTCTGCCAAAGAACATCTCCGAGGAGAAGGGATGCTCACATATCCCATAAAGATGGAAGGGTATTTGCCGGGACTTCTGCAGAAGGAAGTGATCCTGGAACTTGGTTTTCAGGATCTGAACAAGTATTTTTTAGGCCAGTTGAAAGGGCTCACCATTCCGAGCGTCCTTTTTCTTATAGCCATCATTGTGGTCGTGATATGGGTATTGCGCTCGTTCTATTGGCAGAGCAGCTTGATCACCACCACGAACGATTTTATCAACAACCTGACCCACGAGCTGAAAACCCCTGTATTTTCCATAGGATTGGCCAGTAAAATCTTGGAAGAGGATGTGGCAGAGGAAAAAAAGCCCGTTGTGGAGCTCATCCGAAGGGAAACGGAACGGTTGAAAGGGCATATCGATAAGGTATTGGAACTGTCCAGCCTGGAATCAGGAAAAAAACTGATGCAGTTCGCTGAAATTGATTTTAGGCCGGTATTGCTTAAATTATGCGAGGATTTTGCTCTGCTCGCCAAACATGAGAAAGTTGATTTTGACTATCAACTGCAAGAGGGCCCCTTTTCCCTCCGGGCCGAAAAGTTCCATTTGGAGAATGTGATCGGGAACCTGTTGGAAAACGCCAAAAAGTATTCCGATGATCCTGTGGTGCGACTGGAAGCCTATAAAGAAAAGGGAAGACTTGTGATCATTGTTTCGGACAATGGACAGGGCATTGCAAAGCAGGACAGGAAAAAGATCTTTAGGAAATATTACAGAGTAAAAAATGGTGATGTGCATAAGGTAAAAGGGTACGGATTGGGCCTGTCCTATGTGCAAAAGATCGTGAGGATGCACCGCGGCAAGATTTCCGTGGATAGTAAATTGGGTGAGGGCACCACATTTGTCCTTTCCCTAAAATTGACCAAAAATGGATAGAAAATACAACTTGATCCTAGTGGAGGACGATGCTTCGCTGGGGTATCTGCTTTCAGAATATTTGGGCATGAAAGGCTTTGTGGTCACGTGGGCAAAAAATGCCCAAGATGCCCTTCTGAAGACGGAGACCAATGTCTTTGACCTTGCCATTCTGGATGTGATGTTGCCGGACATGGACGGATTTGAGCTCTCCCAAAAGATAAAGGGCATCAATCCCGACCTGCCTTTCATCTTCCTTACGGCCCGATCACTCAAGATAGATGTGTTGAAAGGATTTTCATTGGGTGCCGTGGATTATTTGAAAAAACCCATAGACGAGGAAGAGTTGGTGGTGCGGATCAATGCCTTGCTGGCCCGCTTGGTGACCGAGACCGATGAAGAACCACAACTTTCCCATTATGAGATTGGCGACTATACCCTGAACACCGAGAATTTTGAACTCAGGTACAAAGGGGAAATCGTGAAGTTGACCGGAAAGGAATTTGACCTGCTCGCCCTGTTGGCCATGAACCAGAACCAACTCTGTACCCACAAGGAAATACTTACCACCATTTGGGACAAAAATGATTATTTCAATAAAAAGAGCCTTAATGTTTTCATATCCCACCTGAGGAAACATTTGGGGAGAGACCCCCGCATCAGCATTGTGAATGTCAACCGTAGAGGGTTTATGCTCCGTGTGGAAGAAAAATAGCGTTAATGATCATGGCTTGGTTTTTGTGGCGATTCTAAAATGGACAAACCAACCCTTTTTGATTTAATGATGTTGAATTTTTTCCGAAATAGTACCAAAAAGACTTCCTTGCAGCAATTGGACCATCTTTACATGCAGGCCATATCCAAATTGTCCGTCAATGAAAAGATTGCCTACTGCCAAAGATTGATAGAGAGTTCCCAGTACCATTTGGCACAACCATGCCCCAAGAAAGATGTGCCTCACTTGAAGAACCTTATTCAGGCGGCGGATGAGGAAATCCATAAGCTGCGCACCCGAAAGGACCACTGAGACAAGGCCATTTTATGGATTGGAATTCGTATTTTTCAGCAAATGGAATCCCCGTGCACACCGCAGAACAAAAATTGAAGGAACGCATCAAGGAGCTGACCTGTCTTTATGAGGTCACCTCGCTGATCGTAAACAGTGATTATGAGCATATAGATGAAGTGCTTCGGGCCATCACATCCTGTCTGCAAAGAGCTTGGCAGTTCAATGAAGAGACCTATGTGGAGCTGACCTCCTCCATGGGAACAATCAAGACCGAAAAAAGAGCAGATACCTACGTGTTTCTTCAATCACCCATAAAAGTCTTCAATGAGGAGAATGGACACATAAAAATCGGCTACCCCTCGCCTAAATACACCATGGATGATTTTTTGGTAGAAGAAAAACAATTGCTGGACAATGTATGCCTTGAGGTGGGAAACCTACTGGAACGAAAAGAGATCAAGGACAACCAAGAAAGTATCCGACGGCAAGTGGAGCAGGCAGACCGGTTACGTATCCTTGGGGAAATAACTGCCGGCATTGCCCATGAACTCAACACACCTTTGGCCAACATATTGGGTTTTACGGAATTGCTGAAAGAAAGTGTGGAAGGCAACCCAAAGGCCGAAAAAGATTTGGACAAGATCATCACCAATACCATTTTTTCACGCGAAGTGGTCAAAAAACTCATGTTCTTCGCCTGCGAGATGCCCCAGGAAAGAACTAGCCTGAACATTGTACCCGTCATCGAGGATGCCATAGACTTATTGCGGACTACTTTACGACAGAACCAAATCAACTGCAAACTCACAACGGACAAAAAGGAAATTGTATTGAAAATGGACAAGATCCAACTCACCCAAGTATTGTTCAACCTTATTGTGAACGCCATTTATTTTTCCCCACCGCAGAGCACTATTTTGGTGGATGTGAGGGAGAAAGAAGGAAATGTGGTCCTGAAAATTTCTGACGAGGGCAGCGGCATACCCAAGGACAAGGCGGAGACCATTTTTGCCCCTTTCTTCACCACCAAACCCGTAGGGGAGGGGAGCGGATTGGGACTCAGTGTGGTGCACGGGATAGTGAAGAGCCATCAAGGAACCATCGCGCACTCGCCCAATAAGCCCAAAGGCACTATCTTTACCATCAAATTTCCCAAAACCGTTTAACGGACATGCTCAAAAAGGAGAACATATTGCTGGTGGATGATGACATCCAGATTTTGGAGCTTTTGCACCGGCACCTGAATTCCATGCATTACCATACCTATAGTGCGGTTTCGGTAAAAGAGGCCCTATACATTCTCAAGGACACAGAAATTGATTTGCTCATCACCGACATCAATATGCCGGAGATCAACGGTATCCAGCTGATAAAATATACGGCCGAACATTTTCCCGATATGCCAAAATTGGTCGTCACGGGCTTTCCTTCCATTGATGATGCCATGGACGTTTTCCGATCTGGGGCCACGGAGTACCTTACCAAACCTTTCACCAAGAAGGAGTTGGCCGATGCGGTCAAAAAATCCCTTGAAAGTAGGACGCACCAAGGATCCATCCAAAAAAGCACAGCAAAACGGAACAACGGGTATGGGGAAATGATCGGGGCTTCCGAAGCCTTTTCAGAGATTGTTGAGATCATCGAGCGGGTGAAGGACAACCACGCTACCATTTTAATCCAAGGCGAGAGTGGCACTGGGAAGGAATTGGTGGCACGATCCATCCATTATTCGGGCAGGTTCGCACGGGCCCCCTTCATTGCTGTCAATTGCGGGGCCATTCCCGAAAACCTTTTGGAAGCAGAGCTTTTTGGCTACACCAAGGGGGCCTTCACAGGGGCCAATGAAACCCGGAAGGGCTTTTTTCAGGCTGCGGACAATGGCACCATTTTTTTGGACGAGATTGGGAATGCATCCTTGGCCGTTCAGGGAAAACTGTTGCGGGTGCTACAGGAAAAGGAAGTCACAAAGGTCGGATCACAGAAACCCGAGAAACTCACTGTGCGGGTCATAGCGGCCACCAACAGCAATCTGGAGGAGCTTATCCAAAAAAAACTTTTCCGGGAAGACCTATACTATCGATTGACGGTGGTTTCCATTGTGGTCCCTCCACTTCGGGAACGGGTCGCGGACATTCGTTTGCTCGTGGACAAGTTCCTTCAAAAGTATGGGGTGGAATACAGGGACCGTTTGGTCCGTATATCCCCAGAAGCATTGAAAATCTTGGAACGCTATCCTTGGCCGGGAAACATCCGGGAATTGGAGAACGTGGTCCAAAGGGCCGTTATCATGTGCGATGGTCAGGTAGATGTCAAGCATCTGCCGGAACAGGTAAAGTATAAGATCGATTTTTCGGAGGAAGCCTTGCGACCTTTGAAAGAGGTCGAAAAGGAACATATCATCAAAGTACTGGCCGCCACCGGGAACAACAAGACCAAGGCCGCCGAAATTCTTGGCATAGACCGCAAGACCCTGCGGGAAAAACTCAAATAATCCACTGGGTAAAATTTCCCCACACGGGTAAAAATTCCTCACCCCGAGGGTTTTCTTTTCTTTCTTTTTACTTTATAAATATTTGATTTTTAATTACTTACATATCGATGTCTATCTACTGGATTTTTGGGCATATGGTTTGCTCATTTCTATCGAATACAGATCGAACAAAGTTGGAAATCACAAATGACCGAGCATGAAAAGGAATGATCTGATGATGGAAAAATCGGATTACGTGGCCATAAAAAAGGTACTGAACTTTCACAGGTACTATCAGGATTATGCCCACAAGGAAACCTTGGATGCGCTTAGAGAACAATTGGTAAACACCACGGTCTGCAGTGCATCTGAACTGCCAAAAGGCGTGGTGCGGCTCAGGTCCAAAGTGACCGTGGCCTCCAAGTCGGGCTGGTGGAACACTTTCCAGGTGATGCTGCACGATGATGGGGACAACAAAGAAGGGCAGATTTCAGTAAAAAGCACCTTGGGTGCCGCCCTGATAGGCAGGAGCATCGGTGATGTTGTGCTGGTTGGGATGCCCAACAGCCCGCTGAGTTTGGAGATCAAGGAAGTGAAATGGGAGGTGGGTGAAGATGAAGAACTGGCCTTGCTCAAATAAGGAACAATTTAGATTCAATTATATAAACCTTAAATTCTGTTAGTTATGAAGAAATATCTTTTGTTTTTGGGATTGTTTATAGCAGCCATCAACCTTCAGGCCCAAGACGTGGCAGTGGGGGATACCTTTGAGATAGGAAGCCCCGATTCGCCCCAATATGCGCATTTGGAATTCCCGAGGGCCAATTTTATCATCAAAAGAGGTGGAATTGCCAATTATAAAAGTGTGCAAGGGCAAAAAGTAGTTGTGACTTCCATTAAGGAGAAGAAGGACGGCACCAAAGTGGTCAAGATCAAAAGGGCCGATGGAAACCGTTTTTTTGGCAGCCACTGGCAAGTAGCGGCCAATGTTGAGAAGGCTTTGGAGTCCGGAGAGTTGCTCAAAATATAGATGGATTGATGTGATGTACTGTTCCCGGTCCCTTGTTCTTTTTGGATTTGCTCAAAATGGGGCCGGGATGTACTAATCAACAACGCACGGAAAATGATTTAAAAAGAAAATCGACTTGTTTGAACCCAAAGTCATATCAGGAGGATCCAAGAAAAAGCGCCGTTTAAAGTTTATTTTGGTGCTCGGGGTATCCTTTTTGTTGATTTTGGTCGCCAACTTGATCGATCACACCTACCTCTCCAATGTGCGGCACAATGTGAACTCCGTATATGAGGATAGGGTCGTGGCCCAGGATTATATCTACCGTCTCAGCAAGCTGTTCCATCAAAAACAGCTGTCCATGGGCCAAAACACAGGCGATTTGAACAGAAGCCATCAAAATGATTCCATTGACAGACTGCTGTTCCAATTCTCCAAGACCGAACTCACCCGAAGTGAAGCTGGCTTCTTTTTTGATCTTCAAAAAAACTACGTGGAATTGATGTCTCTTGAAAAAGTGCTGTCCAGTGGATTTAAAGAACCTACACTTGACATACAACAGGATATAGGCAGGGAACTCAAGGAGATCAGAAAGAATTTGGACGATTTAGAGGACGTGCAGTTCAAAGAAGGGGCAGAAATGACCCAAAGTTCCAACCGGTCTCTGGGCATGAATGCCTTTTTATACAAATTGGAGCTCGCTTTTTTGATCATCAACGGTACCGTGCTCCTCTATATGGTAATGTTGGGCACCAACCTGATGGGGAAGGTGAATTGATTTTAGCTGTTGACACCCAGCAGCTTGATCGTGATGCCGATTTGTCCCAAATGGTATAGGTCATGATGGACAATCCCTTCCACTAGATGTTTGAGGTTATGATGGGGTTTATAGGTATTGTTCTCCAAATAATCATCGTCCTTATCCGATAGAACTGCAATCAACTCCGCTTGGCTCCCACGCAGATCTGCCTTTAGTTTTTTCCACCCGATTTTTTTCAGTTCCTCGTTGCTCTTCCAGTTTTCTGGACTATCCATGCTCAGGTTGGATTCCTGCCCTTGGAGTAGTTTGATGGTATGTATGCGCCAGACCCAAATGTGGGAAATCAATTCTGCCACGCTATGGATTTCTGGAATGGGTCTTTCAAAGGCCTGTGTTTCCGAAATGGGTTCGATTTTGTTCTCCAAGTTGTCATCGTACCAAGTCTTCCCATTTTGGATATCCCTTAACTGTGCAATGATGTTTTCTACAATTTTTCGGTTCATATGAATGTCTGTTTTATTTTTTATCCAAGAACTTTTCAATCAGGGGGACGATAAGTTGGTTTTCTTTAAAGCCAGGTTGTATCGTGGTTATTTCCCCAATATATTCCCCATGACCACCGGGAATAATGGCCAGTTCTGAATGGGCAATTTGTCGGTGAAGTTCCATGGCGTGTTCAGGAGTGATAATGTCCTTGTCGCCAATGATGATCAGTGTGGGTACTTGGATGGCTACAATCTGCTCGTCAGGAATGTCCTTAAAATTCACCATCCGTTTGGCATCCCTATCATGCATCAGCTGCAAGCCAGCGGTATCCGATGCCACTTCTTTGTATGCATTTTTGAGCTGTTCGGGCATATGTTCCAGTTTTGACTGCTTCATAAAACCCCAAAACCATTCGGGAACCCCATTGCGTTTGGCCAGTGCGGAACCCAGTACCATTTTGTTGACCAAATT
Source organism: Flagellimonas baculiformis (assembly GCF_033441575.1). NCBI lineage: Bacteria > Pseudomonadati > Bacteroidota > Flavobacteriia > Flavobacteriales > Flavobacteriaceae > Flagellimonas > Flagellimonas baculiformis. Next base: position 54,258 of record NZ_JAUZVW010000008.1, read on the forward strand.
CGGATGGCGAATGGCAATCTGTATGGCTGTAGTCCCACCATTGCTGAAACCGAAAAAGTCGGCTTTGTCCACCTTCAGATTGTGGAGGAGTGTTGCCACATCATCGGCATCCTGTTCAAAGGACGAGTCCGTACCCCTGTCATTCGTACGCCCGTGCGCCTGAAGCTCCATAGCAATCACCTGTCTGCTTTTGGCAAACAGCGGAACGACCTTTCCAAAATTGGAAGGAATAGTGGAACCGCCCCCGTGGATCAGGACTAAGGGTTTTCCTTGCCCACCTGCCTGACCGGCCGGCAGGTAGATCTCATAATACATTTTTAGGCCGTTCACTTCGGAATATCCGCTGGCAAAGGCCAGTTCTTCTGTTGCTGTGGGTTCCATTTTTTGGGGTTCTGTTTTTGAGTGGTTACATGCGGTCAAAATGAAAAGCAACAAACCGAGTAGTGGGAGTGGTGGTTTCATTTTTATAAATCGGTTATCATCTTGTTAGGTGTAATGATCGTTCATGGACAATAAGAAATGGAAAAGGTTGAAAGAATTTTTGCTGCCTACAAATCCATTCATCCCACCAATTTACCATAAATTCAATAAAAAACAGTAAGTTTAAAGGGGATTCAGCACATACTTCCCGTTCCATAAAAACTATGATCAACCCATGAAAAAATGTATTCTACTCACTCTATTTTTAGCCTTGAGTTTAACCATTTCTGCCACCGAGACCAAATTGATGGTCAGAGCCAAGGCCAAGGACGCCAAATTTATCGGCAGTTCCATTGGCGGGGCCCACGTCATTGTCAGAAACACTATAAACAACCAAATACTGGCCGAGGGGGTCACCACTGGCAGCACGGGGAACACCGATCTTATTATGAAGACCCCCATGGACCGAAACACCCAGCTCACGGACGATAAAACGGCGGGCTTTTTGGCCGTGGTGGACATCGACGAGCCCACCTTTGTTCGTGTGGAGGTCATTTCGCCCTACAACAAGAAAAACGCCCAGGTACATGCCAGTACCGAACTGTGGCTTATCCCCGGGAAAGACATTTTAGGAGATGGCGTTGTGGTGGAAATCCCTGGTTTTGTCATCGATATCCTCACGCCCAACACCCATCAGTACATTTCGAAGCAATCCATTGCAGATGGGTTGGACATCCGTGCCAATATGGTGATGATGTGCGGTTGTCCCATCGAAAAAGGGGGCATTTGGGACTCAATGCCCATGGAAGTGGTGGCCATTCTGAAAAAGGACGGGACCACTGTCGCCAGCATACCTTTGGATAACCCTTCGCGAAATATGTTTGAGGGTCGGATGAAGATCACGGAGACCGGTTATTACGAGGTGACCGTCTATGCCTACGATGCCACAACAGGAAACACTGGGGTGGACAAAGTGAATTATGTGGTGACCGATTGATTGCGCAGTGCACCAGACGTTTAAAAAGCAATAGAACCAACCCATGAAAAAGACCATTTTACAGTTCCTCGGAGTTTCCCTTTTCTTTCTTGCCTGCCAGCAGCCCAAGCGCATCGACCTATTGGATGTGGGCATACCCCTTACCATGGCAGAATACCGTAAGGAACAGGTTTCCAATGTGGTCTATGGCCTTTCTTTTGATATTCCCGAAGATAAAACACAGCCAATTCCCACAAAACTGAAACTGGACCTCCAGATCCATGACCTTTCCCAGCCCCTGTACCTTGATTTTAATGCCGATGCCTCGCTGTTGAAACGACTCACCGTCAATGGCAGCCAGCAAGAGATGTATCATGAAAAAGAACACTTGATAATTTCGGAAGACCTCCACGAAGGCAGTAACACCATAGAAATTTTGTTCTCTGCGGGCGAACAGTCCCTGAACCGAAACGAGGATTACCTCTATACCTTGTTGGTGCCGGAACGGGCCAGCACCCTCTTTCCATGTTTTGACCAGCCCAATATCAAGTCAAACTATGTGTTGGACGTGACCGCACCCAAGGATTGGAAAGTGCTCTGCGGTGCAGTTCTGGAAAAAAGAACGGAGAAGGAAGGGAAGGTACGCTATCAGTTTGCCAAAAGCGACCCCATGAGCACTTACCTTTTTTCGATGGTCGCCGGTAAGTTTGAATCGTCCATTGAAAATCCGGGCATCTTCGACATGACCTTTCTTTATCGAGAGACCGACACGGCCAAGGTCAGACCCAGTTTGCCCATTGTTTATGATTTGCATCAACGTTCCATTGATTTTTTACAAGGATATACCGAATATGAATTTCCGTTCCAAAAATTGGATTTTGCAGCCATTCCAGGTTTTCAGTATGGGGGTATGGAGCATGTGGGGGCGATTCAGTATCGGGAATCTTCCCTGTTTTTGGATGCGAGTGCCACCGAACGGCAGCATTTGGGCAGGGCCAAGCTCATTGCGCACGAGACCGCGCATATGTGGTTTGGTGATTTGGTCACGATGGACTGGTTCAATGATGTTTGGATGAAAGAGGTGTTCGCCAATTTTATGGCGGACAAAATTATCAACCCGACCTTTCCCGATGTCAACCACCAATTGCAGTTCATGACCGCACACTACCGAGGAGCCTATGGGGAGGACAGGACCCGTGGCACCAACCCCATCCGCCAGCAATTGGATAATCTGAAGAACGCGGGCAGCTTGTACGGGGGCATCATCTACAACAAGGCCCCGATCATGATGCGGCAGTTGGAAGCTACAATAGGTGAAGTTGCGTTTCGGGATGGCATTCGGGAATATATCTCCCGATTTGCCTATGGCAATGCCACTTGGAAAGACCTGGTGGAAATCTTGGACAATAAAACGCCCGATGACCTGAAGAAATGGAGTGAGGTGTGGGTGAACCAATCGGGAAGGCCCATTTTCAATGAGGAGGTTTCGTATGAAAACGGAAAAATAAAGCAGCTTGCCATTTCGCAGCAAGCAGAAGACGGCAGTAACAAACTGTGGCCCCAATCCTTTGAGATTACCCTGGTCTATCTGGACAGTATGCTTGTGCTACCCGTTTCGATATCGGACAGCACGGCCATCGTGGCCCAAGTTGCCGGAAAACCCAGACCAGAGGCCATTCTCTACAATTCCAATGCTTTTGGCTATGGGGTGTTTCCGATAGCGACCTCGGATTTTCCTATTATCCAAGACATAGGGGATGAGGTGGCGAGAGGGCATGCCTACCTGAATACGTATGAAAATATTCTTTCGGGCATTATTTCACCCAAGGAAGGATTGGATTTTTTTGCAAAAGGCATTCAGAATGAACAAAATGAATTGATACATGGTATGCTTTGTGGTCAAATCAATGGTCTTTTCTGGAGCTATCTCACTGCTGAAGATAGACAAATGGAGCAGCCCGTTTTGGAAAAAATGCTGTGGGACGAGTTGAAAAATGGACAACACACGTCCAATATCAAGAAAAACCTCTTTGGTCTATGGAAAGGATTGGCCTATTCGGATGGAGCCAAATTGAGTCTGTACAAGGTTTGGAACAAGTCAGTGACCATACGAGACCTTAAATTGAATGAGGACGACTTTACCGATATGGCGATGACTCTGGCACTTTTTGAGCATGAGGATGCCGATAGGATATTGGATAGGGCAAGGGCGCAACTATCCAACCCCGACAAGTTGAAACGCTTTGATTTTTTAAGACCAGCACTCTCCGCTGACGAATCGCAACGGGATGCTTTCTTTGTGTCCTTGAGTGATGCAAAGAATCGTGAAAAGGAATCGTGGGTACTTACGGCCTGTGGTTATATCCATCACCCATTGCGACAGGGTTCTGCCATCAAGCATGTGCCTCTGGCCTTGGATTTGCTCGAGGAAATCCAGAAAACAGGAGATATTTTTTTCCCCAAGGGATGGCTCGGCAATACGGTGGGTCAATACGAATCCCCGGAAGCATATTCGATGGTGGAACGTTATTTGGAAGAAAACCCGGACCTGAATGCTTCATTGAAAGGAAAATTGCTGCAGGCCACGGATGACCTTTACCGCTTTGTGAAAATGGAAACCAAGGATTAAGGAGCCATACTTTTGGTTACCAATCCTTGATTTACCATTGCATCCGTTGTAGGCGCACGGCATTCAATACGGCCAGAAGGGCCACACCCACATCCGCAAACACGGCCTGCCACATGGTGGCCAAACCTCCAGCTCCCAAAATGAGCACGAATGCCTTCACCCCGAATGCCAATCCGATGTTTTGCCAGACAACATGGCGGGTGGAACGGGCAATATTGATGGCTTTTGCAATCTTACTGGGTTGGTCGTTTTGGATAATCACATCAGCGGTCTCAATGGCAACATCGGACCCCAACCCTCCCATGGCAATGCCCACGTCGCTGGTGGCCAACACCGGCGCATCATTGATACCATCTCCTACAAAGGCTACGGTAATATTGGGTTTCTTTTTCAACTGTTCCACTTCATTCAGCTTTTCTTCGGGCAATAAACTTCCTTTTGCCCAATCCAGTGCCAGTGTTTTTCCTATCTGTTGGGTAATCGCATCTTTGTCGCCCGAAAGCATGCCGATTTGCTCTATTCCAGCTTTTCGCATCTGTTCCACTGCTATTTGTGCATCTTCCTTCAACTCATCGGCAATGGTGACATATCCTGTAAATTCATTGTCGATTGACAGTATCATCAAGGAATCAACCAAAGCATCAATATTTTTGGGCGTGCTGATCCCATGGGAAAACATCAATGCTTTGTTCCCCACCAATATTTCTTTCCCGTTGATGGACCCTTTCAATCCTTTTCCTGCTACTTCCCTCACATTAGTGGCTTTGAATTGCTCGGCATCGCCTTTGTAATCTTTTATGGCAATGGCAATGGGATGGGTGGATTGTGCTTCCATTGCCATCAAATGGCCCATGAACTCCTTTTTGCCTACTACGGTCGGCTCAATTTCCTTGATCTTAAAGACACCTTTGGTCATGGTTCCCGTTTTGTCCATGACCACCGTATTGACCTTGGTCATGGTGTCCAAAAAAGAAGCCCCTTTAAAAAGAATGCCGTTTCGGGAGGCTGCACCCAATCCCCCAAAATATCCAAGAGGAATGGAAATCACCAAGGCGCAAGGACAGGATACCACCAAGAAGATGAGTGCACGGTACAGCCAATCTCGAAACACATAATCCTCAAGAAAGAGATAGGGCAGCAAAGTAAGTGCGATGGCAAGGAACACTACGATTGGGGTATAGACCCGGGCAAATTTTCTGATGAACAGCTCTGTTTTGGATTTTCTGGCAGTGGCATTTTGGACCATGTCCAGTATCCGTGAAATGGAACTGTCCTTGAATTCCTTGGTAGTCTCCACCTCAATAACGTTATCCAAATTGATGCTCCCGGCATATACATTTTCGTCCTTGCGGATGGTTTCGGGCCTGCTTTCCCCTGTAATGGCCGAGGAATTGATGGAGGCCCTATCGGACAATAATTTACCATCCAGCGGAATTTTTTCACCGGCCCTGATCTGTATGCGCTCCCCAATTGCTACGGACTCGGGATTTAGGGACACAAAAGTGCCATCACGAAAAACCAATGCCTTTTTGGGGCGGGCATCCAGTAGCGCTTTGATGTTGCCCCTTGCCCGTTCCACTGCCGCATGCTGAAAAAGCTCGCCCACGGTATAGAAAAGCATGACAGCCACTCCTTCCGGATATTCCCCGATGGCAAAAGCACCGAGTGTGGCTATGGACATCAGGAAGAATTCCGAGAAAACATCGCCATTTTTCGCATTTTCCCAGCCCTTTTTCAGAATGGGAAAACCAATGGGGAGGTAGGCAACGCCATACCATGTCACGCGCAGCCACTCTGGTATTCCAAAAAAAATGAACTGGTCATGGACAATCCCAATAATGAGCAACACAAAACTGAACAGGGGCCATTTGTACGGGTTCCATTTTCTTTCACTTGGGGTATTGTCACAACAGCTTCCATGTTGGTCATGGGGCTTCTGTTGTAAATCATTAGAAGAGTGATTTTCTTTTTCCATGCATGCAATTTGTAAAAAATGGACATGCAACGGAAGTGCATTTACACCAAAGTACATTTATCGCACACCCCCTTCAACACGAGATTGGCGTCTTCGGCAACAAAACCCTCGGGAAGATTTATGTGAGGTATCTTGTGCTCGGTAAGGCATACGGTCTCATTGCATTGGTTGCAATGAAAATGCAGGTGCAGGTCCTGCTCAAGTTCACAATTGCAACCAGGTTCGCACAGCGCATACTTTTGGGTCCCGGTTCCATCATCAATTTGGTGGGCAATGCCTTTGTCCTCAAAGGTTTTTAATGTTCTGTACAATGTGGTTCGTTCCACTTTTGAAAAGGCCGATTCAATATCGGTCAATGATATGGCCACTTCTTTCTGTGCCAGGTGCTTATAGATGAGGATGCGCATTGCCGTGGGCCGTATTCCCTTACTTTCCAGTATTTTTTCGATCTCTTTCATTTTTGTCCTGTTTTGCTTCTTGGATCGGTCGGTTATACCTTATGCGCATGAAAAGAGCAAATAGTGGGCTGTTAACAACTTTTATTGAAGGATGATGTCACTATCTATGTTCAATTTTTGGTGCAGTGCCTTGGCGACATTAAGGGTAATTTCTCGCTTTCCATTGAGGTAATCACTGATTCTAGAGGCACTGGTGTTTAACAGTGTAGCCAGGTCTTTTCTTTTCAGGCCCATTTCGAACATACGAAGCTCAATCATTTCCTGTAAAGTGGGCAATCCCATTGGAAAATGGATTTCTTCATATTGTTCGATGATATCGCTGACCTCGATAAGTTCTTTTGACAAAGGAGAACCTTCAGGAGTATTATCATTGACCTTCTTTAGCAATTCTTCCAAGCGAAGATTGGCATCTATATATTGTTTGTGTGATATGGTACTCATGTTATTATAATTTATCGATATCCTTTAATCTACTATAATCTTTGTGATTGCCGACCCATCTTATATAGACCCTTTTTATATTGAAAAGAACAATGGCAACTATCCTATAATGGTTTCCTTTAATGTTGAAAACATACCTGTTGTTTCCAACATTATCTACTGAATTGAACATGTTCTTCACATCGGCAAAACTTTCCCATTCGGCCCTTTTGGTTCTTTTATACCAATCCTGCAAGGCTACTTTGGCATTTGTTTCTTTGGAGAAATAGTCTCTTAACTTTTTGAACGAAATGATATGCACTTAATGAATGTGTGATTATAGTAATCCAAAGATACATTAAAATTCCATAAATTGTAATTTTTTTACATATAGTGTGAAATATGAAGTTGATTGCAAAAGGCTCAATGACCCCTATCCATATTTAGGCGTAGTTGTCAGTCACGACTAGAGAATCCAGCCTTCTTGATGAAGTTTTAGAAGGATAAGCAGTTCCTTTCAAGTTTCAAGTGAAGTCAAAAGTTGGAAAAGGAAAAGATAAAATCAAATGGAGAAGGTGTTCGCAATAAACTGATAATCATAAATATATAAAATGTTGGAAGAACTGATTTACTTACCGATACAGAAATTGGAAAAGATATTGCCCAAAAGATCATCGGTGGTCACACTTCCTGTAATCTCACCCAGATGATAGAGTGCCTGTCGGATATCAATGGCCATCAAATCACTGGAAAGGTCCATGTCCAGGCCCTCCTTCACTTTTTGGATCTCTTCCAAAGCCTTGAGCAGGGCATCATAGTGCCTGCTATTGGAAACTATGGTGGTATCGCCACTCAATGCCCCCGAGTCCACTAACGATAAAAGCTGGTTTTCCAGTTCGGAAATGCCTTGTTTGTGCTTGGCGGAGAGAAAAAGCACATTGGGAACCATTTGCTTTATTTTTTCGATACCATCGGGACTTAATAAATCCATTTTATTGCAGATGGGCAACAATTTTTTGTTGGGGTACCGATTCCTGATCTGTTCCAGTTCGGAAGGGTCAAAATCCATCCCATCAAAAAGGTAAATGATGAGGCGGGCCTTTTCGATTTTATCGAAAGTACGTTCGATGCCAATTTTTTCGACCACGTCTTGGGTTTCCCTGATTCCTGCGGTATCGATGAACCTGAAATTGATGCCCTTGAGGCTGATATGGTCCTCAACGGTATCTCGGGTGGTTCCGGCAATTTCACTGACGATGGCCCTTTCTTCATTGAGCAATACGTTGAGCAATGTGGATTTTCCCACATTGGGTTGCCCGACGATGGCCACGGGGATGCCATGTTTGATCACATTGCCCAAAGCAAAGGAATCAATCAGTTTTTTAAGGACTTCGCTGATTTTGGTCAACAATTCATTGAACTGTGTCCTATCGGCGAACTCTACATCCTCTTGGGAAAAGTCGAGTTCCAATTCAATCAACGAAGCAAAGTTCAACAGTTCTTGTCGCAGCTGATGGATCTCATTGCTGAAACCTCCCCTCATTTGCTGCATGGCGATGTCATGGGCCGCTTCACTGTCACTGGCAATAAGGTCTGCCACAGCTTCGGCCTGGCTCAGATCCATCTTGCCATTCAGAAATGCACGCAGTGTAAACTCCCCAGCGGAAGCGGTGCGGCAACCATTTCGCAGCAAGAGTTGGATGATCTGTTGTTGGATAAAGGGAGACCCGTGGCAGGAAATTTCCACCACGTTTTCACCCGTATAGGAATGGGGTCCCTTAAAAATGGACACCAGTGCTTCGTCCAAAACCTTTTTTCCATCCACTATATGCCCCAAATGGATGGTATGGGTCTTCTGGTTTTTGAGTTTTTTTCCTTTGATGGATTGGAAAATGTTGTCCACCAAAGCCATGGCATCGGGTCCCGAGACCCGGATCACGGCAATGGCCCCAGTGCCCGAAGGAGTTGCCAAGGCCACTATGTTATCTGCGTATGACATGGGTACAAAAGTACGAATAAGTGGAAAGCTGTAACATTTTTGGGAATTTACATACTGATAAGTTGAATCATCAAAACAATCAAAAAATGGAAGTCATCAATCACACCACCGTTAGAAAGGACACCACTTTGTTGTCCGTTGCACATCTTACCCAGCTTTTGCACTACGTGACCGGCTTTGGAGGATTCATTGTTCCGCTCATCATTTGGCTGGCATCCAGAAAAAGTGTCGAGGGCATGGATGAACATGGAAAAGCGATCATCAACCTCCAATTGAGTTTGTTGCTTTACATCATATTGAGCATTCCGGCCATATTGTTGTTGGGACTGGGCATATTGGGACTTATTGCCGTAGGTATTATGGGATTTGTATTGCCGATAGTAAATGCTGTCAAAGCGGCCAATGGGGAATCACCTTCGTATTTTATGACGATAAAGTTTCTTTAAAAGAAAAAGCTGGGGAATTGTTCTCCAGCTTTTGTTTTTCATATTATAGAGGATACGCTGTTTATTTTGATGGAAATTCGTCAATTCGAGTGTTTTTTTGAATGTAAAAGCAAAAAAATATATCGAGAATCAGAATTTCATTGTCAAAAACTTTGTTCTCGATACTTTTCCCTTTGGGAAAAACTCGAACTGACATCCCCTCTTTTAATAAGAGTTTAATGATACTGTAAATCAACTATTGAGCATCACGGGCATTACAAGCATGGTCACATGCTCACCTTCATCCAATCCATCGATGGGGGTAAGGATGCCAGCTCGATTGGGCAAACTCATTTCCAAGGAAACATCATCCGAGGACAGGTTGTTGAGCATTTCCAACAAAAACCTGGAATTGAAGCCTATCTGCATATCATCGCCTTGGTAGGAACATGAGAGTCTTTCCTCGGCCTTGTTGCTGTAATCCACATCCTCAGCAGAAATATTGAGCTCTGCTCCGGCAATCTTTAAACGGATTTGGTGCGTGGTCTTGTTGGAGAAAATGGAAACCCTGCGCACCGAACTCAAGAACTGGTTTCTGGAAATGGTGAGCTTATTGGGGTTTTCCTTTGGAATTACTGCTTCGTAATTGGGGTATTTCCCATCGATCAACCTACAGATGAGTACCGTGTTGTCAAAAATGAATTTGGCATTGCTGTCGTTGTACTCTATGGTCACTTCGGATTCCGAACCGGCCAATATGCCCTTCAAAAGGTTCAATGGCTTCTTGGGCATGATGAACTCGGCCACTTGGGAAGCACTTACATCCTGACGTTGGTATTTCACCAATTTGTGCGCATCTGTGGCCACAAAGGTGAGATTCTCAGGGGAGAACTGGAAAAATACACCACTCATCACAGGACGAAGGTCATCGTTACCAGCGGCAAAAATGGTCTTGTTGATGGCCGTCGCCAAAATATCGCCCATCAGCGTAGTGGAGCTCGGATTGCCTACTTCCACTGCTTTTGGGAACTCGGCACCATCGGCATAGGCCAAGGCATATTTACCATGGTTGGAGCTGATTTCCACCGTATTGTTGTCCTCCACCACAAAGGTGAGGGGCTGCTCGGGAAAGGTTTTCAAGGTCTCCAGCAACAGGCGCGCAGGCACGGCAATGGCACCTTCGGCATCGGAATCCACTTCCAGCACAGAGCTTATGGTGGTTTCAAGGTCCGATGCGGATACGGTCAATTGGTTTTTCTTCAGGTCGAACAAAAAATTGTCGAGGATGGGCAGGGTATTGCTATTGTTGATAACTCCTCCCAAAACCTGCAATTGTTTCAATAAATATGTACTGGATACGATAAACTTCATCAAAGAAATTCTTTAGTATTGTTGGCCATCCGGTCGATATTTCCCTGAACAGGCCTTATAAAATAGATAAAAGCAAATATATCCCAAAAGGGATTAGTAAAGAAACAAAATTATTAACATTAAGCGCTGAATTTCCGCTTTCGGTAAAAGCTGAAGAACGTGCCAAAAATCAAGGTCAAAACCACTGGAACTCCAATGTTTATCAACTGCCATTTTGTTTTTTGGGACACAATTTTTTCAACATCCAACAAGGGAATGGACACTTTTCGGTTCCTAATGTTTATAAGTCCGGTGTCGTCCAAAAGATAGTTGGTGCTGTTCACCAAGAATTCCTTGTTGCCATAAAAGCTATTGGTCCATTTGTCATAACCCAGCTCCAAGGGTCTGCCGTTCCGCAATTGGTTTTTGATAAGATCACCGTCGGAAATCACCAGCATTTGGTTGGCCGGGCCATCATCCAAAGTGTTCTGGAGGTCCAAAGGCTTCACCCTGTTCTTGTACATGGAAGAAAAATTACCTTCGACCAAAACGGCCAAGGGAAGATTGCCATTGTTGTACAGCTCTTTATTGGGCGGACTGTTGAGGATGTCCAAACTGACCTGTCTGGGCACACCATCTGTTTTTGAAAGGGGAGAACTTCGTAACAGCACCGTTTTGCTGTAATCATTCTCCAATAGCTCGATGGTATTGGCAAACTGGAACCGAACCGCCTCAATATTGGTGTTGATGGGATGATCGTTCCTGGAAAAGACCATGGGATAATAATACCAGGGCAATGGGTTATACTGGGAATCATTGCCTTCGCCTGTCGCCAAAACAATCTGGGTGAAATAGAGGTCGTTGACCAGCACGGGATCTATCCTGATACCATAGGAAAAGAAAAGGTCCTTCAGGTTCAGCTCTCGGGGAAGTGCAAAAGCACTGCCTCCTCCTGCATAGATGCTGTCCATTTCCATGGCCACTTGATCCATCAACCAAATGGATTTACCGCCCTGCACCATAAATTGGTCCATCACAAATTTTTCTTCATCCGTAAATGCTTGGGTAGGCTTGGCGATAACCGCCAAATCAAAACCTTTAAGCTGGTCCAAAACCTTCTGCGGATTGCTGGCCACGGAATCCAAAGTAATGGCCCCAATATTGTAATAATCCCGAATCGTGGTCAGATAATCGGCCACTTCCACGTCCCTGAGTTCCCCGTTGCCCTTGATGACGGCAATACTTTTTTTCTCGGTGATGCTCAATTTGGTGAACGCATCGGCAAAGGCATATTCTAACTGCTGCACCGAATTGTTGATGCGATCCTCAGAAGTCGAACCCAATTTGTTCTTCAACAATGGCACTTTCACGGTCTGATCATTATAATTGACCATGGCCCAAGGAAAGACCAGTTCGTTGGAGACCTTTCCATTTTCTTCCACGGTAACATTGGCAGGTTGCAGGCCAAGCCCTTGAAGCTCTGCAATGGTCTGTTGTGCGCGTTCCTCATCTTCCAGTGGGTCCACCAAGTTGTATTTGATGTTCGCATTCTTTGAAGCGAAGGATTCCAGCAATTGGATGGTCTCTGTTTTCAGACGGGAAAATTCCGGTGGGATATTGCCGTCCAAAAGTATATCGATGATCACAGGCGAATCGAATTTTTGGGCCACATCCACTGCGGGTTGCGAAAGCGTGTAGCGTTTGTCCTCCGTAAGATCGAAACGGGCGTAGGCATAACGGGCCAAAATGTTCAGGACGACCACCGCAACAAGGGCCACAAGCGCTGAAATGAGCAATTTTTTCATCGGGGCAATTGTTTTAGACGTTGGAAGGTGAGATACAGGAACAAAGCGGTCAGTGATATAAAATAGACAAGGTCCCGGGTATCCATCACGCCCCGGGCAATACTGTCAAAATGGGATCTGGCGCCAAATCCCTGAACCATTTGTTGGGTCTCTCCATTGGCGAACAAAGAGGAAACGGCATCAAATCCATTGAAGATCAAAAAGCAGAGCAGGATGCCCACAATGAACGCAATGATCTGGTTATCGGACAGTGTGGAGGCAAAAATGCCGATGGAGGTATAGGCCGCAATCAAAAAAAGCAAGCCAAAATAGGATCCCAGCACTACTCCCAAGTCATAATTTCCTTCGATCACCCCAAGGTCGGAAATGGCAAAAACGTAAACCACCGTTGGAACGATGGCGATGATACAGAGGAGAAAAGCGCCCAAGAACTTGCCCGACACCAATTTTCCAATAGAAATGGGTTTGATGAGCAAGAGTTCCAAAGTGCCCATCTTGCGTTCTTCGGAAAAACTCTTCATGGTGATGGCAGGCACTAAAAAGACAAAGATCCATGGGGCCAGCAGGAAAAAATTGCCCAGATCGGCAAAGCCGTAATCAAAAATATTGTAATCGCCCTTGAACACCCATAGGAAAAGCCCATTGAGCAGAAGAAACGAACCCACGATCAAATAACCGATGGGCGATGTAAAAAAGGACCTGACCTCTCTCTTAAAAATTGCGAACATCAAGATGGGTTTGTTGATTGGACTTTGTTGACACTCCAGGCCTCGGCCCTGTCCGAGAACAGTTTTTTGGTATGCGCCCAGACTTCCTTGAAAAAATCGGAATTTCGATAGTTTTCCAGATCCCCTTCCTTTTCCCACAGGCTATAGGTGAAAAAAATGTTGGGGTTATCGATGTCCCGATACAAATCGACGCTGTTGCAGCCCTCAAATGCCAAGATCCTGTTTTTGGATTCATCAAAGATTTGCTCAAAACTAGGAATATTTTCGGGTTTAAAGGTGAGTTTGACGATGCGTATCAACATTTAAAGGAAATTTACGGTTACGGTGTCCCTGTAATTCAACCCAAGTAGGGAAGAGGCCCCACCCACCGAGTTCAGGTCGCTTTTAAAAATGGCCAGTTCCATATATCCCGCCGTATTGAAAAGTGCGAGGGCATCGCCCGGACCCTTGCGTTGACTTCTGTCCAGATCGTAGTTGATGATGCCGTTGTAGCTATGGTGTACCTCTTTTATTTTGGTGGTGCGTGCATTGATCTCAAAGCTCCGCCCGTTCCGATAGGCTTCAAAAAGACTCTTCTGGATGTTGGTGACCACGTTCCCATAATTGTCGATGTAGATGACATTTCCGGAAATGGTCCTTCCCTCATTCAGGATCCTTGGCTCAAATTCGCGCAGTTCCCGAAGCTCATCGAACGGTTTACCAACAACCTCCAGTTTTCCCCCACGGGCAATATGGCAGGCCACTTGGACAAAGACATTCAGCACGGGAAACGAACCGGGATTGGCATTGGGGAGGCGGATCTCCACTATTTTTTCAGGGGATATCTCCGAAGTGATCAATGACATGACCCCGTTGTTGGAACTCACAAAATAATGTCCGTCCACTTGCACTACAAGATGCTGGTTTTCAGGTGAAAGTTCAGAATCCACCCCAACAATATGCACGGTTCCCTTCGGGAAAGACGTATAGGCGTTCTTGAGGATATAGGCACATTCCTGGATATTGAAAGGGCTTATGTCATGCGAAATATCAACAATATGTACATCGGGAAGATTTGTCAATATGGTCCCTTTTACAGCACCGACAAAGTGATCCTTATGGCCGAAATCTGTAGTTAAGGTTATGATTGCCATGCCATACTGTTGATATGTTTTTCCGTCCTCAAATTGATTTTTGGTTAAGTTTGTGTGTAAAATTAATTAAAAAAGAACGAATACGATTCTTCAAAAACAACCGTAACACCTCACTTTTTTTGAACGAACTTATAATAGAACTTACGGATATCAGCCCACAGGATTTTTTTGGGCAGCAGAACGAGAACATAGAGCTCCTCAAAAAATATTTCCCCAAACTCAAGATCGTTGCCAGGGGCAACAAGATCAAGGTGTATGGCGATGAGGAACTCTTGGAGGAGTTCGATAAGCGATTCGATATGCTCACCAGCCAGTTTGCCAAGTACAACAAGTTGGACGAGAACATGATCGAGCGCGTACTCACCAGCAACGGGCAGGAAGAATATACATCATCCAGCAGCAGTGGCGATGTTTTGGTACATGGCGTCAGCGGCAGATTGATCAAGGCACAGACCGCCAACCAGCGAAGATTGGTGGATGCCTGCAAAAAGGATGACATGGTCTTTGCCATAGGCCCGGCAGGAACAGGAAAAACCTATACCGGTGTTGCCTTGGCGGTGAAAGCCCTGAAGGAAAAACAGGTCAGGCGTATCATCCTCACACGTCCAGCAGTGGAGGCAGGGGAGAACCTAGGGTTTCTTCCGGGGGATCTCAAGGAAAAACTGGATCCTTACATGCAGCCATTGTACGATGCGCTCAGGGACATGATCCCAACCGAAAAACTGGCCAAGTACATCGAGGACGGTACCATCCAGATCGCACCCATGGCCTTCATGCGCGGGCGAACCTTGGACAATGCCTTCGTGATCTTGGACGAGGCACAGAACACAACCCACGCCCAAATGAAGATGTTCCTGACCCGTATGGGCAAGAACGCCAAGTTTTTATTGACAGGTGACCCAGGACAGATAGACCTACCCAGAAGGGTGATTTCGGGACTGAAAGAGGCCCTCTTGATCCTGAAGAACATCGACGGCATCAGCATCATCTATTTGGACGAAAAAGACGTTATTCGGCATAAATTGGTCAAAAAGGTCATAGATGCCTACAAAAACATAGAGCACCAAAACCAATTTTGACATGGGGCAGAACACATTGATGTCCACGGATTTTAACTTTCCGGGACAAAAATCCGTATATAAAGGTAAGGTAAGGGAAGTCTACACACTGCAGAACGACCTGCTGGTCATGGTGGCCACCGATCGCCTATCGGCATTTGACGTGGTCATGCCCAAGGGAATCCCCTACAAAGGACAGATCTTGAACCAGATTGCCACCAAGATGATGAAGGACACGGAAGATATCGTGCCCAATTGGTTGTTGGCCACCCCAGATCCCAATGTGGCTGTGGGCAAGGCCTGCGAACCTTTTAAAGTGGAAATGGTAATCAGGGGATATCTTTCCGGACATGCGGCCAGGGAATACAAAGCAGGCAAAAGAATGCTCTGTGGCGTTCCCATGCCCGAAGGGATGAAGGAAAACGACAAGTTTCCGGAACCCATCATCACCCCGGCCACAAAGGCTGAAAAAGGCGATCATGACGAGGACATTTCCCGGGAAGACATTCTAAAACGTGGCATTGTTTCCCAAGCGGATTATGAGGTATTGGAAAAATATACCCGCGCCCTTTTCCAACGCGGAATCGAAATTGCCGCAAAGCGGGGATTGATCCTTGTGGACACCAAATATGAATTCGGAAAGACCAAGGAAGGGGAGATCGTGCTCATTGATGAGATCCACACTCCGGATTCCTCAAGGTATTTCTACACCGAAGGATATGAGCAGCGGCAGGCCAATGGCGAACCCCAAAAGCAACTTTCCAAGGAGTTTGTGCGGCAATGGCTCATCGCAAATAATTTTCAAGGATTGGAGGGGCAGACCGTTCCGGAGATGGATGACGCCTATATCGATTCTGTATCCGAAAGGTATATTGAATTGTATGAGAGCATCACAGGGGATACCTTTGTGAAAGCGGATGTTTCGAATATCTATGAACGCATTGGACAGAACATTTTCAATTATTTGAACAATTTTCGGTAAATACTTTGTATTCTTCTATTTTTTTGATGTCTTTTGTGTGGATGTTATATATTTCTCGCATCAACCTTGACAAATGGATAGCCAGCATCGAAAAAAATATTGGAAGGAAAACCTGAAATACCTTACCATTTTACTCTTCATATGGTTCGTGGTCTCCTACGGCTTCGGAATCCTTTTCGTGGATGAACTCAATACCATCCGCATGGGAGGTTTCAAGCTTGGTTTTTGGTTTGCCCAGCAGGGTTCCATCTACGTTTTCGTCATCCTCATCTTTGTCTATGTCCGCTTGATGAACAAATTGGACAAAAAATATAAGCTCGACGAATAATGGACATACAGACTTGGACGTTTCTCATCGTCGGCCTCACTTTCGCATTATATATAGGTATCGCCATTTGGACCCGGGCCAAATCCACCAAGGATTTTTACGTGGCCGGGGGAGGGGTTTCCCCATTGGCCAACGGATTGGCCACAGGTGCCGATTGGATGTCCGCAGCCTCCTTTTTGGGCATGGCCGGCATCATTGCCTTTTCGGGCTATGATGGTTCGGTGTACCTGATGGGCTGGACGGGTGGATATGTGCTTTTAGCCCTCTTATTGGCCCCCTATCTCCGCAAGTTCGGTAAGTTCACCGTTCCGGATTTTATCGGGGACCGTTACTACAGCAATGTGGCCCGAACGGTGGCCGTGATCGCTGCACTTTTTGTTTCCTTCACCTATGTTGCCGGACAGATGCGTGGCGTTGGGGTGGTTTTTTCCCGTTTTTTGGATGTGGAAGTGGACACCGGGGTCTATATTGGGATGGCCGTGGTGCTTTTCTATGCCTTTTTGGGCGGTATGAAAGGAATCACCTATACCCAAGTGGCACAATATTGCGTGCTCATCTTCGCCTTTATGGTCCCTGCAATTTTTATTTCGCTCATGGCGACAGGAAACCCGATTCCGCAGATTGGTTTTGGTTCCGCAGGAGAAGATGGGGTCTATCTTTTGGATAAATTGGATGGATTGATGACCGATTTGGGCTTTACGGCATATACCGACGGGACCAAATCCACCATGGATGTCTTCTTTATCACGGCTGCCCTGATGATGGGTACTGCGGGTTTGCCCCATGTAATCATACGCTTCTTTACTGTGCCCAAAGTTCGAGATGCCCGAAAATCGGCAGGTTACGCCCTGTTGTTCATAGCCATTTTATACACCACTGCCCCTGCCATAGCAGTCTTCGCCCGTACCAACCTAATGGAAACAGTACAGGATAAGCCCTATGAGGAAATCCCGCCCTGGTTCACCAAATGGGAGAGTACAGGCCTTATTGCATGGACCGACAAAAACGGGGATGGAAAGATCCAGTACCGACCCGGTTCCGCCATCGATGGTGGTCAGCCCCAGTTTGTGGAAAGTAGGGGCAGCTCGGGCCAACGCATGATCTCCAATGCAAGCACATCGCCCAATGAACTTTACGTGGACAGGGACATCACTGTTCTGGCCAATCCAGAAATTGCCAATCTGCCCAATTGGGTCATAGCCCTCGTGGCGGCAGGCGGTCTGGCAGCGGCTTTGTCCACGGCCGCAGGTCTTTTGTTGGTGATTTCCACTTCAATTTCCCACGATTTGATCAAAAAGCAGATAGCTCCCGATATTTCAGACAAGAAAGAATTATGGATAGCCCGTTTTTCGGCCATGCTGGCCGTGATCGTGGCTGGATATTTCGGCATCCATCCTCCCGGATTTGTGGCCTCCGTGGTGGCCCTTGCGTTTGGGCTGGCCGCTTCTTCCTTTTTTCCGGCCATTGTGATGGGTATTTTCAGCAAACGGATGAATCGGGAAGGAGCCATTTCAGGAATGGTGGCAGGACTCGCCATCACCTGTTACTACATTGCCCGTTTTAAGCTGGGTTGGATAGGAAATCCAGAAACGGCCACTGAAGCCAATTGGTGGTGGGGCATTTCCCCGGAAGGCTTTGGCACAGTGGGCATGTTGGTCAATTTCTTGATAGCCATACTAGTATCGAGGTTTACCCCGGCCCCTCCGGAAGACGTCCAGGAAATTGTGGAGAACATCCGCATTCCCAGTGGGGCGGGAGAGGCAATCGAACATTAGAACTGGACAAGGATTGCCCTCTTTTTTCGTATTTTTAAGCACATAAAATTTAATAAGCAGCATGAGTAATTACCACATCAAACATTTGGAAGAATATTTTCAGGTCTATCGCAAATCCGTCAGAAATCCTGAAAGTTTTTGGGAAGAAGTAGCCGAGGAACATTTCCATTGGAGAAAGCGGTGGAACTCAGTTTTGGAGTGGGATTTTACAAAGCCAGAGATCAAATGGTTTGATGGGGCCGAGCTCAACATTACCGAAAATTGCATCGATCGCCATTTACGCATTCGGGGAGACAAGACCGCCATCATTTTTGAACCCAATGACCCCAAGGAGGCCGCCGAACATATCACCTATACCCAACTGCACGAGCGTGTGTGCAAGTTTGCGAACGTGCTGAAGGACCAAGGCGTGAAGAAAGGGGATAGGGTTGTGGTCTATTTGCCCATGATCCCCGAACTGGCCATATCCATATTGGCCTGTGCGCGTATCGGAGCGGTCCATTCCGTGGTTTTTGCCGGATTTTCATCAACGGCTTTGGCCACACGGATCAATGATTGTGGGGCCAAGATTGTGTTGACCTCGGATGGTTCCTACAGAGGGAACAAGACCATCGACCTAAAGGGCATTGTGGACGACGCCTTGGAGCAATGCCCGGACGTGGCTACGGTATTGGTGAAAAAGCGCACCGGGGAAAAAGTGAAAATGAAAGAAGGTCGTGACCAGTGGATAGAGCCGTTGTTGGACAGGGCCTATTCCGACTGTGTTCCTGAAATTGTGGACGCTGAGCATCCTTTGTTCATATTGTACACTTCTGGTTCAACGGGTCGCCCCAAAGGGATGGTCCATACTACTGGTGGATATATGGTGTACACGGCCTATACCTTCAAAAATGTGTTCCAGTATCGAGAAGAGGATGTGTATTGGTGTACGGCCGATATTGGTTGGATAACCGGGCACTCCTATATTGTGTATGGCCCATTGGCCAATGGTGCTACCACGGTCATGTTCGAAGGTGTTCCTTCCTATCCGGATCACGGAAGGTTCTGGGAAGTTGTTGAAAAGCATAAGGTGACCCAATTTTACACCGCCCCCACAGCAATCAGGGCCTTGGCCAAAAAAGACCTGGACTTTGTCACCAAATATGAGCTTTCCAGCCTTAAGGTGCTGGGAACTGTGGGAGAACCCATCAATGAGGAGGCATGGCACTGGTACAACGACCATGTGGGGAACAAGAAATGTCCCATTGTGGACACCTGGTGGCAAACGGAAACGGGAGGCATCCTGATTTCCCCCATTCCCTTTTCGACCCCCACAAAACCCACCTATGCCACTTTGCCCATGCCAGGGGTGCAACCTGCACTGATGGACGAAAACGGTAAGGAGATCAAAGGGAACCAAGTGGACGGCCGATTGTGCATTAAATTCCCTTGGCCTTCCATAGCACGTACCATTTGGGGAGACCATAAAAGATATAGGGACACGTACTTTGCTGCTTTCGAGGGCATGTATTTTACAGGTGATGGCGCTTTGAGGGATGAAGTGGGCTATTACCGTATCACCGGAAGGGTAGATGATGTGATCATCGTTTCCGGGCACAATTTGGGCACGGCACCGATTGAAGATGCCATCAACGAACACCCAGCGGTCGCGGAATCGGCCATTGTCGGTTTCCCGCATGACATCAAGGGCAATGCTTTGTATGGCTTCGTAATCTTGAAGGAGATCGGTGAAGGACGGAACCGGGAAAACCTTGAAAAGGAGATCAATCAACTCATCACGGAACATATTGGTCCAATCGCCAAATTGGACAAGATCCAATTCGTGGCCGGTCTGCCCAAGACCCGTAGCGGAAAGATCATGAGGCGTATCCTACGGAAAATAGCATCCAAGGACACTGATAACATGGGAGATACTTCAACTTTGTTGAACCCCGAAGTGGTTGATGATATTATAAAGGAAAGTAAATAGCTTAAAGACCCAATCTTGGAGGATCTTGTTTTTTAATGAGATCCTTTACGTTTCTTGGGGCCAACTTTTCCACGATGCGTACAAACGCGATTGCGGTAATAAGTGCGTCGCCAAGGGCAGTATGCCTGTCTTTTTTGGAAATGCTGAACTTTTCGGCCAGCTCGTCCAAAGCGTATTTTTCTTTCTTTTGGAGCACATTGGAGGTGAGCAGGGTCCGTTTATAGAGCAGCCCTGTGTCCAAGGTTTTGTTTTTCAGTTTGGGAAGTCCGTTTCTTTTCAATGCCGCATTGACCATGTTCACGTCGAACATCACATGGTGGCCGACCAGCACATGGTTTTTTATGTAGCCAAGAAACAGTTTTAAGGCTTCCAACTCGGAAATGCGCTCTCGTTTGCCCTTTCTAAGGATACCATGGATTTCCGCGCTTTCGGCATCGTAGTGTTCTTGCTGGATATAGACTTCAAAACTGTCCTTCACAGCTATGCTGCCGCATATCAATTTCACCGCACCGATGCACAACATCCTGTCCCTGTCCAAACGGAACCCCGTGGTCTCAGTGTCCCATACAATAAAGGTGTTATCCTGTACCTTCTCGGGGAGTTTTTGTCGAAAACCATCCTCATATTCCCACCAAAAAGGAGGAAGTTCCAGTTGTTTTTTTGAGGAGAAGGGCCACATCAGCGCAACAGGTTTTTGACTTGGAACCGTATTTCTATCAACGATTGGATCTCTTTGATGGTCTTGAATGTCCTTTTCAGTTTGATCTTTTCCTCTTTGTTCAGTTTGTCCAATGCGATGAACCTGCCCGAATCGTTGTGCAGCAAACCATGTTTGGTCCTGAACTTCAAAAGTGCTTTGCTGGCATAGGAGCAGGCGAGGTAAACTTCCTTGTTCTGCGGTTCCAGTTCTGCCAGTTTCTCATAACGCTCGGCGGTGTTGTTGATGGACTTTACGGAATGTGACAGGATAAGCACCCGAGCGGCATCCACCAAGGGCATCAATGCTCGTAGTTTTAGGTCGAAGAAATCCTTGTGGGCCCCATCCTGTTCCACCAAAAAATCCCTAAAAAAGCCTGACGGGGAAGGATTCTGTAGTGCACCACTGGCCAAATGGGTGAGGAACTGGGGGAATTTCTTTACGTTGTCAAAAATGTGCAACGAAAGCTGATCGGCCAATGCCTTTTCACCATAGGTGACATTGAAATCAAAAAAGATGGAGGACAACAGCACTTCTTCTGGGCCAGGGTTGCCCATCCAATGGGTGGTCACTTCTTTCCATTCGTCCAGACTATGGCACCACAATGGGTTGGAGGCCATCATCTCTGCTGGACAATATTCAAACCCGATGGTGTTCAGTTCCATGGATATGATGCTTCCGAGCTTTAGAAAATAGTCACGGGTGGCCTGAGACTCACTTTTAGGCACATTTTCATAGAGAATGGCATTGTCCTGATCGGTGTTAAGCAATTGCTCGCCCCTGCCTTGGCTGCCCAGGGTGAGCCAAGCAAACTTGACGGGAGGTTCCAATTCCATTTTTTTAATGGAGATGTCGATGACCTGCTTGATGGTGGCATCATTGAGCTCCGAGATGATCTTGGAGACCAGCCCAATCGGGATGTTTTCTTCCAAATATCCCTGCAACAAGCTCATGATGCTTTGCCGGATACTGCGCAATCGTTTGGAATCCCTGGCCCTTTTGATGGCCCGTAGCAGTACGGCAGGGTTGTTCCCCATGGCCACCATGACATCGTGTTTTGAAAGTATCCCGACTGCGGATGTGTCGGTTGTCCCATCTTCGGTGAGTACCAAATGACTGATGTTGCTTTTCATCATGGCCATTTGCGCCTGTGTCACCGTAAGTTCCTTCGGATAAGTGATCGCGGGGGTCGTCATGATAGATTTGGCACTGCCCGTGATGGGGAACAGTCCGGTTGCCACTTTTTCCCTTAGATCCTTATCGGTGATGATGCCTACGGGCAACCCATCCTTTACAACCAAAATACTGCTTACATTGTGCTTGCCCATGGTGTTGGCGATGGTCTTGATCTGGGTGCCTTCGGTACAGGTGATCAAATCCGAGGAATACCGCACCGGTTGTAGGTCCAACAATTTGGTCTCTTGGCCTTGGCTCGGTTCATTGCTGACCCCATATAACTTTCCCCGATGCTTTTGGGAGTAGGGATTTCGGGTGTTGGAAGCAAAGCTTTCGATCAAAAAATCACCGACCCGATGGTTCTGCAGGGCAAGCGGCTTAAATTCCTTGATGGGAATGGCATAGAGTATGGTCTCCTCATGTGCCTTGGCCTCAAGTTTATAGTTCTCATGGGCCAGCAAGGGGCGTAGCCCAAAAACATCACCTTCGTCACAAATGTCCAGAATCTGTGTGGAACCTTTTTTGGTGAGCGCCACGGCGCCTTTGTGGACCACATAAAAAAAATCGTGCGGGGCTTCTTTCTCCGAGAATACGATACTGTTACTTTCCTTGTGGAGAATGGTCACCTCATAGGAAAGGGCTTCGAGCTGCCCGCTTTCCAATGCACTGAACGGAGGGTAGTTTTTGAGAAAATCCGCGACACGTTCGGAAATGGTGTTTTTCATAGTACAAAAGTAAACCTTGGACTCGACTATGGGAAGTTACTTTGATCTGTTCACGACATTGTTTCTCTTCCGTAGCGAGATTTACTCACTTCCCATCGTTTGTCTTGTTGTAGGCCCGTATCATGAGTATGGACCAGATGGCCACCAGCACAATGACTGCAATGGAAAACCATAGAACGATATCATTTGCTGTCATTGTCCACAAGTTTTAAGTAAATCATGACGCCCAGAAGCGTTGGTGCCCAAAGCCCCACAAAAAGGCCATGTTCCGGACTTCCGTTAAGGAATAGATATTCTGCCACCAAGATGATCAGGGCGCATAGGATGAGCATGAGCAAATTGGCGGTTCCCAGCTTTTTGAAGTAGTTCATTCTAAGGTTGGTTTAAAGTCTTCAAGTTAGGAAAAAAAGCATCGCGAAGAAATAAAAAAGCCATTCAACTGAAGACCAGCTAAATGACTTTTTTGTAGCGAGAGGGAGACTTGAACTCCCGACCTCAGGGTTATGAATCCTGCGCTCTAACCACCTGAGCTACCTCGCCGTGATTCTGTTAAGCGGGTGCAAATATATAGTTTAATTTTTGCTGAATCAAAATTCGGGATTAATTTATTATTTGACATTTATTTTTTTATCTTCCCAAACTATATCAAATGTTGAAAAGGATTAATCAGGACATTATAATGAGCGATAAGGTTAAATTTGAAATTGAGTTTGTCATACAAGCATCCCCACAGTTGCTTTACCAATATATTTCCACTCCTTCGGGTCTTTCCGAATGGTATGCCGACAATGTGAATTCCCGTGGCGAAGTGTTCACCTTTATCTGGGACGGGGCCGAGGAAAAGGCCAAAATGTTGAAACGAAAAAGTGAGGAATTTGTGAAATTTTCCTGGGTGGAGAACGAGGATGGTTCCTTTTTTGAAATGAGGATCATTGTGGATGAGATCACCAAGGATGTTTCCCTCTTTATCACCGATTTTGCCGAAGACGATGAAGTGGACGAGGCCAAAATGCTCTGGGAAAACCAAATATCCGACCTGAAACAAGTTCTGGGTTCCAAATAGACCATTTCTCCGTGATACCGTATCTTTGGTCCCGATAAAACGGGACTTTTTTCATGTTCAATTACAACGGTAAGCTTTTTTCTGACGAGACCCATGTGCTCTCCCATACCAATAGGGGACTAAAATATGGCGATGCACTTTTTGAGACGCTCAGATGTGTCCACGGCACCCTCTTTTTTTGGGAGGAACACTATTTTAGGCTGATGGCCTCCATGCGTATCCTCAGAATGGAAATTCCGATGGAGTTCACCTTGGAGTTTTTGGAAGCGGAAATAAAGAAAACCATTGAGGGGAACCAACAGGGAAATGCCCCGGTGAGGGTGCGGCTGACGATTTTCAGGAACGGGGAAGGACTTTATGGCCCTGAGACCAACAACATTTCCTACCTCATTGAAACCAAAACCTTGGATTCCCCATTCTATTTGGTGAACGAAGGGGAGTATGAAGTGGAGATCTTCAAGGACTATTATGTGAACAAGGATATGCTGTCCAATTTGAAGACCACGAACAAACTGTTGCACGTGGTGGCCAGTGTCTATGCCAAGGAAAATGGTTATGCCAATTGTCTTTTGGTGAACACGGACAAGCAGGTGGTGGAAGGCATCAACGGGAATCTGTTTTTGGTGCAGGGCAATGTGGTAAAGACTCCACCCTTGGCAGATGGGTGCCTGGATGGCATCATCAGGAAAAAAATCATAGAGATTGTTTCAGCGGCCGAAAATCTGGAACTGGTGGAGGAATCCATTTCCCCATTTGAGCTGCAAAAATCGGATGAGATGTTCTTGACCAACAGCATTGTGGGCATTCAACCCATCAGCAGGTATCGAAAAAAGCAATTTGGGAACACCATCGGGAAAAGTTTGGTAGGCAAACTGAACGCCAGGGCACGAGTGTCCCAGACTAGTTGAGGGACGGGTTTTCCGGTGCGTTGGACCAAAGGAGGTAATCACCACCCAGTTCAACCATTTTTTCCTTCCAGAACGCTAGGGACGATTTTTCGAGAATACCACTTTGGTATTCATTCTGTAACACGATCCATGATTTTGAGGAAAGTTCTTGGTCCAATTGACTGGAACCCCATCCAGAATACCCCAAAAAGAAACGGATGTCCTGTTCCGTGATGGTCCCATTGTTGATGAGTTCCACGGTCTTTTCAAAGTTGCCGCCCCAAAAAATACCATCGGAAATTTCCACACTGTCGGCAATGAGTTGGGGCACTTTATGGATAAAGTAAAGATTGTCCTGCTCCACAGGTCCCCCGTTGAACACTTGAAAAGGTATGGTGATTTCAGAAATAAGATCACAGATGGTATAGTCCAAAGGCTTGTTCAGGATAAAGCCCACAGAGCCTTCTTGGTTATGCTCTGCCAGGAGCACCACGGACCTGTTAAAGGATACATCCCCGGTAAGCGAAGGTTCCGCGACTAGCAATTTCCCTTTTTTTGGTTTGTGGCCCACCATTTTCATAGGAGTCAAGCTTCTTATTTGTTGTATAATATACAACATTTATGAAAACTGCAAACCCCATAAACTAAAAAAGCACTCCCTTTTGGAAGTGCTTTCATATATTAAAACAATAATTGATTAGTTAACTGCACCGCTCAATTCAGCACCTGCTTTGAACTTTACAACGTTCTTGGCAGCAATCTTGATGGTCTTACCAGTCTGAGGGTTCCTACCTTCTCTGGCACTTCTTTTGGAAACTGACCAAGAACCAAAACCTACCAAGGAAACCCTGTTTCCTTTTTTAAGTGATCCCTCTACATTTCCCAAGAAAGATTCCAATGCCTTTTTTGCTGCTGCCTTAGTGATGCCAGCATCAGCTGCCATAGCATCGATTAATTCTGTTTTGTTCATAATGGAATTAAATTAATTGTTGTTAAAATAATTTTAATGCTAAACAAATTTATACGGATTTGGCAGTAACGCAAGCAAAACCAAGGGAAATAGGGGTTTTTGTTGATAACTTCAAACGTTTGTTGATAAAGTCGGAAAAAATTGACACTTTTTTGCCAGCCCAATCATAGCAAGGGATTAGCGAAGGTGGGCGTCCCCATCCAGATTCAATCCGTTCAAAACCTCAGTGACCTTCATCCGTCGCTTTCCAGAAAATTGAAGTTCCAACAGATGTAAGTAACCACCCTTAACGGCCACTTTCATGGATTTTTTGTCCGCAATCAACTTACCGACCTTAAGTCCATGTTGTGCGGGTTCCATTTGGGTCACATAAATTTTCAGGGGTTCTTCCATATCCTTATTGATAATGGTGGTCCATGCTCCGGGATAGGGGCTGAGTCCCCTGATAAGGTTATGGATACCTTCTAAAGATGCGTTCCAATCGATTTGGCAGGTTTCCTTGTGGATCTTGGGAGCTGGTTTTAGCTCGCCGCTTTCGTTCTGTTCACTTACGGTGGCAGTTCCAGCTGCAATCTGTTTGCAGGTTTCCACGACCAAATCCCCACCAATTTCCATCAATCGGTCGTGCAGGCTACCAACATTGTCCTCAGGATTGATTTTTTCCTTGGCCTGAAGGATGATGTTCCCAGTATCTATTTTTTCATCAATAAAAAAGGTAGTGACCCCCGTTTCCGTTTCCCCGTTGATGATGGCCCAGTTGATGGGTGCCGCTCCACGGTATTGGGGCAGGAGCGAGGCATGAAGGTTGAAGGTGCCATATTCCGGCATGTTCCAGACCGCTTTGGGCAACATCCTAAAGGCCACGACCACTTGCAGATTGGCGTTAAGGCCTTTGAGTTCTTCCAAAAAGCCCTCATCCTTCAAATTGATGGGCTGTAATACCTTCAATTGGTGCTGCACCGCGAATTCCTTGACCGCGGATTGCTGTAGTTTACGGCCACGTCCAGCGGCCCTGTCCGGTGCGGTGACCACGCCGACCACGTTCAGTCCGGCTTCCAATATGCGTGCAAGGCTGCCCACCGCAAAGTCGGGCGTGCCCATGAACACGATGCGGAGGTCCTTATTTTTTGATGCTGTACTCATTTCTTGTGTTTAACAGGACCTTTTCGTCCTCAAGCAACTGTTGCAAGGTCTTCAAAAGTGCTTTTTCGTCGGCACCTGTGGCCTTTTCCAACTGTCTTGAAGTGCTGGGTGCAATCTGCAATAGGGCCAACACCCGTTCTCCGAGGTTTGGCAGTGATCCTTTCTTTTCCTTTCTGGTGCAAATATCGCAAGTGCCACACTTTTCCTTGACCGTTTCTCCAAAATATTTCAAAAGATAAGTGCTCCGACATTCCTCCCTGTTGTCAATATACCCCAACATGGCCATCATATTGCTTTGCTTTACCCTGTTGAAATCCCTGATCTTTTTCGCAAAGGGATTTATGGTATGGTCGTCCTCCCTAGGCACCAAAAAGGTGATTTCGAGATCGCTGGTCGTGTTTTGGTAGTCCACCATACCATCTTCCGCAAGCTGATGCAGTATTTTTTTGAGGCCAGCCTCGCTCTCATTGGTTTTTTTGGAAAGCAGGTACAGGTCAATCTTGGTGTCATATTCCGTGATGCCGCCATAGGTCCGTAAAATGGTCTGGACCACAGGGGCCGTGGTGCGATTTTTCCCCAAATACTCGAAAATGGCCGCTTTTGGGGCAATGAACCTCAGGATATTCTTCTCATTGAAATTGTCGGAAAGCGAAAGCACCGAATTTTGGTCCAGGATACGGAACGCATGGAAAGTCATATTGGGGTTGAAACCATAACGGTTGCAAAATTCATTGAACTTGAAGGCCAAGGGTTCTGGGACCAATTCCCCGTAAGAAATCTGGAAATGGTTGTTCAGCTTGGAATACACTTTTTTTACAAAATCCACATCGGGCAGGGACGATAAAAATTGCTCCTTGGCCCGTTCCTTGTCCTCGTTGGAGGTGAGGATAATGGCTGTGGATGGTTTGCCGTCCCTTCCGGCTCTACCGGCCTCCTGAAAATAGCTTTCCAGACTGTCCGGCACCTGATAATGGATGACCAGGCGCACATCGGGTTTGTCCACGCCCATACCAAAGGCATTCGTGGCCACCATTACCCGAATTTCACCGCTTAACCAAAGGTTAAGTTTCTGCTCTTTTTCGGACTTGGTGATGCCACCATGAAAAAAAGCGGAGGTGAACCCTTGCTTGATCAAGAAGTTGGAGAGGGACACACACATTTTCCGTGACCGGACATAGACAATGGAGCTGCCCGGTATCTTGCCCATATATTTATTGAGTTGGTAGAGTTTGTCCTCTGTATGCTTTACTTTGAACGCAATGTTGGCCCTGGAAAAGGAATCTTTGAATACCTCGGCATTGTCCATTCTAAGGTTTTCCAAAATGTCTTCCACCACTTGTGGTGTGGCCGTTGCCGTCAAGGCCATCATGGGAATGCCGGGGGCCAGTTCCCTAAGGATGGTACAACCCAAATAGGCAGGCCTGAAATCATTTCCCCATTGCGAGATGCAGTGGGCCTCGTCTATGGCAATCAGGTTTACGTTCATCTCTTGGATACGTTCCTGCACGATGCTCTGCTGCAAGCGTTCTGGGGACAGGTAGAGGAACTTATAGTTGCCAAAAAGGCAATTGTCCAGAAGGTCGTTGAGTTCATCGGACGGGATGCCCCCTGTCAGTGCAATGGCTTTGATCCCTCTTTTTTTCAATTGGGCCACCTGGTCCTGGATCAGGGCCACCAAGGGTGACACCACGATGCAGATACCTTCCTGGGCCAATGCGGGTACCTGATAGCAGATGGATTTTCCCCCGCCCGTGGGCATCAGGGCCAAGACGTCACTTCCTGAAAGCACGGTATCGATAATGGCTTTTTGGGACCCCCGAAAACCATCATGACCCCAGAACTCTTTTAGAATGGCAGTGGTCTCCTTTTGCACTACATTTTTTTAAGGGCTTCCAAAATGAAGGAAATACGTTTGGGAACTATATCTTTGGGCACTTCAATAGGCTCGTAACCATACTGCGAATAGGTGTTCATCAGGGCATGGTGTATTTTTTCCGCCTCTTCATAGGTTTCCAGTCGCTCATTGTCCGACACATAGATTTCTTCCCATGGCGGTACGATAAAGACAGTATCATATCGATGGTCCTCAATGTATTTCACAAACTTTTCGTCGTAGGTCTGCCCAAAAAAATCCATATAAGCAAGGACATCGGGAATGCCCCGGTCAAAGAAACTGATGGGGGCATCTATCTTGAGCGATTCCTTAAAATGTGCCGTGCGACCTTCCAAAAGATCTTTGTTGAATTGCAGGGCATCATCAACAAAAACCAACGGGTTGGAAACGAAAACATTGGATTCTCCCCCTTGCTTTGCCTTGGAGGTCATGTCCCTTATGATTTCATGGAAGCAATGGAACCCCTTGTTTTCCAGTTCTTT
This sequence comes from Flagellimonas baculiformis, assembly GCF_033441575.1. Lineage (NCBI taxonomy): Bacteria > Pseudomonadati > Bacteroidota > Flavobacteriia > Flavobacteriales > Flavobacteriaceae > Flagellimonas > Flagellimonas baculiformis. Next base: position 83,725 of record NZ_JAUZVW010000008.1, read on the forward strand.
GATGATGGATGTTTTCCCTGTTCCGGGAGCACCGGTAATGACAGTTTTGTTCTTGCCCAAACGCACTATTTTAGCTTTACAAAGTAATGAAATAGCCCGAAGGAAAAAAAATTGTCGGGTAAGCCATATATTTGTAAAAAATACAAGATGAAGAAGGAGAACACGGACGAGTTTTATGCGCGGCTCAAGGAGCAATTGCTGGAGAATACCAATTGGCCTTCCAACTACCTCTACAAATTCATAGTGCCCACGGACGACGAACGCATTGCACAGATCCAAGATATTTTTGATAACACGGGGGCCGTCATCGAGTCCAAAAAGTCCAAGAACGGTAACTATACCAGTCTTTCCATTACCGTGAACATGAAAGATCCGGACGAGGTGATCAAAAAATACAAGGAAGTGGCCGTCGTTGAGGGCGTTATTTCCCTGTAAGCATAAAGATTGCCATAATTTTACTATTTTGCGGACGTTATCGGATAGATACTTCGCCATAACATAACTTCATTAAATCCTTTGATTTGAACCTAGTAGAAAATTTAGAATACAACACCGAACGCCCAAAGCTTTTTATTCCGGAATACGGCCGTCATTTTCAAAAAATGGTGGACCATGCCGTTTCCATAGCGGATAGGGACGAACGGAACAAAGAGGCCAAGGCCATCATAAGCGTTATGGGTAATTTGCAGCCCCATTTGAGGGACGTGCCAGACTTCCAGCATAAATTGTGGGACCAATTGTTCATCATGTCCGACTTCAAATTGGATGTGGACTCCCCGTTCCCCATCACCTCCAAGGAAGTTTTGCAACAACGTCCAGAGCCGTTGGAATATCCGCAGAACCATCCCAAATACCGTTTTTATGGCAACAACATCAAGCGAATGATCGATGTGGCCGTAAAATGGGAAAAGGGGGACATGCGTTCAGGGCTGGAGTACGCCATTGCCAACCACATGAAGAAATGTTACCTGAACTGGAACAAGGACACCGTTGAGGATTCCGCCATCTTTGCGCACTTGAAAGAAATGAGCGACGGACAGATAGATTTGGCCAGAGATGGGGAGAACCTGACCGAGAGTGGACAGTTCCTCAAAAACCGTCCGGCCAAATCCAACAGGAACAACAACGGCGGAACAAAAAAGAGTCAGCGTAGCCGAAAGAAAAGATACTAAACTCCAAACGCTCCATGGGTACATTTCGAATAGAGGGTGGACACCAATTGAAAGGTGAAATTACGCCCCAAGGTGCAAAGAACGAGGCATTACAGATTCTTTGTGCCGTATTGCTTTCCGAAGAAAAAATTACCATAAACAACATTCCGGACATTGTAGATGTCAACAAATTGATAGCCCTTTTGGAAGATTTGGGCGTCAAGATCCAGAAGAAGGGGAAGGGCTCCTACACTTTCATGGCGGACGATATCAATTTGGAATACCTGCAATCAAGCCAGTTCAAGGAAGATGGGAGGGCCCTTCGGGGTTCCATCATGCTGGTGGGGCCGCTGTTGGCCAGATTTGGTAAGGGATACATTCCCAAACCCGGAGGTGACAAAATTGGAAGGCGCAGATTGGATACCCACTTCGAAGGCTTTATTAAGCTGGGAGCGAAGTTCCGATACAACAAGGAAGAATCTTTTTATGGGGTAGAAGCCGAAAAGCTCACAGGCACCCACATGTTATTGGATGAGGCCTCGGTAACGGGCACCGCCAACATTGTGATGGCCGCTGTGATGGCCGAGGGCACTACCACCATCTACAATGCCGCTTGCGAGCCCTATTTGCAGCAGTTGTGCAAAATGCTGAACCGCATGGGTGCCAAGATTTCAGGAATCGGTTCCAACCTCCTGACCATTGAGGGTGTGAAGGTTTTGGGCGGTACCGAGCACACCATGTTGCCTGATATGATCGAAATTGGGAGCTGGATAGGACTGGCAGCCATGACCCGTAGCGAGCTCACCATCAAAAATGTGAGTTGGGACGATTTGGGTCAGATTCCCTCGGTCTTTAGAAAATTGGGTATCACCATCGAGCGTAAGAATGATGACATCTTCATTCCAAAGCATGAAAAGGGCTATCAGATCCAGAATTTTATAGACGGTTCCATCTTGACCATTGCCGATGCGCCATGGCCAGGATTTACCCCGGACCTGTTGAGCATCATCCTCGTAGTGGCCACTCAGGCCAAAGGGGAAGTGCTCATCCATCAAAAGATGTTCGAGAGCCGACTTTTCTTTGTGGACAAGTTGATAGACATGGGGGCCAAGATCATTCTGTGCGATCCGCATCGTGCCACGGTCATCGGACACGATTTTAAATCGACCTTGAAGGCAACTACCATGACCTCACCCGATATCAGGGCAGGGGTTTCCTTGTTGATAGCGGCCCTTTCGGCCAAAGGGACATCCACTATCCATAATATCGAACAGATCGATCGTGGGTATGAGAACATCGATGAACGATTGCGCGCCATTGGTGCCCATATCGTGAGGGTATAGTGTAGGTCAAAACCTTATCAATCTTTCCCTGACATTTTGACAATTGGGGTATTAGGCCGAGGCTTTGTCCTCATGGCCTGTCTGTGTGTCTTTGGGAATGATAATGGTTACCCGGGTCCCGGTTTCTTTGCCATTACTGAGGTTCTCTATTTTGATCAACTCTTGATTGGAGAATTTCTTTAGCGCATTGATTCTCTTTTCTGTGATAGACATTCCCCTTGAAGTCCTTTTTTCCTTGCCCTCATTGGATTTTGGATTGAAACCCACGCCATTGTCCTCTATGGAGCATTCTACATGGTCATTTCTGTCCATGAAGTTGATTTTGAGTTGTTTTGGGCCTTCCTTCGATATGAGTCCATGAACTATGGCGTTTTCAATGTAGGGCTGCACCAGCAACATAGGGACCTCATTTTGATATAGGTCCAAATTTTCATCGATGTTAAAGCTATAGTTGAAGGAGTTGTCAAATCGCAAAGCTTCGAGCTCCACATAGATTTTTAGCAGTTCTATCTCTTCTTTTAGCACCAAACTGATATTAACGGAACTTTCCAGTACTTGCCGGAGCAGTTTTGAAAATTTGGACAGGTACTTGAGGGCATTCTCTTTGTCGTTCGAATTGATCAAATGCTTAATGGAGTTCAGGGAATTGAAAATGAAGTGTGGGTTCATTTGGGCACGGAGCATCCGTTTTTCAAGTTGGACGTTCATGGATTCTATAACTTCGTTTTGGTGGGAGATCAATTTGTTTTTGTCCATTAGGGCCGCATTGGACCTCTTTTTGCCCAAGAACAGAAAGTAGAGCAAGCTTGCTGAAAACAACAAAAGTGCGGCAATGATTGTCATATATACCAGCCTTTTGTTGTTCTGTGACACCTTTGTGTTGAGCAGGGCCATTTGCAGCTCTCCCTCCTTGATTTCCTTGTCTTTTAGGTACACATCGTGTTGTATCTGGAGATTTTGGATTTCCTTGATCTTGGTCTCATTGAGCAAACTGTCCCCATAGGCCATGGTCTGTTTTAAATGGTAAATGGCTTTGGGGAGTTGGTTTGCGGACTCGTGGATTTTATAAGCCAGTTCATGGGCTTCTTTTTTTCTCTCATATCCTCCAATATCTTCCAATGCTTGTAGATTTTTATAGGAATACTCAATTGCATCCTTGAGCTTATTTTGACGGAACATCAGATCTGAAAGGTTGTAGTAGGCCGTTGCGGCTTGTTGATTTATTGAAAGCTGTTGGGCCAACTCCAGGCATTTCATAAGATGCTCATAGGCCAATTCCCACTCTCCCAACTGTATATAACAGTGGCCTATGTTTGAATGACTCGTGCATAATTTGATATTTTCCTTCTGCTTTTCATAAAATATATGAATCTTAAGGAATTTTTCCAGAGCAGCCCTGTAATCCTTGTTTTCAATGTCTATGACGGCTAGATTGGCCATGGCTGAGTTTTGGATATTTTCCCGATTGGGACCTTTATGGACCTCTACTGCTTTTTCATAGCTTTCCACAGCTTTGTTCTCTTGATCCATTAAATCATACAATACTCCTAAATTGATATATAGCAAAGAGGTATTGATGTCCAATTGAAGGGAATCCACCAGTTTGAGTCCTTTGAGGTAATAGGATTGACTGGTAGGATAATCACCGATATTTTTATAGATTATTCCAAAGGAATTATAGATAAGAAAGATTTTACTGAAGTCTTTGTAGTTGATAGCCAATTCTTTACACCTATTCAGGTACTCCAAAGATTTTGCGTAACTCCCTGTCATCCCGTAGATGGCCCCTATGTTGAACAACCCATCTATCTCCCCCTTCTTAAATCCAATTTTTTTTGATTTCTCCACGGCATCTTCCAATATGTCAAAGGCTTTTTCCCTGTCATGGAATCTCATCAGGTAGCCCTGGTCTAGCATCAGTTTGATTTGTGTTGTATCTCGAGTGGTTTCAATCAAGGCTTGAAGACTATCTATTTCCTTGGATTGTCCGAGACAATAAAAGGTACAGCATAGCAATGCTGGAATGCAAAGAATGAATTGGAACGGTCTCATTGGTTTGGTGCGTGTTAAACCAATTTATTCTTTTTATTGGATATTTTGAGGTTCAGAATCTCATTTCTGCCAAGAAATCGACCACTTATAAGAATTGAATAGCGATATGTGTATTAATTTTCTGAAAAATAGTCATAAAAATCAACCTTTCTCCACCAATCTCCCATCTGGGTAAAGCGCAAAACGCCCCCTGTCCTTTTCATGGACATGGTCTGCATAAGGCCAAGGCCATCCTCCAAACTGGGTAAGTTTGTATTCTTCCATGGCTTGTTGGATTTCTTCATCAGTATTCATTACAAACGGCCCATACTTGGCAACCGGCTCTTCAATGGGTTTTCCTTGCAGTAGTATAAAATGTGCCTTTTTATCTCCAATTTGAATGTTCACATCCTGTGTGGGATCCAGTGCAATCCCAAACTTTGGATTGACCTTCCGTTCCCCGAAATAAATCTCAGAACCTTCATAAAAATAAAGGGTTCGAGTCAAGCCAGCACTGGCTTTGGGTAGGGTATATTCCGAACCGGCATCCACGTGGATGTTCCATACGGCCACATGGTTATCCGGATTGGCTGCCCATGAATCCGGTGCAGGTGCAGGGGCCGCGGTACCCTTATAAGTTCCAGCGATTACTTTTACTTGTGCATGTTCCTCACGGACAATAGGAATCTCCTCATGCCACAACATCTTAAAATGGGGATCTACAAATTTGCCGGATCGAGGTAGGTTCAACCAAATCTGGAACAGCTCCAAGGAATTGTCCCCATCGTCATTGAGCAAGGGGAACATTTCTGAATGCTGAACACCTCTTCCCGCTGTCATCCACTGTACATCACCCTCACCGAACCTACCGGCGGCACCCAAGGAATCGGAATGGTCGCAAAATCCTTTGTTCACAATGGTGATGGTCTCAAAACCGCGGTGGGGGTGGTACGGAAACCCAGGGATGCTCTGCCCGTGGTACATGCGCCACTTTTCACTGGGATTGAAGTCGTTGCCCAAGTTCCTTCCTTGCAGTAAGGATGGGTCAGGGCCCATTTCACCGTTCCCAGGAGGATATTGGTCAAAGTGATATACACTGAACAAAAATGGGTCCTGGGTCTGCCATGGTGTTCCCAGGGGAAAGGTTTGTATTATCGGTGTGTCCATAGGTAATGTTTTTGGGATCTTGGATACGAATCCGGTTCTAATTATTATAAGGATCCATTGAGATTATATGCATTATCATTTTAGGATAAGCATTTCCACCCATACTAAGGAATATCCAAGTCACCTAATTATTTCCCGGGAATAGGAGGTGGGCCATCGATCATGGCCTCGTACTTTTCGTCTCCTTTTCGGGTTTTATACTCTTCTTTTACTTTTTCCACCAATTTTGGGTCTTCAAAAAGGTCCAGCATGGTCATCCCCATGGCCTTGGCCGCATAGACCATTCCTTTGTGGCCAATGCTCATACCGCCGCAGGCCACTACGGCCCACGAATGCCATGGCGTGTCCTTTGGAGCTACTGTTACCCCCAAATTGATATTGGGCACGTTCCAGCTGACATCGCCAACATCTGTGGAACCTCCACCGGGCAGTTCCTCTGTCTCCCGTAGAGGCCTTATTTCAGCATCCATGCCCACCTCAGGTTTTCCTGTGGCCTTTTGGATGGCCTTGCCATAGGCAATTTCTTCTTCGGTATAGCTGATGGGTCCCAATAGTTCCAGATTACCTTGCATGATTTCACCACCCGAACGGTTCACCAAGGTTTCATAAATTCCGGAGACCAAGGATACTTTATAGTCCACATTGGCCATGATGGCGGCGCCTTCTGCCATTTTTTTGACCTGTTCATAGGTGGGCAGCATCACTTTTCGCTTGGGATCTCTCACCCGCACCCAAATTTTGGCATAGTCGGGCACCACGTTCACCACTTGCCCACCATCTTGGATGTGGTAGTGGATACGAGAGGTGGGCTTTATATGTTCCCTGTAATAATTGATGCCGGTCGTGTAAAGTTCCAGGGCATCCGAAGCACTGCGACCGTTCCATGGGTCTGCCGAGGCATGGGCGGCCTGTCCATAAAATTCAACAATAAAATCCACCAATGAAAGTCCACTCTGCACATCTGCCTCGATTTCTGCGGAAGGGTGCCAGCTCACGTTCACATCCACGTCGTCCCACAGTCCTGCTTCCACCATCCAAATTTTTCCAAAGAACTTTTCCTCGGCAGGGGTCCCCAGAAATTTTACGGTTCCCTTGATGTTTCCCGCCTCAATCTGTTCTTTTATGGCAATGGCAGCACCAAGACTGGCCGCACCGAACATATTGTGTCCGCAGCCATGGCCGGGAGCACCTTCGATTCTGGGATCTTTGGTCGGAACAGTATTTTGGGAAAGCCCGGGCAGGGCATCAAATTCACCCAAGACACTGATCACCGGTTTTCCAGAGCCATATGTGGCAGTAAATGCGGTGGGTATATCTGCCACACCACGGGTCACTTTCAGGCCATTTTTTTCGGCATAATCGGCCAGCAGTTCTGCGGAAATGGATTCCTCAAAAGCCGTTTCGGCCAAGGCCCAAATGGAATCACTGATCTGTATGAGATTTTCCTTGTGCTTTTCGATGGAAGCTACGACCTCTTTTTTGTGTTTGGTCATTTTTTGGGCTGATAGGCTCCATGTGAAAAAGCCCAAAAGAAGCAATACTGGTATTTTTTTCATTACAAAAGGTTTGAGTTAGTTGGATATTTAGTTCAGCTCCGCAATACGTGCTGACACGGGTAATGGATACTAAAAATACTGAAAATGTATCAACCAACGGCCTCTTTGTACACTTTTAGGCATCGCTCCCGTGCCATTTTGTGGTCAACCATAGGAGAAGGGTAGGTAAGTTCTTGAAATACAGGCACCCATTTGTGGATGTATTTCAATTGTTTGTCAAATTTCTCCACTTGGGTAGTAGGATTGAATATCCGGAAATAGGGTGCGGCATCCACTCCGCTCCCTGCGGCCCATTGCCAGTTGCCCACATTGCTGGCCAGTTCATAATCCAGCAGTTTTTCGGCAAAATAGGCCTCCCCCCAACGCCAATCTATCAATAAGTGTTTGCAAAGAAAACTGGCCACCAACATGCGGACCCGGTTGTGCATGTAGCCTGTGGCATTCAGTTCCCGCATGCCGGCATCCACAAGTGGATAGCCTGTGTTGCCTGTTTTCCAACGTTCAAAATCATCTTCCTCGTTCCGCCACTTGATACGGTCGTATTTGGGCTTGAAAGCATGGTTCACTGTTTTTGGGAAATGCCATAAGATCTGCATGAAGAATTCGCGCCAGATCAGTTCATTTTGGAAGGTCTTGTCCTTTTCGGCGATGGCCTTTTGTACCATTTTCCGGATGGATACGGTACCGAACCGGAGGTGGGGGCCCAATCTGGATGTACCCTGCTGGATGCCCGGATAATCCCTGGTTTCCTTGTAGTGTTGGATCAGGTCTGAGGAAACCTTGTAATCCGGTACTTTGATCTCTGTGGGTTCAAAGCCGATGTCCTTGAGACTCAGGTTGGGGAAGGAGGAAGCCCTATAAAGGTTTTTGCCCAAAAGGGAATGGGTATCATAGTCCACTAAATGGATGGATGGTTTAAAGGTTTCCTTCCAGCGTTTCATGTATGGCGTGTACACCACATAAGGGTTTCCATCGTCCTTCACCACTTCGTTTTTCTCAAATATGACCTGATCTTTGAACGTTTGGAAAGCAATGTCTTTTTCAGCAAGAAATGCCTTCACCTTGGCATCACGCCCTAGAGCATAAGGCTCATAATCGTGGTTGGTGAAAACCTGTTGCACGGGATACTCTTCAGTCAATTTTTTGAAGATGGACAGCGGTTCGCCATGGTATATTGCTATGCCACTTTGATGGTTGTCCTGGAGCTGGTTGCGCAGTTTTTGGAGCTGCAGGTGTATGAAGGATACTCGGGGGTCTTTGCGCGGAAGGGTACCAAGGATTTCGGAATCAAAAATGAATATGGGCAGAACGGGCAGGTTACTTTGCAGCGCTTGATACAGGCCTACGTTGTCATCCAACCGCAGGTCCCGCCTGAACCAGAAAATGGAAATCCTTTCACTCATGAGTTTGTATTCAGTTTGGACATTCCCCCATCAACGGCGAACACTTGCCCTGTGATCCATGAATTGTCCGTATCCAACAAAAAAGAGGCCATTCGGGCCACATCCTTGGCCACTCCGACCCGTTTTAGAGGATGACGTTCCGCCATCATGGTCTTCTTTTTGTCATTGTTCAGCAGTCTTCCCGCCAATGGAGTGTCCACCAATGATGGTGCAATCACATTTACCCGTATCCTTGGAGCATATTCTGCGGCCAGTGCCAGTGCAAAACCCTCAATGGCTCCCTTGGCAGCGGCTACACTGGTGTGGAATGGCATGCCCGTTTCCACTGCAACTGTACTGAAAAACACCATACTGGAGTTTTCGGCCATTTTGGACATGATGGCTTTCACCACTTTTACCATGGAGAAAAAATTGATTTCCATATCCTCCCTGAACGTATCGATATCCATCATTTTCAATGGTTTTAGGCTAATGCTCCCCGGACAGAAGGCAAACCCGTGGAGTTCATCAGGAAGGGGCGTATTGGAAATATCCCCACTTAGGACATCGAAAGGGATATGCGTGATGCCATTGCCATCCAGTTCCCCAATTGTTCTTGAGGCCACAAAAACATGGTTTGCGGCAGATAGTTGCTTTGCCAATTCCAGTCCGATGCCGTAGGATCCTCCTATCAACAGTATATTCTTTTGCATTTCAAATCGTTTTGAATTCCAATGAATTTTTGGCTTGCGGAACTGCCCCAAAAACGCTGCATAGCTTTTGCTCGCGATACTTGAAAATTTTCATCAATTGTTTTTTCACCAAAAGGGAGTGGCCCCATGTTCCCAAGATGCCAAAGGGCAACTTATAGTCAATCACATCCTCCATTTCCACACCATGGTCGCTGGGCCGTAAAAAATGTTTGTGGTGCCAAAGGGCGTAGGGTCCAAAACGCTGTTCGTCCACAAAATAAGTGCCTTCCTGTACATGGGTGATTTCCGTGACCCAACGAGTTGTCATGAACGGGAACGGTTTTACAATGTACTGTATGATTTGCCCCGCATACATTTTTTTCTCTGCACCCGAAAGAATATGGAAGCCCATGTGGCTGGGGGTGATGACCTGAAGGTTCTTTGGATTGGATAGGAATTCCCAGGCTTCCCCCATGGAAATAGGAAGAAATTGTATGGAACGGAGCTGATATAGTTTCATCAAGCGCTTTTAGTCAAAGATACATTTTGTTTAATTAATAATTAAAAATATTAAACAAAATAATTTGACTCTTTCAAGTTTTAGGGTGCAAACACGTCCGTTTCTTTTAAGATTTTCTTAACAAATGGCGGATTTCTTTTGGTATAGCTTTGTTGCGCTAAACAATTTAAACACTATTCCTATGAAGAAAATTTCACTATTTCTTTTAGTTGCACTGTTGTCCATGTCTTTGGATGCACAAGTTCAGACACCCGCTCCCAGTCCTTTCTCAAAAATGGAGCAAAAAGTGGGTCTTACCGATGTGGTATTGGAATACTCCAGACCTTCCATGAGAGGGAGAAAGGTATTCGGGGATCTGGTTCCCTACGATGCCATCTGGAGAACAGGTGCCAACATGAACACGAAGATCACTTTTAGTGATGATGTTGTGGTGGAGGGCAAAGAACTCAAAGCGGGAACGTACGCCATCTACACCAAGCCGAACGAAGCTGTTTGGGAAGTCTTCTTTTACACCGATACCAACAATGGTGGACTGCCACAGGAGTGGGATGCTTCGAAAGTAGCGGCCACGGTGAAGGTAGAGGCTTATCCAATCTCCGAGTCCATTGAAACCTTTACCATTACTTTTGATGATCTGCATAATAACGGGGCCACTTTGGGCTTCCTATGGGAGAAAACCTATGCTGGAGTAAAATTTGTTGTTCCCACCGTGGACAAGGCCGTCAAGAGCATCCAAGAGACCATGTCCAAGCCTGATCTTTCTGCCAATGACTATTTCGCAGCAGCTTCTTACTACTACAGTGAGGGGATGAACATGGAGCAAGCGAAGGAGTGGGTGGACAAAGCTGTTTCCATGGGTAAAGGAAACGAGTTTTGGATGATGCGCACGCAATCTTTGATCTATGCCAAACTGGGAGACAAGAAAGGTGCCATTGAAGCCGCCAAAAAATCCTTGGCAGCTGCCCAAGAGGCTGGAAACCAAGATTATGTAAAAATGAACAAGGACTCCCTACAAGAGTGGGCCGGACTTTAGGATTTTTATGTGATGAAAAAGAAAAGGACCCACTTTTATAGTGGGTTTTTTTTATGCTTCTTCGGGAGAGTTTCCAAGGAAATTGTCAAAAATCTGGGTGATGAAGGACAAGAGGATGACCAGCACACAGCCAAAGGCATTCAGCCACAAATAGGACATCCAATCGAGATTGTAGCCTATGATCACGATGATTTGTGTGACTATAGCCGCCACGAACACGGCATTTCCTTTTACAAATTTGAAAAAGAAGGCCAAAAGGAAGATTCCCAACACATTACCGTAGAAAATAGAGCCAATGATGTTCACCAATTGGATAAGATTGTCAAAGAGGCTGGCCACATTGGCAATGGCAATGGCCAATATTCCCCAAAGCAATGTAAATCCCTTGGTGGCAAAAAGGTAGTGCTTTTCATCATGCTCCTTTTTGACGTTCCTTTTGTAGAGATCGAGGGCCGTTATCGTCCCCAATGCATTCAATTCGGAAGCAGTGGACGACATGGCGGCTGACAAGATTACGGCCAAGAGCAGGCCAATAAGGCCAACGGGCAGATTGTTCAGGATGAAATGGATGAACACATAATCCTTGTCGTTGGTCTCTACCGTGGTGTTCGCCTTTGCAATCAAGGCCTTGGCGGCATCCCTGCTGGCTTTTTCCTTTTCGTTGATCTTTATGATATTTTGCTCGGCCTGTTGGATGGCGTTGTATTCCTTGAGTTCCAAAGCGGCTGAAAAAGAATGTTGGGCCATTCTTTTCTCCATCTCCAGTTTTTTATGGTCCTCTTCCAGGGCCTGGTATTGGTCCGCATATTCAGACTCCATGACAGCTTCAGTGGCAGCGGGATTAAAATTGAGGGGAGAGGTGTTATATTGATAAAAAACGAACACCATGGCCCCGACCAAAAGGATGAAAAACTGCATGGGAATCTTAAAGATCCCGTTGAACACAAGCCCCAATTGACTTTCCCGTATCGATTTTCCTGAAAGATACCGTTGCACCTGGCTTTGGTCAGTGCCAAAATAGGCGAGGGCCAAGAAAAATCCTCCTGTGATACCGCTCCAAAACGTGTAGCGGTTGTTGGCATCAAAGGTAAAGTCCAGGATGTTGAGTTTGCCATTTGCCCCCGCAATTTTGAGTGCCTTTCCAAAGGAAACATCGGTGGGCAGGGCTCCAAGAATAAAGAAAAAAGCGAAGAACATCCCCAGCATGATGATGAACATTTGCTGTTTTTGGGTGACGCTCACTGCCTTTGTTCCCCCAGAAACCGTGTAAATGATCACCAAGATGCCAATGATCACGTTAAGGGTTCTCAAATCCCATCCCAGCACGGCCGAAAGGATAATGGAGGGCGCAAAAATGGTAATGCCTGCCGCAAGCCCCCTTTGTACCAAAAAAAGCAGGGCTGTTAGGGTACGTGTTTTCAGGTCGAACCGGCCTTCCAACATTTCGTAGGCGGTGAACACCTTGAGTTTTTTATAGATAGGGATAAAGACCAAACAGATGACGATCATGGCCAAGGGCAGTCCGAAATAGAACTGCACGAAGCCCATTCCGTCGTGGAATGCCTGTCCGGGTGTGGATAAAAAGGTGATGGCACTGGCCTGGGTGGCCATTACGGAAAGACCAATGGTCCACCATTTCACATCATTTCCACCCCCACGGACATAATCGTCCACATTTTTGCTCCCACGGGTTTTCCAAACCCCATATGCAACAATGAAGAGCAAGGTACTGCCAAGAATGATCCAATCTAGATAGGCCATTAAGGATTTCAGTTATTAAAAATCATGATAAAGTAAAAAATCAAAATATAGATGATGTTCAGGAGCAAGACAATGGTGTACTCCTTTTTCCATTCTATTTTTTCGAACATCCTATCCTTTGACATTACTTTCTTTTTTTACTTCATCCTTCCCCACTGAAAGCATGTTTGCAAACAGTTTGTAGGCCCCCGACACGCCAGCGGGCAATTCCCTGAAAAAGCTCAACCCGGTGTAAATATAATGACCTTTGCCATATGGCGCTACCAAGAGGCTCCCTTTTGATTGGGGTTCCCCTTCGTCTCCCATGGAAAGGACAGGGGTAAAGTCCTGGCTCCAACGGGTCGGGAAATACAGCCCTCTTTCCTGAATCCAACCCTCAAAATCTTTTTCAGAAATGGTATTCGGGAAGTTCACGAGCGAGTTTTTTGGCGCGACTATCTCCACTTGGGCATTTTCATCGGTGACGCGGTCGCTGGAAAGTGTCAGGTCATAAGGGGCAATGTTTTCAAATTGTGCGGCCCATCTGCCTGCTGTATTGTACTGCACGATCATGTTCCCCCCGTTTTTTACGTAATCGAACAGAATGGGTTGCTTGAATTTGAGCGACTCCACCACGTTATAGGCGCGAATACCGACAACGACGGCATCGTACTTGTCCAAAGAACCTTTTTCAATTTTATCTGGGTCGATGATGTGCACTTGATAGCCTATTTGTTCCAAACTTTCAGGAACCATGTCCCCAGCTCCCATGATGTATCCGATGTGCTCACCGGATTTTCTGATGTCCATGCGGACCACCTTGGCCTTGGAGGGCAACAAAATGGACTGCTTTGGGATATGGTCATAGTTGATTTCCACAAGTTCCTTGCCATACGTGTTGTTTCCAATGCTAACGATCGGGGAAATTTCCCCTTCGCTCTCTGTGTCAGGTGGCGTGACCATGAAGGTCACCAGTTGTTCCTGGCCCTTTTGCGGTATGGAAAAAGGAATGGTCGATGGGGTGACCGACCAACCCACTGGATGGTTCAATGCCACATTTCCACTGACATTGTTCTTTCCGGCCTTTACCTTCACATGGATGGCTTTGGTATTTTCGTCAGCAAAAATCAACACCTTTTCGTCAATTTTTGAAGTGGCTTCCGGCAGTACGGCGAACGGCTCGTACAATTCACCCTTGTCGGGCCTGGAGAAACGGTGGACCACGGGTTTTTCAAAAGCGATTTCCGTTCCGTTGAAATCTAGGATAAACTTCGCCTTGAAGGCACTGGCCGTTTCCGGTTGCCCTATCAATTTTTGGTCATTCACGGTGTAGGTGCCCAACGTACCGGGGTCATTCAACCAGTAGGGGCTGGAATATGGAGTATTTTCAGGCACTTCAAAACTGATGTCCAATTTCTGTTTTGCATTATCGGCCAACATTTTGTTCGGCGCTATTTTGGCATCGGCCCCCACAATCTGTATTTCTTTTAGAAAAATGTTCTGCGAACTCCTGTTCAACACCTCTATGTTCACTTTGGCCATGCTGCCAGGAGTAGTGGAGGAACCATCGGAACTTGCCTCAAGGTACAGACCTGCACAGGCCAGTATGATGGATTTCAGTTCTTCCGACTTCAACTGTTTCCAGTGCTCGTCCTTGATTTTTTGCAAAAGTTGATAAGCTTTGACCAGCTCTGGGATATGCTTTGAGGGATCCCTAAAATCAAAATTCTTTTCAACATTATAAAGAATATCTCCAACAGCTTCACCACCCTCTACACGGGACCAGGTGGTGTTGATACCATCAAATAAATCGTTCCCTTTGGGAATTTCCCCCTTGAGAAGTTCCAAATATTCCTCTGATGCACCTCGTTCGGTCAACCTGCCAAATCCTTGACAAAGGTGTTGGCTACGGGCCAGGGCGGCAATTTCGTTGTTGGACAGGCCAAGCTCCGGGTAATACACGCCAATGTCCACATGGAGCATGTTGGACTTGTCCGCCTTTTCAAATGCTTCACGGCTGCCGTATTGCCACCAGGATGTGTTGTAGAACGATTTTTTAGGCTGCCAAATGGATGTCAGCCCCAATTGTTCCGAGTAGGCATCGGGATTATTGGCAAGGTCAAAAGCTTCCATGCTCAAAATTGCCGAAGACGTGTGGTGGCCATGGGTGGAACCAGGCGTCCTATGGTCAAAACGGTTGATGATAATGTCTGGTTTAAGCGTACGGATGGCCCATACCACATCTCCCAGCACCTTTTCCTTGTCCCATATCTTGAGGGTCTCGTTCGGATGCTTGGAAAAGCCAAAGTCGATGGCGCGGGTAAACCGCTGTTCCCCGCCATCAACACCCCTAGCGGCCAGCAGTTCCTGCGTTCGGAGCACACCCAAAAGTTCCTGGAGTTCGGAGCCGATCAGGTTTTGCCCTCCATCCCCACGGGTCAAGGAAAGATAGATGGTCCTGGCCTTTTCATGATTGGACAGGTAGGAGATCAAACTGGTGTTCTCATCATCTGGATGGGCGGCAATATAAAGTGCAGTACCCAAAAAGTTCAACTTTTGCAGATCGTGATGGATCTCGGCAGAGGTAGGTTTGACAGGTTTTTGGGCAAAGGTTTTTGGAAAAGACAGAGTTATGGCTACAAAACAGGCCCAAAGGTATCGCATAGTTGGTTTTTTAGTGGCGTGGCCAAATATAGAAAGATTGTTATCAGTGTTTAGGCTATTTAGAAGAGTTTTAACAAGGCCCATACGTTACGTTTTAAGGGAATCACAACCCCAAACTATCCCTTAAAAATAGATCATTGTTTCCATGTTGGCCCCAATAAGCTGTTTTTAAGGTCTTGATTTTTGTGGCGGATGTGGTCAGCAGTTTGGCATTTGCCCCGAAACCATCTCTCGTCTCCTCGGTCCAACTTTCAATGGAATGGGGAAAATCAGCATTGAAATTGATGTGCAAGCTTCGCTCCAACTCTGGGTAGTTCAGGGAGTAGGTGGTGATTCCTTCTTTGGTGGACAGGGACGCCTCAGCTTCATATGCTTTCGGTTCCTTATGGTACAGGCGCAGGAATTCCAGGGAGGGGATTACTTTTAGTTGGCCCATGGGCAAACCTTCGGGGTTGACCCTGATCTTGGTCCAAATTTCATTTTCCAAGATAGCTTTGTCCATTTCCATCTTCTGATCCGCCTCATTTTCAAAATAGGAATGTGAGGTAAGTTCAAATCGGTCCCTATTGTTGATCTGCGAATAGACATGGCCACACCATTCCTGAACAGACAAACTGGTCTTTATGGCATGCTGGTTATCATGGACGGGGTAAAAAGTACTGCCCATGATGGAGTAGGGGTAGATGCCCGTTAAGAATTTCTTCGCCATGTTCAGTTTGAGTACAGAAATGTTCCCGGGATTTTGTCCATCGGCCTTCACTTGTTTTTCGGGCAAAAAGGGTTCGGTAACATAGATCAGCACCGCATGCCCATCCCGGAGTTCCCCATAGCGGGCCTGTTCCAAGGCATACGAAGTGATTTCGGCATCCCCTGCATACCAATACCGTTTGAATTCATTGGAAAGAGGTCTCTTGGGACCTACCTTTTCTGGTTCCACTTTTGCTGTGGAAGGGGGCATGCTGTTGTTGGCTTCCTTCTTTTCGGAACAAGAGAGGCCCAGAACAAACAGAAGCGCTGTGCCTACTATTTTTACAAACCGTTTTTCTTTCATGGGAATAGGTATTGGTTCCCTCAAAGTTAATCATAACTTAGGAGTGCATTTTGAGTGAAATTCGTCAATTCGAGTGATTTTTAGAGTGGATACGAAAAAAATTGTATCGAGAATCAGAATTTCAGTTACAAATAACCAGTTCTCGATACTTTTTCATAAGGAAAAAACTCGAACTGACATTTGTTGATGTTAAAAGATCGAAAACTTGGTTAAAGGCAATTTTGAAAACTTAGGAAACCATATCCATCAACGTCTTATATATCAGATGGGTAGGTAGCCCCACCACGTTGGTATAGGAGCCCTTGATTTTGGAAATACCCACCATCCCGATCCATTCCTGTATGCCATAGGCCCCAGCTTTGTCAAAAGGAAGGTATTTGTCCACATAATATTGGATCTCCTCCTCGGAGAGCTTCTTGAGCTTGACCTTGGTGATGGAACTCACTATTTTTTGGGAATCCTTTGTGGTAAAACAGACCGAAGTAATGACCTTGTGCCAGTCCCCAGACAGGGTGCGCAACATTTTGGCGGCCTCTTCCTTGTTTTCCGCCTTGGCCAAAGAAGCTCCCTTGTGCCAGACCACCGTGTCGGAGGTGATCACGATCTCATTTTGTTGGAGTTCTTCCTTAAAAGGTGTGGCCTTCAATCGGGCCAGATATTCGGATATTTTCTTTCCGCGCAGTCTTTTGGGATAGACTTCCTCCACCGACTTTGGTCGGACCTCAAAATCCAAGCCCAGTTCTTCCAGGAACTGTTTTCGTCGCGGCGAACCGGAACCCAGGATGAGTTTGTGATTTTTCAGGCTTTCCTGCAAAGGGTTTTTAATCATTTTTGGCGCTGAAATTATCGTTCCAGTCCCCTCGGACCTTCAATACTTGTTCAATGATGTCGCGCACACAGCCGTCTCCGCCATTTTTGTGGGAAACATAGTCGGAAATGGTCTTCACTTCTGGCACGGCATTTTGTGGGGAGGTGGCCAATGCCACCAGTTTCATGGGCGGAATATCCGGAAGGTCGTCCCCCATATAGACCACGGTCTGAGGGTCTATGTTATAAATGTCCAGGTATTCTTTCAGGGGCTCTTCCTTGTGGTGGGCGCCCATGTAAAAATCGGTCACGCCAAGACCTTTTAACCGCTCTTTGACGCCTTCATTGGTACCGCCGGTGATGATACAGACATTGTATCCCTTCTGTATGGCGGTCTTTAAGGCATATCCATCCTTGACGCTCATTTTTCGGAGCAACTGCCCATCGGAAGTGATCAGGACAGACCCGTCGGTGAACACCCCATCCACATCAAAGACGAAGGTGGTGATGTTGCTCAAAAGCTCTTTATAGTTTTTCTTCATAGACTTGTTTTATGGCTTCGCTCATCAAATTGTAGAGCGCAATATGTTTGTCGTTATCCAAAAGTTTCAAGTGGTCCTGCATGCTTTTTTGATCGTTCCTTCGGGCGGGTCCGGTTTGTGCCTCTTTGGGGGACATGGACTGGATTTTCTCCGCTGTTTCCACGATCAAGGGTTTCAACAGGTCGAACGGCAGCTCTTCCTTCCTGCAGATTTCTTCACCTATCCCATAGAGATAGTTGGTAAAATTGCTCACGAAAACAGCCGCAAGATGCAATTTTTTTCGCTGTTCCGAATCGACCTCGTGGACATTTGGGGATAGGGCATGGGCCAATGATCTCAACAGGGTCAATGATGCTCCTTCTTTGGCCTCGATGCAGATGGGCACTTTTCCAAAATCGATGTCCTTACCTTTGGTAAAGGTCTGTAATGGATAGAATACCCCTCGGTTTTCAGGTACCAAAGCATCCATTCCGACAGCTCCGGAAGTGTGCACCACCACCCCTTTTTTTCCATCCAGATGATGTGAAACTTCGGTTATGACATCATCTTTTACGGCTATGAGGTACACATCGGCATCCTTGATGGCAGCATAGTCTGAAGTAGTGGCAACATGAGCTGAAAAGGAGCGCAGGCTTTCGGGATTTCTACCCACGACCTGTACCACACGTGCTCCAGTGGATGCAGAAAAAGCCCTGAATAGGTGCATGGCAAGGTTCCCGGTTCCCAAAATGACGACACTGAGCATGTTCAAAATTACAAATTTAAGGGAGAAGCATCATACCAACAATTAACAATCCCATTTGATGTTTTATTGCCGATAAAAACGCCTAAGTTGTAAAAAGGCCGTATTTTTGCAAGCCGAAAGCAGACTGATTTTTCCATGATCAATATTCTTAAAAAGACCCTATTTTCCACAAGACTTATGGCCGTTCTTTTTTTGGTCTTTGCAGCGGCATTGGCCATGGGAACTTTTGTGGAAACCTGGTACAGTACCGAAACCGCACGAATTTTTATTTACAACACGACCTGGTTTGAGGTGATCATGGTCTTCTTTGTAATCAACTTCTTCGGAAACATATACAGATACAAGCTGCTCCAATGGAAAAAATGGCCCGTATTGGTACTCCACCTATCCTGGATTTTGATCATTCTTGGGGCATTCGTTACCCGATATATCAGTTATGAGGGAATGATGCCCATTCGCGAAGGGGCCACGGAGAACCAGTTCTATTCGGACAAGACTTATTTGACCGCCTACGTGGACGGTGAAATCAACGGGGAGACCAAGCGACGCATTTTGGAAGATGACATCCTTGTGACCCCGGAAGGAAAACGTACCAGTCTGCCGTGGAAATCCGATTTCAACGGACAACCGTTTACCATTTCGTATGTGGATTTTATTGATGGGGCCGAAAAAGGACTGATTCCCGATGCAAACGGACAGGAATACCTTCAGATCGTGGAAGCTGGCGATGGCCAACGTCACGAACACTATCTTGAAAACGGTAAGATTGCGAGCATACACAATGTCCTTTTTGCCTTGAACAACGATACCGAAGGAGCCATCAATATATACGTTACAGAAGAGGGTGATTACCAAATAAAGACTCCCTTCGAAGGGAATTTTATGCGGATGGCGGACCAATTTCAGGGTGAAGTGACCGCGGACAGCATCCAACCCTTGCAGTTACGATCGCTCTATTCCATGGCCGGGATGCAATTCGTGGTTCCCGAACCCATGGTCAAAGGAAAATATGGCATCGTGAAGATTCCTGATGGGGAGCCTACCGAAATGGCGCAAGATGCCCTGGTCGTTGCCATCTCCGCAAATGGGGAGACCCAGGAAGTGAAATTACTCGGAGGTAAGGGCACGACCAATTTTTCGGACAAGATACACGTAGGGGGACTGGACTTTTCGCTCAGTTACGGCTCCAAGGTCTATGAACTTCCTTTCTCCATTGAATTGAATGATTTTATTGCTGAAAAATATCCCGGGACCGAAACGGGTTATGCATCGTTCATGAGCAAGGTGACCGTACACGACGAGCGTCCATTCGATTATGACATTTATATGAACCACGTGTTGGACCACAAGGGATATCGGTTTTTTCAGGCCAATTTTGACCCTGATGAGAAAGGGACCGGACTTTCTGTGAACCACGATTTTTGGGGCACATGGATCACCTATATTGGTTATTTTCTGCTTTATATCGGTCTGATGGGTATCATGTTCTTTGGCAAGACCCGTTTTAGGGATTTACAGACCATGCTCAAAAAAATCAAGGAAAAGAAAGCTGCAATGACCACCATTGCACTGTTCCTTGCCATGGTGTCCGCAAGTGCCCAAGAAGATGCGCATGGACATTCCTCTACACCCACCCAGGCACAGATAGACTCTGTGATTCAAGCGACCACAGTGGCAAAGGGGCATGCCGAAAAGTTCGGGGCTTTGGTCATACAGGATGAGGGTGGCCGTATGAAGCCTATTAATACCTTCGCCTCCGAATTGCTGCGAAAACTGAGCGGAGATAACAAATACAAAAACCTTTCCGCCAACCAAGTGTTCCTCTCCATGATGTTGAACCCAGGGGTTTGGTACACTACGGATATTGTTGCTTTGGGCGATAAGGGAAACGATAGTATTCGTAAAGTTATCGGTGTTCCCGAAGGCACAAAGTTTGTCAAGGCTACGGACTTCTTTGATGCCAAAGGGGAGTACAAGCTAAGGCCCTTTTTGGAATTGGCTACATCCAAGGCCAATCCCAATAAATTTGAAAAGGATTTCAAGAAAGTTGGGGAGCGATTGAGTTTGCTCAACATGGCTTTGAGTGGAAGTATCGTGAAAATATTTCCCTTACTGGACGATGTAAACAACAAATGGATCTC
Organism: Flagellimonas baculiformis; assembly: GCF_033441575.1. Lineage (NCBI taxonomy): Bacteria > Pseudomonadati > Bacteroidota > Flavobacteriia > Flavobacteriales > Flavobacteriaceae > Flagellimonas > Flagellimonas baculiformis. The sequence continues at coordinate 104,290 of NZ_JAUZVW010000008.1, forward strand.
TGCCGTGGAATATCGGGGAGGACAATATCAGGTACAGGATTCGTTGTATTCCAATTTTATCCGGAATGCCATGCCCTATTATCTGAATTCCTTACAGCAGTCCATTGCTTCCGGGGATTATTCCCAACCGGACCGGCTGCTGGAGGCCTTCAAGCAGAACCAACTCAACCATGGGGCAGAGGTGCTTCCGTCCGACCAAAAGGTCAAGACCGAGATCATCTACAACAAACTGGATATTTTCAATCGGTTGTACAAGTACTACGCCATTGTTGGTTTGTTGCTGTTCTTTGTGCTGATAGCCAAGATTTTCAAGGAACGCAAGATTCTTGAGGCCATTGCGTATGGATTGAAGGGGACCATCATCTTATTTTTTATATGGCATACCATAGGTCTGGTTCTACGCTGGTACATATCGGGCCATGCGCCTTGGAGCGATGCCTATGAAAGTATTCTTTATGTGGCATGGGCCACCATGGGTATAGGTTTGGCCTTGGGCAGAAAAAGTGAATTGACCATAGCCTCCAGTGCTTTTGTGACCTGTATGTTATTGTGGGTTGCCCATCAAAGTTGGGTGGACCCGGCCATTGCCAACCTGCAACCGGTGTTGGACAGCTACTGGTTGATGATTCACGTGGCGGTCATTGTGGGCAGTTATGGGCCGTTGACCGTCGGGATGATCTTGGGCGTGGTCGCCTTGTTGTTGATGGTGCTTACCACTAAAAAGAACAAAAAACGGATGGATATCAATATAAAGGAACTCAGCATTGTTAATGAACTTGCACTCACCGCAGGTTTGGTCATGCTCACCATTGGGAACTTTTTGGGTGGACAATGGGCCAATGAGAGTTGGGGCCGTTATTGGGGATGGGATCCCAAGGAAACATGGGCCTTGGTCTCCATCATGATCTATGCTTTTGTTTTGCACATGCGCTTGGTGCCGGGTCTTCGCGGTAAGTGGATCTATAATTTTGCAAGTATTGTGGCCTATGCCAGTATCATGATGACCTATTTTGGGGTCAATTTTTATCTTGTGGGCCTTCATAGCTATGCCAGCGGGGACCAAGTCATCACACCAACATTTGTGTGGTACACCGTTCTGGGGGTGTTTGTTCTGGGAGGAATCAGTTTTTGGCGTTACAAGGTGCACTACGCCAAAGAATAAGCGTTTGCCCGACCTGTTTTTTTACCATCCGTAAATGGGTGGAAAAAAAGATATTTTTGAAATTTCGTTCTCTTTTTGAAAAAAGTTGCATATTTGCTCCATCATGAAGTTATAAGAATTATGTACACCATGGATGTCACCTTTGGCCCTTCGCCAAAAAAGTAACCGAAGACTTTTCGGTCAGTTGACATTTTCCCTTTTTTCAAACATAATTCTTGACAACAATGACATCATCCAATAATACCCTTACATTCAAAAAATTCATACAATATTTCTGGATTGCCGTATCCGGAAAAGAAACAGAGTTCACTTCAGGAAGCATCCGAAAGGCCATTTTCATGCTTTCCATCCCCATGATCTTGGAAATGCTCATGGAATCCATTTTTGCTTTGGTCGATATCGCCTATGTGTCCAAAGTAAGCGTGAATGCCGTTGCGACCATAGGTCTGACAGAATCCGTGATCACATTGGTCTATGCACTTGCCATTGGCCTGAGTATGGCTGCGACCGCCGTTGTGGCCCGTCGCATTGGCGAAAAAGATGTGCAAGGCGCACGCATTGCGGCTGTGCAGGCCATCAGTTTGGGCATCTTGATCTCCATTGTCATTGGCGTGATAGGAATGCTCTATGCCAAGGAGATTTTGGCCCTTATGGGCGGCGAACCTGATTTGATCGCCGAAGGATATGGCTACACCCAGATCATGATAGGTGGTAACATAACAGTGGTACTGCTTTTCCTGATCAATGCCATTTTTAGGGGTGCGGGGAACGCATCCATTGCCATGTGGACCTTGGTACTTTCCAATGGACTCAATATCATTTTGGATCCTATGTTCATCTTCGGATTTGGACCCATTCCCGAGTTTGGGGTGATGGGGGCCGCCATTGCCACGAATATTGGTAGGGGAAGTGCCGTCATTTTCCAACTGGCCATTCTGTTCTTTGGTTGGGGCAAGATCAAACTGGCCCTTCAGGATTTGGTGCTCAACTTCAAGGTAATGGTCAATTTGATCAAAGTTTCCTTGGGAGGCATTGCGCAGTTTCTGATCGGCACATCGAGTTGGATTTTCTTGATGCGGATCATGTCCGAGTTCGGTAGTGAAGTGCTCGCAGGCTATACCATCGCCATCCGTGTGATGATGTTCACCTTGATGCCCTCATGGGGAATGAGCAATGCAGCGGCCACTTTGGTAGGGCAGAACCTTGGGGCCAAACAACCGGACAGGGCCGAGACATCGGTATGGAAAACAGGGAAGTACAATGCCATTTTTATGGGTACGGTTTCCTTGATCTACCTCATTTTTGCCAAAAGTATCGTTTCGTGGTTCAACACCACACCAGCCGTGGTCCAAAATGGGGCGTTATGTCTTCAGGTCATCGCCTTGGGCTATGTGTTCTATGCCTATGGGATGGTGGTCAGCCAAGCGTTCAATGGGGCAGGGGATACACGTACCCCGACCAAGATCAACCTGGTTTCATTTTGGTTCTTCCAATTGCCCTTGGCCTATATATCGGCCCTAGTTCTTGGCTGGGGAGCCATGGGGGTTTTTGTGGCCATCACATTTGCAGAAGTCCTATTGGCCATCATTGCCATGGTGTGGTTCAAAAAAGGAAAATGGAAGCAGGTCCAAGTATGATGGGTTTCGTATCTTTAGCCTAAAGATTTTATCATCATGAACAAAGCAAAAAAAGGCATCAACACGGTGTGCACCCATGAGGGGGAACTTGTGGACAGCCAGTTCAAAGGGGCCGTTTCCCCTTTATATATGAGCACTTCCTATGAGTTCGAGGATGTGGATGTAAAACGGTATCCGAGATACTTCAACACCCCCAATCAAGAAGCGTTGTGCAAAAAACTGGCAGCTTTGGAACATGCCGAGGCCGCATTGATATTCGGTAGTGGTATGGCCGCCATAAGCACGGCCTTGATGACTTTCCTTAAAGCAGGGGACCATATCGTTTTGCAACAGACCATATACGGCGGTACGTATCACTTTGCCGTGACACAGTTTGAAAAATTTGGGATTGAATATTCGTTCACCGACGGATGGTCGGTAGCGGATTTTGAGAAAGAGATCAAACCAAACACCAAAGTGATTTACATTGAAACGCCATCCAACCCTTTACTGACAATCACGGATATTGCTGGAGTGGCCCAATTGGCCAAAAAGCACGATATTCTTTCGATGATAGACAACACTTTTGCCAGTCCCATCAACCAAACTCCCATTGATTTTGGGATTGATGTGGTGTTGCACAGTGCCACAAAATATATGGGAGGCCATTCCGACATCTGTGCGGGTGTGGTCGCTGCTTCCAAAGAACATATGGACAAAGTCTTCCAGACCGCCATTTGTTTTGGGGGAAGTCTGAGTGATTATACAGTATGGCTGCTGGAACGTAGCATTAAGACCATGGCCATACGGGTGAAGGCCCAAAATGACAACGCCATGCAGATGGCCCTGTACCTGAAAGGCAACAAGGATGTGGAAAACGTCTATTACCCAGGTTTGGAAGACCATCCGGATCATGCGTTGGCCAAGGCGCAGATGCATGGATTTGGCGGGATGCTCTCTTTTGAAATGGATTCGGGCATAGATGTATCCTTGTTTTTCAAACAGTTGAAGCTCATCAAACCATCAATGAGCCTTGCTGGGATTGAAAGTACCTTGGTCTCCCCGGTGATGACATCGCATGCGCTCATGAGCCCGGAGGACAGGGAAAAGCAAGGCATTAAAGATTCCCTGATCCGCCTGTCGTTGGGTATTGAGGAAATAGAAGATTTAACAGCAGACATTGAGCAGGCCATCGCCAAGGTAAAATCAATGACTGTGACCGCATAACGCATATGAAATTAGACATTTTAGTATTTGGGGCACATCCTGATGATGCCGAACTCGGCGCAGGCGCCACCATGGCCAAGGAAGTTTCCAAAGGAAAAAAAGTGGGGGTCGTTGACTTGACCCGCGGTGAACTTGGAACACGGGGCACAGCGGAAATCAGAGATCAAGAAGCCGCCAAAGCAGCAAAAATATTAGGCCTAGTCGTTCGGGAGAACATGGAATTTGCTGATGGATTTTTCACCAATGACCGGGAACACCAGTTAGAGTTGATCAAGGTCATCCGAAAATACCGACCGGAAATTGTGCTGTGCAATGCGGTGGACGATAGGCACATCGATCATGCAAGGGGAAGCAAATTGGTAAGCGACGCCTGTTTTTTGAGCGGTCTCGTAAAAATTGACACCAAGATGGACGGTGATGACCAATGGCAGGCACCATGGCGACCCAAGGTAGTCTACCATTACATCCAATGGAAAAATTTGGAACCAGATTTTGTGGTGGATGTCTCTGGGTTTATCGAAAAAAAGACAGAAGCCATCATGGCGTACAGCTCACAGTTTTATGATCCGAATAGTAAAGAACCCGAAACTCCGATCAGCAGCAAAAATTTCACCGATAGTGTGATTTATCGCGCTAGGGATTTGGGTAGAATAGTCGGTGTGGAGTACGCAGAGGGCTTTACCGTGGAGCGGTATGTTGCCGTGGACAACCTAGGTGACCTTATCTGATCAACTGGCTTTCTGGTACCTTTTTTCGGCCTTTGGTAGGGTAAAATAAAAGGTGGTTCCCTTGCGAAGCGTACTTTCCACCCAAATGGAGCCTTTGTTTTTCAGCACCATTTCCTTGCAAAGGGACAATCCAAGACCGGTTCCCTTCTCGTTATTGGTACCATAGGTGGTAATGTTGGTGGAGTCCTCAAAAACTTTTCGCTGCATTTCCTTGTTCATCCCGATTCCGGTATCGCGTATCGAAATTTGCCAAGAAGTCGGTTTCTCTTCTGCCTCAATGGTAATCAGACCGTCATTGGGCGTAAACTTGATGGCATTGCTGAGCAGGTTTCGGATGACAATGTCGATTTGGTTCTGATCGGCCCAAATTTGCGGATTGTCAGGAAGTTGGTTGATGATTTTGATGGACTTGCTCTTGGCCAGCTCGGACAATAATTGCATGTTGTTCACCACTATTTTTTCCAAAGAGATTCGTTTGGGTCGGGTCACAGCGCCGTTCAACTGGTTTTGCCCCCAGGACAATAGGTTGTTGAGGGTAAACGAGATATTTTCCACATCGCTCTTCAGTTTTGGGATAAACGAAATGAATTCATCCTTCCCAATTTCCCCTTCCATGAACAACTTGAGCAATTCCTGCAAAGCCCCAATAGGTCCCCGAAGATCGTGCCCGATGATGGAAAACAGTTTGGTCTTGGTCCTGTTGATCTCGTTCAGTTCCGACTCACGTTCGGTCACTGCTATGGATTTTTCCTTAAGCTCCTTGTTCAGTTTTTTCTGGATTTTTTCACTACGCCTTACCACCAAGATGATGATGCTCAGGATGAGCAGCACGATCACTGAAAAGTAAATGTAGTTCCTTTGCTTGGCCAATGCGACTTGGTTGGACTCGATGAGTTCCTTTTTTTCCTGCTCATATTGCAGTTTGGTTTCCAAGAGGGACAAACTCTGTTTGTTCTTGTCCCTGAACAAGGAATCCGAAAGTGACTTGAAAGTTTCCAAATACACCAACGCGGCCGTGTTGTCACCCTTCTTCTTATGAAGTTTGTATAAAGTTTCCGAACAATCTATCTGTCCTTGCAGCGATTTGATTTTTTTGGACAGCTCCAGTCCTTCTTGGGCATGCACCAGTGAAAGACTGTCCTTTTCCAGACCAAGGTACACTTTGGACATGCCATTCATCAGTTGGATCTTTATCCGGTCATCCTCGATTTGGTGCTTGAAAAGCATATTGCTCTGATCGAACCAATAGAGGGCCCATTGGTATTTTTGCTGTTCCAGGTAAATATTTCCCTTTACCTCGTAGGCATAGGCAAGCCAGTCGTATATCTTGTTCTTTTCAAAAGTGATGATGCTCCTGTTGATGTTGAACATGGCATGCTTGAAATCTTTGGCATCCATATATAGGGAAGCCATGTTGCTCTGGGTTTCCGCATCAATGACCTCGTCCCCCAATTTTCTGTTGATCTTTTGAACGGTATCATAGAACATCAGGGCATTTTTAAAGTCCTTCTGGTCTGCATAGAGTCCGGCTATGTTCTCGTTCAATATGGAGAGCATTTTTTGATCATCGATTTTTTTGGCAAGATCTATACCTTTGAGGTTCAGGTTGAGTGCGTCCGCATAGTTGCCCTCAAAACTATAGTTTTGTGCCAAGGTATTGATGATGGAAATTTCACAGGGGATGTCGTTATTTTTTTGGGCCAATTGAAGCGCCTCTTCAAATAAAGGCATGGATTTTTTTCTGTCGCCCTTGTCGTAATAGTAGTTGCCCAATGCATCCAACCCTTTTATCTTACCATAGCCATAATCAATGGCTTCACTGTATTTGAGGGCCCTTTCTGCGATGGAATACAGACTGTCATTGTCCAGATATCTATAGGAAAAAGCAAGTCGGATGAGTAGGTTGATGTGGGTCGTGTCCTTGGGATTGAACCTATTGGTGGACTCCAAACGTTGCAGTTTGAATGCCAAACTATCCTTTTTGCTGGTTTGACCCAAAAGGGTCGAGACAGAAAGAAAAAAGCAGGCACATACTGCTACCTTGGAGAGCAAGTTTTTGTAGTTAGGTATGGAGGCTTTTTTGGACAGCAAAGACAATATCTATTAAAGTGCTAAAATAAATTTGTACCTGTTTTTGGGAAATTAAATGTTGTGAAACGTCAAAATAAGTGTGTTTGGTCTAAAAAAACGTGTATTTTATCGATAGATTGTACTAAACTTCAAAAAACAGGGGCCCAGACCTTTAGGTGGCACAACGAACAGAAAGAATACCACTTCTGATTTTTTGTGAATGTAATGCTTAAAATATTTTGGTTGGATCAATACAAAAAAGTATTTTTGCATCCGCTTTAAATGGTGGTTGTAGCTCAGTTGGTTAGAGCGCTGGATTGTGGTTCCAGAGGTCGCCGGTTCGAGCCCGGTCTTCCACCCTTTATCACTTAAAAGAGTCCCGGAACTTGATTGTTCCGGGATTTTTTGTTTTTGGAAGTAATCGAGGGTGAGACGCCTGTGCCGCGCCTAGCCGGGGTAAGTCCAGTCTTCCACCCAAGCATTGACAGGTCCCAAGCCGTAAGGTTTGGGATTTTTTGTTAACAAAAAGGCCCTTATAAAATAAGGGCCTTTTACTTTTTGTCGCGGTTAGATCTTATTCCTCTGTGGCCGGTGCCTTGTCCACCACCAATCTTTGGTCCTTGTTGGCTATCTCCCACGCAGTGTAGAAAATAAGACGGGTACGGTTTTCCAAAAGATCGTAGTTGATCTTGTCCGGTGTGTCGCCAGGACGGTGGTAGTCCGCATGCGTACCGTTGAAGTAGAAGATGATCGGAATATTGTTCTTGGCAAAATTGTAATGATCGCTCCTATAGTAGAATCGGTTCGGATCGTTCTCATCGTTGTAGGTGTAGTCGAACTCAATATTGGTATATTTCTTGTTCACTTCTTCGGAAAGATTGTGGAGTTCGGTACTCAATTTATCCGACCCAATAAGGTACAGATAATTCCTGGCACCCTTGTAATTGGGGTCGATACGTCCAATCATGTCAATGTTCAAGTCCACAACCGTCTGGTCCAATGGGAAAATAGGATCCACGTCGGTATAGTATCGAGAGCCCAAAAGTCCTTTTTCCTCACCGGTCACGTGCAGGAACACAATAGATCGTTTGGGTCCGTTCCCCGCATCGGCCGCCTTTTTGAACGCTTGGGCAATTTCCAATAGCGCCACACTTCCCGAACCGTCGTCATCTGCCCCATTGTTGATCTGTCCATCTGCAGTAATCCCAATATGATCCAAGTGAGAAGAGATCACCACATATTCCTCGGGTTTTTCGGTACCCTTCAATACGGCGACCACGTTTTCAGAACTCACCTTATCGTTTGCACTGCTAATATTGAGCGCGATGCTTGTTGGGATGGTCTTGGCGGCATCTTCATTTTCAATGTCATTGTAGATGGCCTTTGCTGATTTTTCGTCAAGAATGATAAGAATAGTTTCAGCATGGTCTGCAGCCAATTGCATCCTTCCACTGTTGTTGGTCTTCATGAAACCAAAGTAACCTTTGTACCTTGGATAATTTTGTGAGTCATAATATAGAACTCCTTTGGCCCCTTTGCTCTGCGCCAGTTCGGCCTTTTTACCCATTCCTTCGGACATGTTGCTCCAAACGGATTTTTCGGCACTTCCTGAAATGATATAGTTTCCATCGCCATCAACAGGCTCTCCGGCCTTGATAAGGACCAACTTTCCGGTTACGTCCACGTCTTTGTAATCCGAATAGTCACCTTCCTCAATACCATATCCTACATACACCACATTTTCATAGTTGCCCTCGGCAGACGAAAAGGAGACCACATTTTCTCCCAGTTCAAAAACGGTATTGTTGATGGAGATGCTTCCTTCAGGCACATTGGATACTTCCAAAGGCACTTCTTGAAAATAATCCCCATCTGCCTTGGCTGCGGGAATGCCCAACGATTCGTAGTGGGCCTTGAGGTATTCCACGGCTTTTTTCTGTCCGGGCTGTCCGGTTTCCCTTCCTTCAAATTCATCGGAAGCGTAGGTGTAAAGGTGTTCTTTGAGGTCGTCCTGGGTGATGGTTTCCGCATAAGGAACCGGGTCGGCCACTTTTGCGACCTTTTCAGGCTCCGAAACCGCTTTTTGCGAGGAATTGCAGGCAAATACCAGCCCCAGGGCAAGAATGGATAATTTTTTCATTTGTTCGTTATTTTTCAAAATCTTCCAAAAGTAGTCAAAAGATCGCTAATGGAATGTGTATCTGGATTGAAGGGATTTGTATTTGAAAAAAATGACGTTTAAGGCTACATCATGGCTATACGATCAAGTTTAAAGTTTCAGGTTTCAATCTGCAAATTTTAAATAACTCAATAACAAATAACAGAATAACCCGATCACTTACTCTGGACTTCGAGCTTCGAACATCAAACAACTCGCTCGTGGTAGGTATGTGCCTCTTTTTACAAGAGTTGCACGAATTCGCACGAAAAAGTTCAAGGATTCAAACCTGAATCTTGAAACCATAAACACCAAATTCCAATGACTCACTAACCGAATGACCCATGTCTTGCCTCTCACGTCTTATATCTTGAATAATTTACAATAAAAGTTTGAAAAGAGTTCATTAACTTTTACGTGCCCATTATGTATCTTGGCACCCAAATTATCAACTTCATATATCGTAAACCACGGAATATGGGCAGTAGTAAAAGTGTTATTGTCGTAGGAGGCGGAATTGTTGGGCTTTCCACGGCATATTTTTTACAGAAAGAAGGTCACCAAGTGACCGTTTTGGACAAATCGGAAATTGATTCTGGAGCATCCTTTGTGAATGCGGGGTACCTCACGCCGAGCCACATTATCCCATTGGCCTCGCCAGGCATGATCACGAAGGGATTGAAATATATGTTCAATTCGTCCAGCCCATTTTATATGAAACCCCGGTTGGATGTGGAGTTCATCAAATGGGCCTGGTACTTTAAAAAATCATCCACCAAGCCCAAGGTGGAAAAGGCCATGCCCGTCATCAGGGACATCAACCTGTTGAGCAGGGAACTGTATGAAGACATGAAGGCTTCCGGTGACCTGGGTGATTTTTTGATAGGGGACAAGGGACTGCTGATGGTATATCAGACCGAACAGGCGAGGGACCACGAAATGGAGGTGATGGAGAAGGCGGTGGAAATGGGCCTTGAGGGCAGGAGCCTGAGCAAGGAAGAACTCAAACAAATAGAGCCCAACGTGGATTTTAATGCCGAAGGTGCCATTTTGTATGAATGCGATAGACATACCACTCCTCCATTGATCATGAAAAAGTTGTTGGAACATTTGACCCAAAGCGGAGTGACCATCAAAAAAGGGGAGGGTGTACAGGATATTTCGGTATCAGACCGTAAAATCACCAAGGTGGTGACCGACCGGTCCAGCTACGAAGCAGATGAAGTGGTATTGGCGGCAGGATCTTGGACCTCGCAATTGTCAAAGAAATTGGGGCTTCCATTGCCATTACAGGGAGGCAAGGGATACAGGATCAATGTGGAATCCCCGACCGGTATCACCATGCCCGCCATCTTGATGGAGGCAAAAATGGCCGTTACGCCAATGGAAGGCTTTACCCGTTTTGCGGGGACCATGGAGTTTTCCGGGATCAACCATATCATCAGAAAGGAAAGGGTGGAAGCCATTGCCAGAGGAGCGGAGCGTTACTACAAAGGACTCCAAATATCCGAAGAGGACAAGAGCAATGCCCAGTGCGGTCTGCGCCCCGTGACCCCGGATGGCCTACCGTATATTGGACGGCCGACCAAGTTCGATAACCTGACCATAGCCACAGGACACGCCATGATGGGATGGAGTTTGGGGCCGGCAACGGGCAAACTGATTACCGAGCTGATTTCGGACCAGAAACTGTCCATGGACATCGCTCCTTTTGATCCTGACCGTAAATTTTAGGGAAACCCGCATTTTCTTTAGGTTAATTTGGGCATAGTATGCACCATAAATTTTTTAATTGCCTTAATTCGAAGTAATTTTGTAGTATGATCAAACACTACACCACCACCCTTATTTCTATTTTCTATGCTTTTGGCCTTCAATCCCAAGAAGTCCAGATATTTACCGTGGAAGATTTTGACCTTCAAGGAAAGGTCAAGTCGTGTTTGGTCATTACCGATTATGGCAGGGAACTGTTCGAGTTCAACAAAAATGGCATTTTGACCAAGACCGTTACCCAGTACAACGATACGGACCAGGACATCACCTATTACAAGTACAAAGAAGGTGAATTGTTGGAAAAACGTATGGAAAGTTACAAGAACAACGTTTTGGACGAATCCACTTCCATGGCGAATTTCTATACCATAGACACGGTCCCGAACAGGAAAGTGGTGGAAAAGATCGTTTCCTATGACAAGCAGTTCTTGGAACAACAGGTATATCTCTATGGTGAAGAGGGCAAATTGCAGAAGATGGTCTCCTCCAATATAGATGGAGTGGACGAAACTACTTTTGAATATACGCCATCCAAGGACGAGGTCACTGTGAGCACTTACACCAATGGCATTTTGGAGAAATCGGTCAGGACCTCGGAGCGAAAAGGACCCAAGGGAACCCAAAAATCCGTGCTCACCAAGGAATACATTGATGGTGAACCCAACCGCGCGACCGAAGAGGTCTATAATGATAAAGGAAAACTCGTCACCAGCGAAGATTTTCTATACAGTGCGGAAGAAAAGGAATTTATTTCCCAGAAAAAACAGTTCTATCACTACAAGGAAGGCGTGCTGGACAGGGTGGTCACCAAGACCTTGACGACGGAATCCACCAACAACTACATTTTTCAGTTCGACAGCCATACGCCAAAAAACTGGGTGAAGCAGATTGTGACCCCGAACAATACCTATACCACAAGGGTCATCAAATACTATCCCGAAGAAGCCGAAAAGACCGATGTCAACCGATAGATACTTTGTATCTAAGGCTTGAAATCTATACCAATTTTTTGATGATTTCGGGCTTCACCTCATGTCCGCCTGCAAAGGTGATGATTTCTGCCTTTCCTCTAAATAACATATCAATTTTGACCTTTTCGGCCTTCAATCGGTCTGGGGTCAAAAATTCATCCGTATCCCCATAAATGATCTTGACGCTGGTCATATCGAAATCCAGGAAATTAAAATCTTTCTCCGTCAATTCGTTGGGAATGCCCCCGGCATAAAGTGCTACCGTTTTGCAGACAATTTTTTTATGGGCCAACCAACGCATGGCGATGGAAACTCCTTGCGAAAAGCCAAAGAGGATAAAGTTCATGTCTTTTGGCAGGTTCTCCGCCTGTAGCACCGCATCGATATAGTTGAGCACGTTGCCAATTTCCATCTGGGTGTTCTCCTTGGTGAGCCAACTCGCACCCACGTATTTGTACTCGTTCCCCAGATAATATTTGGAAGGGGCCTGTGGCACAATGATGTAGTTGGTCTCCGGGTCCAGTGTATTGAAATATTTTACAAAGTAACGGCTCAAGTACCCAATGCCATGGAACACCAACCAAACATTCTTGGTATTGGGCGTGATAGTGTTTTGGGTCAGATAGGAATTTTCGGTGGTGTAGGCGACCGTTTTTTCATTATGGGGCATAATCATGGAGTTTGATTCGATATTGCCATCGCTTTGTGTAATTTTACAAAAAATAAGAGGATGAACGAGCACAAAGAGAAAATTCTGGCGGTCTGCAACGAAATCTGTAAGGGAACTTTAATGGAAACATTGGATATAAGCTATATCGATGTGGGCGAGAATTTCCTTTTGGCGCGCATGCCCGTTACACCGAGGGTCTATCAGCCCGATGGGGTTCTGCACGGCGGGGCATCGGTGGCCTTGGCCGAGAGTGTGGGCAGTGCCGCCTCCTATATTTTCTTGGATGGAAAGGAGTTTTTTGTGCGTGGGATAGAGATTGCCGCAAACCATGTGAAATCCGTGAAAGAAGGTTATGTGTATGCACGGGCATCCATCCTCCACAAGGGCCGGACCACCCAACTTTGGGAAATCAAGATCACCAATGAGGAAGGCGATCTCATTTCCAACTGTAAATTGACTACCATTGCATTACCCAGAAAATAAAGAGCTTCAATACCTATTCGACAAAGTCGAAAACCAGCTAAAAAATGACCTTCCCTTTGCCATCTATCGAAAACCGCAACAGGAAGAACTTGTCGGTGTTTTTCAATGGGACAATGAACTCCGCTTGACCAATTTTCAGGACAAGGGATTTGTTTTTGCGCCGTTCGATCTTGGAAAAGGTGTCGTCCTGATTCGACCTGATGAAATTGTAACGCAAAACTATTCCATCCAAAAAAAAATGGAAAGGGTAAAAGTCACTCTTTCCGAAGAAGGAAAGAAGGACCATTTGACGCTAGTTGAAAAGGGTATCCAAGAAATTGGGAAAGGGAATCTGAAAAAAGTGGTCCTGTCAAGAAAAATGGAGGTGGCCTTGACCAAAAGTCCCCTTGCCATTTTTGATGATCTATTGCAACAGTACCCCGACGCATGTTGTTACCTGTTCCACCATCCCGAAGTAGGCACTTGGTGTGGGGCAACACCCGAAACTTTGGTAAAGGTCAAGGGAGATAAGTTGTGGACCATGTCCTTGGCCGCGACCTTGCCCTTCGAAGGCAACGAAGACCCGCAATGGGGCAGTAAGGAGATCGAGGAGCAGAACATGGTGTCCGATTACATTCGGGAAAAACTGTATCCTGCCCTGGAACGGCTGGAAATTGATGAAGCAAAGTCCATCAGGGCGGGCAACCTTTGGCATTTGAGGTCCGAGGTAAGGGGAAGGATGAGGCCTGAAACAGACATTCAAAAAGTGATCACCACATTGCACCCAACTCCTGCTGTGTGCGGCATACCCACCCAAGATGCCATGGATTTCATCATGCGGAACGAAAATTACCAGCGCACCTTTTACACCGGTTTTTTGGGAGAGCTCAATCTTTTCGGTCCAAATGATATTTCGTTGTTCGTGAACCTCAGGTGTATGGAACTGAACGGGGACAAGGCTTCCATTTTTGTGGGCGGCGGCATCACTTCGGCCTCCAATCCGCTCGACGAATGGATTGAGACCCAGAACAAAAGCAAGACCATGCTGGGCATCCTATAATTTGCTGCCCCGGATTTTAGGGGAATCCCATTTTCAAGCGTATTTTTGTACTCCATGATGTACTCCAATATTCCCGCCGCACAAACATTGGTTCTGTATTTTAAGTCCAAGGGAATCAAACATATAGTGATTTCGCCAGGTTCAAGGAACGCACCGTTGACCATCGGTTTTACCAAGCATCCTTTTTTTACCTGTTATAGTGTTGTGGACGAGCGCTGTGCCGCTTTTTTTGCCCTTGGCATGGCCCAGCAATTGCAGGAACCCGTTGCGGTGGTCTGCACATCGGGGAGTGCCCTGCTCAATTACTATCCGGCAGTGGCCGAGGCTTTTTACAGTGACATTCCCTTGGTTGTGGTTTCGGCAGATAGGCCAAGTTACCGAATCGATATTGGGGACGGCCAGACCATCAGGCAGGCGAATGTACTGGAAAAGCACATCGGATATGCTGCCAATCTGAAGCAGGATGTCTCCCATGCACCAGGTACTGTGTCCGCACTGGGCAAAAACCTTTTGGCGGATAGGCAGGAAGAGGTCCAGGCATACAACGAGAACGAATTGGCCAAGGCACTTCGGGTAGCATTTGTGGAGAAATCGCCAGTCCACATCAATATCCCGTTTGAAGAACCGCTATACGGTGTGTTGGACGAGCCCAAGGTGCAGCTATCTTTGCCCGAAGAAGACACCAAAGAAGCATCCGAAGGGGTGGAATATCACAAGTTTGCCTCTATTTGGAACAGCAGTCCCCGAAAAATGGTCTTGGTAGGGGTGGACCAGCCCGATACCATAGATCAAGAGGTGTTGGAGGCTTTGGCAAAGGACGGCCAAACCTTGGTGTTCACCGAAACGACCTCCAATCTGCACCATCCCGAGTTTTTCCCCAGCATTGACAGTATCATCGCCCCGATTGAAAAATCATCGGACAGGGAGGCACTTTTCAAAGCGCTCCAGCCCGATGTACTGCTTACTTTTGGCGGGATGATCGTTTCCAAAAAGATCAAGGCGTTTCTGCGCAAGTTCCAACCCAAAGTCCATTGGCACATCGACCCCAAAACCGCATACGATACGTTCTTTTGCCTCACGGAGCATGTGAGGGAACAACCCAATACCTTCCTAAAACACATTCTTATCCCTTCGGAAACGGAAAGTGCCTATAAAAGGAAATGGAAACAGGCCAAAGCGGCCTACGAAAAGGGAAGGGCCACTTATTTGGAGCAGATTCCCTTCTCGGATTTCATGGTTTTTGATGAAGTGATGAAGCAAATACCCAAAGGGTATCAGGTGCATTTGGCGAACAGTTCCACGGTACGGTATGCCCAATTGTTCCCCATGCACCCATCCTTGAAAGTGTTTTGCAACAGGGGCACCAGTGGCATAGATGGGAGCACATCCACTGCCGTAGGGGCCTCCGTGCACAGTGAGAGTCCTACTTTGCTGATCACCGGGGATTTGAGCTTTCTGTATGACAGCAATGCCCTTTGGAACAACCATATCCGTTCCGATTTTAGGATCATCATCGTGAACAATGGGGGAGGGGGCATTTTTAGGATCCTTCCGGGGAAAGAGGACACCAATGAGTTCAATACTTTTTTTGAGACCCAGCACCGACTCAATGCGGAACATTTGGCAAAGATGTTCGGTTTTGAATACCATCAAGTTTCGGACAAAAAAGAATTGATGGACGGCCTTGAACATTTTTATGTGGAATCTGATAAACCGAAGATTCTGGAAATCAATACGCCACGGGAGCTGAACAATAAAATTTTGCTCGACTATTTCGATTTTATATCTTAGGCCATAACTATAAATCCACAAAGAAACTGACCGATTATGAGCAGACGAGACGAACTCATCGAAAAATATGCAGACGACATCAAGACCAAGTTTGGGGAAACCCCGGACATGGATTTGTTGACCAAGGTGACCGTAGGCCTGGGCCCGGCCATATATAATTTGGATGCATCCAAAGTTTCCGGGTCGAATGACAAGGAACTGGAAACCGTAAAGAACAACTTTTTGATCAAAAAATTGGGTCTTGCCGATAGTCCTGCTCTTATGGAAGCCATCAAAAAGGTGATCGATACTTATGGCCAATCAGAGAAAAACAAGCAACGTGCCGTCATTTATTATATGTTGGCGAAGCATTTTGGAAAGCAATCCGCTTATAATTAGACGGATACACAGATAAATTACGTTTGGCTGCTCTTTTGGGGCAGCTTTTTTTATACCCACAAATTCCATCTACCTTTGTCCTATTATAAAACTGGGAAACCATAACACCCTAAAAGTGCTCCGTAGCACGAGTGTGGGCCTTTTTTTGGGTGATGATGAAGGGACACTGATTTAGTAACCGAAAAATTGTATCAAGTGAACGGCTTGCTAAAGAAAATCACTCTAAAAAAAGAATTCTTGTTTGATGGTTCAATAGAGGAATTAAATGAAAAGTTGCGCATACAGAACAATCAAAAATTTCGTGTAAAATGGATTGACTATAAATCATTTAAATTTTTGGCAAAATTTTCAATTGGCACATTGATTTTCCGATATACACCTTCTATTATTGAGGGAATAAAAGGATATGCCGATTTGGATGAAATGGAAACTGGAAAAGTAAAAGTCACTTTATCGACTAAAGTTCGAATCGAGTTGTATATATTTCTAGTAATAATTATTGTTGGGTTTATTGCGGCATTATTTGTCAATAAAAATATTCCAATAGGACTTTCTTTATTTACCCCAATCGTATTGATTTGGTTTTGGTTTGTTTATAGAGTGCAAGAGAAAATATTATTTAAGAAGGTTGAAACATATTTGTGCCAATAAGTTGTTTTGGTGATTTACTTCATCAATCTTTACACTTTGATTTAATATTGAATGATACGGCTAGGAGATTACAATACTTTAAAAATACTGAGGTCAACGAGTGTGGGCCTTTTTTTGGGCGACGATGAAGGGACCGAGATCCTTTTGCCGAACAAATACGTGCCCGAAGACTTCGAGATCGACATGGAACTGGAGGTGTTCTGCTATTTGGACAATAGCGAGCGACCCGTGGCCACTACGCTGAAACCCTACGTTACCCGAAATGGCTTTGCCTTTTTGAAGGTTGCGGAAGTCGGTTCGTATGGTGCCTTCTTGGATTGGGGGCTGGAAAAACATTTGCTTGTTCCCTTTAGGGAACAGACCCAACGCATGGAAGCCGGAAAGAAGTATGTGGTACATTGCTACATGGATGAAGAGAGCATGCGGCTCACCGGTTCCGGTCGCGTAGAAAAGTTTTTGTCCAACCAAGGGGCAGAATATGAGACCAACGCCGAGGTAGATCTGTTGGTGTACCGAAAAACCCCTTTGGGTTGGGAAGTGATCGTGGACCACAAACACAAAGGACTTATTTTTGATAGTGACATCTTCAAACCGATTTCTGTGGGGGACCGTTTGAGGGGGTTTGTGAAAAATGTGCGAGACGACCACAAGATAGATATTTCCCTACAGCCCATCGGTGCCAAAATGTTGGAACCCACCGCAAAGATCATCCATGACAAGTTGCAGGAAAACAATGGCTTTTTGCCACTCCATGATAAATCTTCGCCCGAAGAAATCCAAAAAACGCTCCACTTGAGCAAAAAGGCGTTCAAAAAAGGAGTAGGCATTCTGTATAGGCAACGCAAGATCAATATTCAGGACGATGGTATCTATCTGCTGTAAAAAAGGATAGGACAATTGACATTTATCTCTTTTTGACATTAATTTCATACCGCTAAGTTTTTTTCTTTCCCTAAAAATTTTACATTTGTAGTTATACCGATTAACTTATTGACAACTACGTTATTAGCATTGCTGATAATTTATAACCCCTTGACAATATGCCTTTTATTGAAGAAAGCGATTTGTTGGATCTACACAAGGACATTGATAAGGCCCAGATCATCAATGAAAGATTGCTGGACCAGATAAAATATAAGAACAAAGACCTGCGAAAACTGAAGTTGCAGCGGAATATCCTTTTGGGCTTTGTGGGGCTGTTTGTCATTGGTACTCTGGCCATTACGTCGTTCACGGCGGGCCTTAGCACCAAGCAGTCCTTTGAGAACCAGAACAACCTTTTGGTATCGATAGACAGTTTGGACGCCATAAAGAACAGGATAGACAATCTGAAGGTGCAGAACGAGGAGCTCAGTCTGGTGAAGGAGTTTTACTTGGCCAAGGAATTCCTCAACAAGGAAAAGATCTATTCCGTTCAGGTAAAATCGTTCGTGGACAACAATGTCACTTTGGCTTCTGAGGCACTTACCAACACCCTTTTTGTGAAGACCAATCCTTTTTATGCCTATTCCCTCGGGACTTTTGAGACCCTTTCCGAAGCACAGTCCTTCAGGGCGCAATTGGTGCAGATGGGTTTCAAGGATGCCTTTGTGGCATCGTACAAGGATGGAAAAAGGATTAAGATAGAAGAACCTTTTTAGTATTGGGAAAAACAAAGACTTGGGTGCGGGCCGCCAGACTGCGGACCCTTCCCCTTTCCCTCTCGGGAATTATCGTGGGCACTGCCATGGCAGCCAGACAAGGTTTTTTTGAACTGGATATTTTTCTGCTCGCCCTGTTGACCACCGTAGGTTTTCAGGTCACCTCCAATTTTGCCAATGATTATGGCGATGGGGTAAAGGGAACCGATAGCGAGGACAGGATAGGCCCACAAAGGGTCCTACAAAGCGGTCTTCTTTCCAGAGCGGCACTCAAAAAGGGGATCATTGTTTCGATAGCCATATCCATGCTTTTGGCCATTGTGCTGATCTATAGAGCATTTGGCGTGGAAAACTTGGCCTATATCACCATTTTTTTCATTTTGGGGGCCCTGAGTATCTGGGCGGCCATCAAATATACCATGGGTTCCAATCCTTATGGCTACAGGGGCTTGGGAGACCTTTACGTCTTCCTGTTTTTTGGCTTGCTAGGTGTTTTGGGCAGTATGTTCCTCTACACAAAAACCTTGGATTGGCCCTCCGTTCTTCCTGCAATAGGTTTGGGGCTGTTGTGCGTGGGGGTGCTCAACCTGAACAATCTCAGGGACGTAGTGTCCGATAAGAAACATGGGAAGATCACTTTAGTGGTGAAAATGGGATTTGATAAGGGAAAGCGATACCATTTTCTGCTAATGGGCACCGCTTTTTTGTGCTTTATATTGTACATTGTAATAGCGGAGATCGGCTGGAGGCAAGGGTATTTCATGTTGGCCTTTATACCCATTTTCATACACCTGCTAAAAGTGATGAAAACACACGATCCGGGACTGCTCGACGGGGAACTTAAGAAATTGGCACTCAGTTCTTTTCTGCTTGCCACACTCTTCTTCCCTGCAATTAATATTTTTTTGTAAATTTGATATACAACCAGATAAACTTTAGGGAACTTGGAACATCCAATTAAAATTTTGATCGTAGAGGATAATGTCATCATTGCCGATGACATGCAGTCCATGCTTGAGGAAATCGGCTATGAGATCGTGGACAATGTCATTGTCTATGAGCAGGCCGTTGAGGTATTGAAGAACAACCATGTGGACCTGGTGTTGATCGATATTATTTTGGCATCGGATAAGACGGGGATAGACCTGGGCAAGCACATCAGGGAATCATACAACATCCCGTTCATATTCGTTACCTCCAACTCGGATAGGGCCACAGTGGAAAACGCGAAGACGGTGAAGCCGGATGGATATTTGGTAAAACCCTTTGAGCAGCAGGACCTTTATACCTCCATTGAAATTGCCTTGTCCAATTTCAACTACAACAAAAAGGACTCGAACAGGGACATTGATGATGTGGGGGAGAGTTTTACCTCCAATTCCGTGCTGAAGGATTCCATCTTCGTTAAAAAGCAGCACCTGTACTATAGGATCCAGTTCAGTGATATCCAGTTCATCAAAGCGGACAATGTATATCTAGAGGTGAACACGGCCGACAAGAAATTCCTGGTACGTTCCCCATTGAAGGATTACCTGGAAAAACTGCCGGGCAACAAGTTCTACAGGGCCCATAAGTCCTACATTGTGAACGTGGACCACATCGATGCCATCAATTCCAAGGACGTGGTGATCAACAATAACCTGATTCCCATTTCCAAGGACTTCAAGGAGTTTATCCTTTCATCAATGAACAGCTAGTTCATTTCCCATTAGAGAACACACAACAAGATACCGTGCCCCTTTTGGGGCATTTTTTTATGCCGTCCATCCAATTCCAACAGATGACCACAACTTTTGGGACCTTCACAACAATGTTTTTGGTCTTGGGGATGTCGTCTGTACTTTAGCAGTGTAATAATTCAGAAAGTAATTTTTTCATTTTCATATAGTGTTCTCGTAAAAGGGTCTTGTGGTAAAAAGCAAGGCCTTTTTTGATTTTATAGGTATTGATTTTGCTCATCGATTCCATGAAATGCACAAAACATCGGTAAAATGCCACTTCGCATACACAAGGTGTCTTTTCACAACAGAAAATGACTATTTCACAACAATACTGGGCAAGTCTTTTGGTTTGGATTTAATTTTGGAGCCAAACTAGCGTTCTCTATATACCCCATACTTGGTTTTTCGGCCATGCTTTCCGCATTTCTGAAATCACTTTGTTTTTAAGGGGAAAAGAGATAAAAAAGGGCACAAAATTATCGGACCGTGGATGCATCCATGGTTTCCGTATCAGTTAAATTAATGGGACGTTACGTAAGATTCTTATTCACCGCTATATATTTTGTCTTTCTTTTCAGTGCTTCGGCCCAGAGTCCCAATGATGGGGAGCGAAGTGTACTGAAGGAATTTGAGAATGTCAGCAGCCCATCACAAAGGTTCGATGTTTTCTTCAATTCGGTCAATAGGTACAATGTGAATTCGGCCTATGATTGGCTGGATACTGTCAAAATATACCTCGCCAATTCCCAAAAGACCAACGATACTGTCGCCACACGGCTCTACAAAGTGATGGAGGCCCAGTTGTACAATGATCTGGGCGAATATGACAAGAGCATTGCACTGGCAAAGGAACTGCATGAGGACAAGGACTCTTTGGACATGGACCTCCACAAGATAGTCCTGGACGTGTTGGACAACAACTACGCCAACCTACAGATGTACGACAAGCAGATAGAGGTCCGCAAGGAAAAACGTGAACTGGGAATCACCGAGAACGTGTCTTTCTACGATATATACAGTAATCTGGGGCTCTACAGAAAGGCAAGGGACCAATACATCATGGAGGTAAAGCCCACCATTGCGGACAACGAAACCTACAAACTGGCCCAATACCATAGCAAAGTGGGCAATTATTTGCGATTGGACGATTCGGCACCCACCGCACTGAGCGAACTGAAAAAGGCTAAGGCGTACTTGGATGTGTACCTGAACGATATCTCCACCCAAAAGAGTGAGCAGGATATTTTTGAGAGCGAACTTCTCAAAGCCGAAATAGAGGGAAACATTGCCAAATGCCATGTGATGATGGGTGAATATGAAACAGCCATCCCCCTTCTTGAGGAAAGCATAGAAGCTCTTGAGACATCTTCAAAGAACGGCCACAAAAGCGAGGTCATCGACAATACTTTGTATTTGGCCAAGGCCAATCTTCAATTGGAGCGCTTCAACGCGGCAAAAAAATACCTCGACATTGATTTTGAGAACATCAACATCTTTCAGACCATTGAACGAAACAGTTTGTTGGCCGCTTTTTATGATAAGGTGGAGAACTTCAAAAATGCCACTATTTACTATAAGCGAAACGAGCGGATAAAGGATTCGCTGGCACAAAAGCAATCGGCACTCATCAAGCAGCAACTGGTCACCATTGTGGCCAATGAGGACCTTCAAAATTCTCAAAGACTCATCGATGAGCAAAAACGGATAAACGAGCAGGTGCGAAGTGATATGAAGGCCAAGGATGAACGCATCAACCTAGTGTTCATATCATTGATATTCACTTTGTTGGGTTTTGCAGGATTGGTCTATGCCTATCTAAAAAGTATCAAGAACCAGCGTCTCATTTCCGAGCAAAAACACATCATCGAAAATGCGTTGGTGGAGAAGGATTCCCTTTTGAAGGAAATCCACCATAGGGTGAAGAACAACCTGCAAATGGTTTCCAGTTTGTTGAGCCTACAGACCAAGAATACCCGAAGCAAGGCTGCCATCGAGGCCTTGGAAGAAGGAAAGAGCCGGGTGAAGGCCATGGCACTGATCCACCAAAAACTGTATCAGAACGACGACCTTTCCGTCATAGAGATGCAGGGGTACATCGAGAGTTTGATCAACAGTGTCCAATCGGTCTATAAAAAAGGAGGGCACAACATCAGCATCACCATTGATGCCGAAGGCACAGAATTGGATATCGATCGTGCCATACCCTTCGGATTGATCTTGAACGAACTCGTCTCCAATTCCTTCAAATACGCTTTCCCGGATAATGATGATAATGGAAAGATCTACATCCATTTGCGCAAAAATGGGGACCAAGGCTATTTTGAATACACGGACAATGGGGTGGGACTTCCCGAAGATGCCGAGGAGCGGGCCCATTCTTCCATGGGAATCCGTTTGATGAACCGTTTGGTGAACCAATTGCAATCCAAACTGAACATTGATCGGGACAGCGAAGGGGTACGCTTCTGGTTCAATTTCAGCTAAAGATTTTCAGCGATTCAACACATTACTGCATCCAGTGATTGTCGCTAAGACCCAAAATATGGTTACATTTGGGACCATTCCATGGAAGCAAGCTACAAGAAGTACACCCTTGATTTTAAAGTGCCAAGCGGTACCTCCCGCGGCATATTGACCCAGAAGGAAACCTGGTTTTTGGTGCTTCGGGACCATGGACGCTTTGGAATAGGGGAGTGCGGCATTCTACGCGGACTGAGCGTTGACGATATGCCAGATTACGAGGAAAAACTGGCATGGACCTGCAAGAACATCCATTTGGGTCTGGAACCATTGCTAAACAGATTGATGGAATACCCTTCGATCCAATTTGGTCTGGAGCAGGTTTTTCTTTCGGTGGCGGCCAATGACCCTTTTGAACTTTTTCCATCAGATTTTACCCAAAAACAAGCACCCATTCCCATAAATGGGCTCATTTGGATGGGTAACGAGGCATACATGCTCCAACAACTGGAACAGAAGCTCAAGGAAGGTTTCCTGTGTATCAAAATGAAGATTGGGGCCATTGAGTTTGAAAAGGAACTTTCCATCTTGAGATCCATCCGAAACAACTTTTCCCCAGATGAGATTGAACTAAGGGTAGATGCCAACGGGGCTTTTTCTGTGGAGGAAGCTATGGAAAAACTTGAGCGATTATCAGCGTTCAGCATCCATTCCATTGAACAGCCCATACGGCAAGGACAGTGGGATGCCATGGCAGAGCTTTGTGAAGACACCCCTTTGCCCATCGCTTTGGATGAAGAATTGATTGGCATTTTTTCTGTAACACAAAAACAGAAATTGCTACAAACCATACAACCACAATATATGATATTGAAGCCGAGTTTGGTGGGCGGTTTCGCAGGGAGCCAGCAATGGATAGAACTGGCGGAAAAGCAACAAATAGGGTGGTGGATCACCAGTGCCTTGGAAAGCAATATAGGCCTGAACGCCATAGCGCAATGGACATTCACCCAAAACAACAATATGCCCCAAGGATTGGGAACGGGGAGTTTGTACACCAACAACATAGAAAGCCCATTGCAGGTGGTTGGCGGAAAACTGGTGTATGGAAACACCAAGGAATGGAATGTGGATTTAATCAAAAAAATATGTACATAGAACAAGTGTATAAAGGAAACGAAGGTCTTTGGAAGTATTTGGTGCTCCCACTGGGCTTTATTGGTTTTATGGTGTACAATTATATTGTCACTGTCAATTCGAACATTGATATTGAGGTGATGATGCAGAAGTTAATTGAGCGGGTAGGCTCGAATATGGTACTGATTATTCTTTTGGCACCTTTGGTGGCCGGTTTTTTTGTGGTCTTGGGATGGACAGTATTTGTCCATCAGCAGTCGATAACGGCATTGACGACTTCGAGAAAGCGAATTGACTGGAAGCGGATTTTTTTCGCATTTGGATTATGGAGCGTGATCACGATTGTGCTTACAGGCATCGATATCTATTCTTCTCCCGAGGATTATGTACTGAATTTCGATTTGATGAAGTTCATTCCCTTGGCCATCATTGCCATCCTTTTGATTCCGTTGCAGACGAGTTTTGAGGAATACTTGTTCCGTGGACATATGATGCAGGGGTTGGGGCTGGCGGTCAGAAACCGGTGGTTGCCCTTGGTGGTCACATCCACTTTATTTGGATTGATGCACATTGCCAATCCGGAAGTGGAAAAATTGGGGTACAGTCTGCTCATCTACTATATTGGAACGGGATTCTTTTTGGGCATTTTGACCCTTATGGACGAGGGTTTGGAGCTGGCCCTGGGCTTTCATGCCGCCAATAACCTCATCACTGCCCTTTTGGTCACTGCCGATTGGACCGCATTTCAGACCAATTCCATTTATAAGGACATTTCGGAGCCTGAATTGGGGTGGGATGCTATCATGCCCGTATTTGTTGTCTTTCCCATATTGCTGTTCATTTTTTCCAAAGTATATAAATGGAAAAACTGGAAGGACAGGCTTTTCGGAAGAGTGTTGAGCAAGGAAGAATTTGTGGCCCTTAGCGATGGAGAATCCAATTTGGCATAACATCCATCCTGATTTTAGGTTCAATGGGTTTTCCTTGGTTCTGGGGGACCTGTCCGAGATGGGCTACAGTTTGACAAAGGAAGGGGCTCCATTCGAGGTCCCATTGGGCGAGTTTTTAGTGGACTGGGCATCGGATGCATCTACTTTGGAAGTCAGTACTTCGGGTTCTACAGGGAAACCCAAAAAAATCACCCTCAACAAGGAGCAGATGGTCAATTCAGCCTTGGCCACAGCGACCTATTTTCAATTGAAACCCAAACAGAAGGCTCTTTTATGCCTTCCATCCACTGGCATTGCCGGAAAGATGATGCTTGTCAGGGCCATGGTCCTAGGATTGCATCTGGATGTTGTGGAACCTTCGTCCACACCTTTGGTCTTCAACGGAAAAGCTTATGATTTTGTGGCGATGGTGCCTATGCAGGCCCAAAAGTCGTTGGACCAATTGCATCGGGTGAGTACTTTGATCGTTGGGGGCGCCCCAGTTGATGCCACGCTGAAGAACCAATTGGGATTGCTCTCCACCAAAGTTTATGAAACATATGGGATGACGGAGACCATCACCCATATCGCTGTCAAAGAAATTGCTCCTGAGCCACAGGATTATTTTGAAACCCTGTCAGACATCAGCGTCACTACGGACGAGAGAGGGTGCTTGGTCATCGATGCTCCCAAGATTTCCGAGGAGAAAGTCATCACCAATGATTTGGTGGAGCTGGTGGGTCAGAATCATTTCAAATGGTTGGGTCGATTCGATGCGATCATCAATTCCGGGGGCGTCAAGCTGGTTCCCGAAGTCATTGAGGACAAGTTGGCCGCCATCTTGAAAACCCGCTTTTTTGTTGCCGGAATACCGGACGAAACCTTGGGTCGGCAATTGGTGCTGGTCGTGGAAGCCGACCCTGAACCTTTTGATGAAAAGACACTAATGAACCAAATCAAAGGATTGAAAAGTCTCTCCAAATACGAGATGCCCAAGAAAGTTTTCGTAGTAAGGACTTTTTCTGAGACATCCACGAAAAAGATAGATCGTTCCAAAACGCTGGCAACGATTATTCGCTAAACTCACCCAAAAGTTGCGTTCACTTCATCACTGCTCGGGATAACTCATTCCGAATTTTCCTTTTTGGTTTTTCATGATAGGTTAGGGGTAAATCTAAAAACCGTGTCAATTATGAAAAATCAAGTTTTACTTTTTCTGCTGGCGTTTTGCCTACAGGTTACCGCACAAGAGCATCTGGTTTCGGGTGTGGTGACGGATGCTACCAACACCCCGATTCCTGGAGTGAATGTGATCGTGAAAGGGACCTCGAAAGGAACCCAGACCAATTTTGATGGTCAGTACAGTATTGTGGCCCAAAAAGGCCAGACATTGGTTTTTTCCTTCATTGGCTTCAAAACATTGGAAGTAAAGATTGGGGAGAGCAAAACAGTCAATGTACAAATGGAGGAGGATGCCCAAAAGTTGGATGAAATTGTAGTGGTTGGCTACGGCATAAAAAGGGAGAAAAAGGCTTTAGGATATGCCGTCACATCTGTGCAGTCACCTGCTCAAATAGAACGTCAAAAGCAAAGATCATATCACCAATCCATAGCACAGGTATTGCAAGGGACGGTGCCCGGGAAAAATATAGTTTCAAATAGTGCCACTCCCAACATTAAAATCAGGGGTGCTGCAGCCATCAAAAAAACGGAAGTGCCCTTATATATTGTTGACGGCGTCCCCATTCAGAAAATGAACAACGAAGTAATACAAAAGTTAGATCCATCAACCATTGATAAAATAAACATTTATAAAGGCGCAAAAGCACGACAACTTTTTGGTTCATCTGCAAAAGATGGCTGTATTGTGATTACCACCAAAAAAGGAAACTATCAAATCGTAAATGATGAAAATTATGCGCAAATAACCGAGAACAATTTTGAGCATGTATCATTGAACCCCTTGTCTACCTTTTCGATAGATGTGGACAAAGCTTCCTATAGCAATATCAGGAGAATGATCAACAATGGTCAGGATATCCCTGTTGATGCTGTAAAAATTGAAGAAATGGTCAACTATTTTACGTATCAATACCCTCAACCAACGGAACATCCATTTTCAATCAATACAGAAGTCGTACGTACGCCTTGGAACAAAGACACCAAATTGGTCAGGATAGGGCTTCAGGGGAAGACCTATTTAGATGAAGAACTTCCTCCTTCAAACCTTACTTTTTTAATTGATGTTTCAGGTTCCATGGGCAGTGCCAATAAGTTACCATTGCTGAAATCAGCCTTCAAGCTGTTGGTCAATCAGTTGAGGGAAAAAGACAAGGTGTCCATTGTCGTGTATGCCGGAGCTGCCGGTGAGGTTTTGAAACCTACACGAGGAGATAAAAAAGAAGAAATCATAAATGCCATTGATAACTTGGAATCGGGAGGTTCAACGGCTGGCGGGGCAGGAATAGAATTAGCTTATAGTCTAGCTGAAAGGAACTTCATCAAAAATGGGAACAACAGGGTAATCTTGGCAACTGATGGAGATTTCAACGTGGGCCCCTCAAGTGACAAGGATATGGAAAAACTGATTGAAGAAAAGCGTAAAACAGGTGTTTTCTTATCTGTACTTGGTTTTGGAATGGGGAATTACAAAGATTCCAAAATGGAGAAGCTGGCAGATAAAGGAAATGGGAACCACGCTTATATAGACACTATGCAAGAGGCACAAAAAGTTTTTGGACAAGAGTTTGGAGGCACTTTATATACCATTGCCAAAGATGTAAAAATACAAGTCGAGTTTAATCCTGCGATTGTCAAAGGGTATCGTTTGATCGGGTATGAGAATAGAATGCTAGAAGACGAAGACTTTATTGATGATACCAAGGATGCAGGAGAATTGGGAAGCGGTCATACCGTAACTGCTCTCTATGAAATTATACCCATTGGAGTGGATAGTCCCTACATGAAGCCAGTTCACGATTTAAAATATTCCAAGAACGGAAGTTCTGGAGTGTCCAATGAATTGTTGACCGTAAAGTTTAGATATAAGAAGCCCGACGGGGACAAGAGCATTGAGATTTCACACAGTGTTGACAATGAGCTAAATGAGATTTCGTCTGATTCTAGTTTTGCAGCAGCAGTCGCCTTATTTGGGCTACATCTTAGAAAATCGCAATATACCAATGGCAGTAACTTGGAGGATGTTATTTCCCTTGCGGAGAAAGGGCTGAAGTTTGACAAGGATGGTTATAGGGCTGAGTTTGTCCGGCTGGTCAAATTATATCCAAATAGTCTCTAAAAAGTGCCTTAGGGCACTTTTTTTATTTCTGCCAAAAGCTGTATTTTCAGCTAAAAATCAACCATGCGAAAAACCATTCAACTCATTCTGTTTGTATTGCCCACTATCATGTTCTCCCAACAAATTCTCCCCGAAGTGGAGCGGGCCAAGGTAGTGGACGAAATCTTGGAGGAACGTTTCAATCATTTGCTTCCAGATCTGATGGACAAGACCGGTATTGATATGTGGATTGTCATTTCCAGGGAATACAATGAAGACCCTGTCATACGCACCATGCTGCCCGCCACATGGTTGAACGCCAGACGGAGGACCATCCTTCTTTTTTACCGTAACACGGCAAAGAATACCATTGATAAGTTGGCGGTGGCCCGCTATGATGTCGGCAAGAGCATCCGTTCAGCTTGGGACAAGGATAAGGAACCTGACCAATGGAAAAGGTTGATGGAACTCATTTCGGAACGGAATCCGAATAAGATTGGGCTCAATTTTTCAAAGGACCACAATATTGCGGACGGATTGGACAAGACCGATTATGACGAATTCATGGCCAATCTGCCCAAAAAATACCATTCCAAGGTTGTATCTGCCGAACAATTGGCAGTGCGTTGGATCGAGACCCGTACCCCGAGGGAAATGGTCATTTATAACCAATTGGTGGACATTACCCATGACATCATTGCCGAAGCCTTCTCTGAAAAGGTCATCACACCCGGGATTACGACCACGACTGAGGTGGAATGGTGGATGCGTCAAAAAGTGACCAATCTGGGCCTGGAAACCTGGTTCCATCCCACAGTGGACATCCAAAGGACAAGTGAGGAATTGGTCAGCCATCTCTATTCATTTTCAGGGAGACCGGACAATATGGTGATACAACCGGGAGACTTGCTCCATTGTGATTTTGGAATTACTTACCTACGGCTCAACACCGATTGTCAAGAGTTGGCCTATGTGTTGAAGCCAGAGGAAAAAACACCTCCTTCATTTTTGGTGGAGGCCTTGAACGACGGCAATCGTGTGCAGGACTTTTTGACCCAGAACATGGTCGAGGGGAAAGTCGGGAACGCTATTTTGGCCAAAGCACTGCAAGAAGCAAAGGATGCGGGGCTACGTCCCTCCATTTATACCCATCCATTGGGCACGTATGGGCATTCTGCGGGCACCACTATCGGTATGTGGGATGCACAAGGAGGCGTCATGAAGGATGATGGCGAGAACTATCCGCTCAACCCGAACACCGTCTATGCCATTGAACTCAATACCACGGTCCATATCCCGGAATGGAAGCGCGACATCCGCATCATGCTGGAAGAAGCAGGTTTCTTCGGTGAGGAGGGATTCCGATACGTAAATGGACGACAGACCGAGTTGCTATTGATTCCTAGGCCCAAGCCACAATTGGGAAATTAGGGTTAGGTCACACCTGCAACACGCCTAGGTTGAACTGTTTCTCAATAGGGGCATGGTTGGCCGCCTCGATTCCCATGGAGATCCATTTTCGGGTGTCCATAGGGTCTATAATGGCATCTGTCCACAATCGGGCAGCGGCATGATAGGGTGAAATTTGGTCATCATACCGTTTCTTGATCTTGTCAAAAAGCGCTTTTTCCTTTTCTGGATCTAAAGGCTCCCCATTTTTTTCCAAACTGGCCTTCTCTATCTGCATCAGTACTTTTGCTGCTGAATTTCCACTCATTACGGCAAGTTCCGCACTGGGCCAAGCCACGATCAATCTCGGATCATATGCTTTTCCGCACATGGCATAGTTCCCGGCACCATAACTGTTGCCAATCACAATCGTGAATTTGGGCACGACGGAATTACTCACGGCATTCACCATTTTTGCACCATCTTTGATGATGCCTCCATGTTCACTTTTACTGCCCACCATAAAACCGGTGACATCCTGAAGAAACACGAGCGGGATTTTCTTTTGGTTGCAATTGGCAATGAAACGGGTGGCCTTGTCCGCAGAATCGGAATAGATGACCCCGCCAAACTGCATTTCGCCCTGTTTTGTCTTTACTACCTTGCGTTGGTTGGCCACAATGCCCACGGCCCAACCATCGATACGGGCATAACCGGTCAAAATGGTCTTGCCATAGCCTTCCTTATATTGTTCAAATTCGGAATCGTCCACCAAACGTTTGATGATTTCCAGCATATCGTATTGGTCACTACGCGAAGAAGGGAGGATGCCATAAATGTCTTCTGGGTTTTCCGTAGGTTTTTTGGCTTCCATACGATTGAAACCGGCCTTTTCAAAATCCCCGATCTTGCTGACGATGTTCTTGATCTTATCCAAGGCATCCTTATCGTCCTTGGCCTTATAATCGGTGACCCCGCTGATCTCGGAATGTGTTGTGGCACCGCCCAGCGTTTCGTTGTCAATACTTTCCCCGATGGCCGCCTTCACCAAATAACTTCCTGCCAAGAAAATACTTCCCGTTTTATCCACGATCAAGGCTTCGTCGCTCATAATGGGTAAGTAGGCCCCACCGGCCACACAACTTCCCATGACCGCAGAAATTTGGGTAATGCCCATGCTGCTCATCACCGCATTGTTCCTAAAAATGCGCCCAAAATGTTCCTTATCTGGAAATATTTCATCCTGCATGGGCAGGTAAACCCCAGCACTGTCCACCAAATAGATGATGGGCAACCTGTTCTCAATGGAAATTTCCTGTGCCCTGAGGTTTTTCTTTCCCGTGATGGGGAACCATGCCCCGGCTTTCACAGTGGCATCATTAGCGACAATTATGCATTGTTTTCCCTGCACATAACCAATTTTCACGACTACACCACCTGATGGGCAACCACCGTGTTCCTCGTACATTCCTTCCCCTGCAAAAGCACCGATTTCAATGGAAGGTGCATCCTTGTCCAACAAATAATCGATACGCTCCCTGGCCGTCATCTTGCCTTTGGCATGATGGTTCTCGATGCGCTTTTTGCCTCCCCCCAATTTCACTTGTGCCAATCTTCGCCTAAGGTCCGATAGCATTAGTTTATTATGGTCTTCGTTTTTGTTGAAATTGATGTCCATGGTTCCACAAATTCGTTTAGTCGGCTAAAGATAAGGAGTTATAGGAATTAACCTTTATTGCTTTTTGGGATATATTGTTGGAGCGAGTTGTCAGTTCGAGTTTTTTCACTTGTGAAAAAGTATCGAGAACTAGGGTATATATAGGAAAATGAACATTCTCGATACCTGCCTTTGCCGGCAGGCAGGCAATTTTTCTCGCAATCGCTCCAAAAATCACTCGAATTGACTTGCACGTCTGAAAGCATGTTGGGAATCATTACTTTTGATGTTATATGGACAACAAGATCAAATGGGGCATTGTGGGCCCGGGAAAGATAGCCACAAAATTCATTGAAGACTTAAAACTGGTGCAGGATGCGGAAATCACTGCCGTAGCGTCCAGGTCTTTGGAAAGGGCACAAAGTTTTGCATCAACCTTCAATATCGCCCACGTATTTGGCAATTATGATGAACTTTTCGACTCGGATGTAGTGGATGTACTGTACATCGCCACTCCTCACAATTTCCATAAGGAATTGGCCATAAAGGCCATGGAAAAGGGTAAACATGTGCTCTGCGAAAAACCTTTGGGCGTCAACAGAAAGGAGGTGGTTGAGATTGTGGAAGCTGCAAAAAAGAACAAGGTGTTCATGATGGAGGCCCTTTGGTCCAGGTTCAATCCTACCATACAAAAAGTAAAGGAACTCGTGGAAGATGGCACCCTGGGGGAGATCACATACCTTCATGCCGATTTTGCGTTTTATGCCCTGGATAGGGGTATGGATTCCCGCTTGCTCAACCCAAACCTAGCTTCTGGATCGTTGTTGGATATTGGTATCTATCCGATCTTCTTGGCGTACTTTGTCTTGGGAATGCCGGAAAGAGTGGAGGCAGTATCCACTTTCCATGAAAACGGTACCGAATTGCAGACCTCAATGATTTTTTATTATCCTAGTGCACAAGCCCTCTTGTATAGTGGTTTTAGCGGAAGGTCCAAAATGGAGGCCGAGATTTCCGGAACCCAAGGAGAGGTGTATCTTCGCCCCAGATGGCATGAAGCCAATGGATTCTCTTTGGTGAAAAACGGAGTGATGGAAGAGTTCGATCTTCCGCTCCAGGGCACGGGATATTTCTATGAAATAAATGAGGTGAACCAATGCATCAGGGCGGGCAAGACAGAAAGTGGACTATGGTCACATCAAAATAGTCTGGATATAGCGGAATTGCTTGATAGGGTTCGTAGGAAATGTGGGATAAGGTTTCCTTTCGAGCTATAAAAACCTTTGATCTAGCATTTGCATTATTCCATTTTTTCCGATATTTGGGCTTCTTCAGAACAATTAACAATGGGAATGAACAAGAACACGGTGCTCGCTTGGGCCACATGGATCATGATTTTTGTAGGACTGGGAATGATTGCACTGGGTGCCTTCAAATATGATGAAGTAGCTGGATATGGTTTCGGAGCGGTAGGTATCGGTTTTTTTGCTATTGCTTGGGTATTCAATGCCCTCAAGGGTCGTGTGTGACCTTTCTTTTCACTAATAATTAAAAACACAACCAATGTCAGACGATAAAAAGGTCATTTTTTCAATGTCCGGGGTCACCAAGACCTATAAAACGGCCAATACTCCCGTACTCAAAAATATCTACCTGAGCTTTTTCTATGGAGCCAAAATTGGGATCTTGGGTCTCAATGGTTCCGGTAAATCCACTTTGCTCAAGATCATTGCCGGGGTGGACAAAAACTATCAGGGTGATGTGGTCTTCTCCCCGGGATATACTGTTGGCTATTTGGAACAAGAGCCACAACTGGACGAAGAAAAGACCGTTCTCGAAGTGGTCCGCGAAGGAGTGGCCGATACTGTGGCCATTTTGGACGAATACAATAAGATCAACGATATGTTCGGTCTGCCCGAGGTCTATGAGGACCCGGACAAAATGCAAAAGTTGATGGACAAGCAGGCCGCGCTCCAAGATCAGATCGATGCTTCCAACGCTTGGGAACTCGACACCAAGTTGGAAATAGCGATGGATGCGCTCCGTACTCCCGAATCCGACAAGAAAATTGGGGTTCTGTCCGGTGGGGAAAGAAGAAGGGTGGCCCTGTGCCGTTTATTGCTGCAGGAACCCGATGTGCTACTGTTGGATGAGCCTACCAACCACTTGGATGCAGAATCCGTGCATTGGTTGGAGCACCATTTGGCACAATATAAAGGAACGGTGATCGCCGTTACCCACGACCGTTACTTTTTGGACAATGTGGCCGGTTGGATCTTGGAGTTGGACAGGGGAGAAGGCATTCCATGGAAAGGAAACTATTCGGGCTGGTTGGATCAAAAGGCCAAGCGTTTGGCCCAGGAGAGCAAGCAGGCCTCCAAACGTCAAAAGACCTTGGAACGAGAACTGGAATGGGTGCGACAAGGAGCCAAGGGAAGACAGGCCAAGCAAAAGGCCCGTTTGAGCAACTATGACAAATTGCTCAGCCAAGACCAAAAACAGGTAGAGGAGAAGTTGGAGATCTATATCCCCAATGGACCACGATTGGGCACCAATGTGATCGAAGCCAAGGGAGTAAGCAAAGCTTATGGTGATAAATTGCTCTATGAAGACCTGAACTTTAAGCTGCCCCAAGCGGGTATTGTGGGAATCATTGGCCCGAACGGTGCCGGTAAGACCACCATTTTTAGGATGATCATGGGCGAGGAAACACCTGATAAAGGAGAGTTCGTTGTAGGTGACACGGCCAAGTTGGCCTATGTGGACCAGAGCCACTCCAACATCGACCCTGAAAAATCCATCTGGGAAAATTTCAGCGATGGACAGGAATTGGTGATGATGGGAGGGAAGCAAGTAAATTCCAGGGCCTATCTCAGCCGTTTCAATTTTTCTGGAAGCGAACAGAACAAGAAGGTGAACATGCTTTCAGGAGGGGAGCGAAACCGACTCCATTTGGCGATGACCCTAAAAGAAGAAGGAAACGTGTTGCTTTTGGATGAGCCAACCAATGACCTGGACGTGAACACCCTTCGGGCTTTGGAAGAAGGTCTGGAGAATTTTGCAGGCTGTGCGGTCATCATCTCCCACGATAGGTGGTTCTTGGATAGGATATGTACGCATATCCTTGCCTTTGAAGGGGATTCGCAGGTATATTTCTTTGAAGGATCCTTCTCTGACTACGAGGAAAACAAAAAGAAACGCTTGGGCGCGGATATTATGCCCAAGCGTATCAAATATAAAAAACTGACGAGGTAGGGAAGTAATTTATTCTCCACCCATATTTTTCAATCCGGTCTCCAAGAGTTTTTTTGCCTTTTCCAGATAAGCTTTTTGATGGGCTGAAAGACTATTGGGGTCATTGTTCCCATCAACAGGGACTGTTCCTATGGTCTTGGACAGTTCCACCAGATTTTGGATGGCCTGTTCAGCGGATTGTAACTTATCGCTGGCATGCTTCTCAAAAACTTTGATCATTTCGAGTTCCATGGAATTGGCACTGCCCGTTTCCTGCACTACACTAGGGGTAGACTCATTTACGACCATTGTACTAGTTGTCGATGTGCCCAAAGTACATTGGTCGATGAAGGTGATGAGCTCGTTGATCTCGGCCATACCCTTCTTGGTGAAGAAACGACCAGCTTCCCAGTCGGCAGGCTCAATGGCCTTGTCCAAGGTTTCCATCGCATCGATGGTTTTGTCCTCGGTCTTGGCACAATCACATTCATCCATATAGGATTTGGCGTTTTCCAATGCCTCCCAGGCCCTTTCGGCATAGTACATCTGATGCTCGAAATTGGTGGCCGTCATTGCTTTTTTGCAATGGTTGAGGGCATAGGTTACCTTGGAATAAAAATTGTCACATTGGTTGGGGTAAGTAGCCTGTATGGCCAAAAAGAAGGCCAATGCTACTAGAACACGGGATTTGGGAGCCATGGTCAAGTATTAGATTTGGTTAATAAGTTTGTAATGTAAACGGTAAAATGTTGTGATTATTTCGTGGTGTCAAAAATCATCGTTGGGATACCAATCCAATTGCACCACTTTGATATCAGGATTTCCTTGGTTGACGATTTGTTTGAACTTTGCCACATCACTGACATCGGGCCTGCCCCTAAAATGATAGGGATATACCTCTTTGGGCTTGAACTCGAGTACTGCATCCGCAGCACTTTCCACGGTCATAGTGTAGGGTAGGTTCATGCACACAAAGGCCTTGTCAATGTTTTCAAGGGCACGCATTTCAGGAATGTCCTCCGTATCCCCGGAAAAATAGAGGCGCTCATCACCAAAGGTAATCACATAACCGTTGCCTCTGCCTTTGACATGGAAATCCTTGGCTTCCTCCCTTAGGTTGTACATAGGGATGGCCTCTATGCCAATGCCTGAAAGCTCCCTTGTCTCTCCATTGCCCATTATTTCCAGCTTCAAACCTGAATCCTCAGGAATTTGGTCGGCCACGGCTTGAGGCAGCACGATCGTGGCATTCTCTGTGTCCAGTTCTTGGAGGGTCTCCAAGCTGAAGTGGTCGCCATGGATATCGGTGATCAAAATCAGGTCAGGGGATTTTTGGCCTTCAAAAACCGATTTGCCACCAACCGGGTCTATATATAAGGTAACATCTCCCAATTCCAAAACCGCAGTGGCATGTTCGATTGGAATTATTTCAGCGGCAGGGGGATTATCCTCAACCACCGCAACTTCATCTTCGGAAGCTACCGAAGCTTCTTCCTGCTTTTTCTCCTTTTCCTTGCACGAAACAGAGAATATCAACAGAGCGCTGGCAATAAAAAGTATATTTTTTTTCATAGTGGCATCTTTTTTAAATCCTTTTAAAATTAAGGTATAAGTATTTCAATGAATATTTTTTGATGTTTTTTTTTCTTTAATAATCCAAATTTTGATCTAAAGCGTATATAATCCAAATGCGATTGATTAAAAACCTTAAACGAGAAATCAATTAACACAAAAAGTTATGACTGAAACAAAGAATAACAACGGATTGAAGGTAATAGCAGGATTGTTGGGTGTGGTTCTTTTGGGCACCATCATCTATACCGTGAGTCTTTACCAGGATAAGAAGAAAACTACAGACGCTCTTACCCAAGAGAAGGAATTGGTTGTTGCCGACTTGAACAACTTGAAGTCTGAGTATGACAAGGCCATTTTGGAGAGCAATGCCACCAATGAGGAATTGGTCGCTGCGCGTGACAACATTGCAAAGTACATCGACTCTGTACAAGGAATGAAAGCTGATATCGCTTCTTTGTCTCGTTACAGAAGACAAGTGGATGTCCTAAAAGCTGAAAGGGAAAAATTATTGAAGCAAGTGGATTCCTTGACACAATCCAACAGCTTGTTGGCCATGCAACGTGACAGCACGTTTACCGAATTGGAGAAGCAAACAGTGTTCAACGATTCCCTAGTGGTACAGAACACCCAATTGGCCGATGCCGTGGAAAGAGGTTCTGCACTTAGCCTTTCCAGCTTTACTGTGGATGCAGTTAGGGAAAGAAACAGTGGAAAATTGGTATCCACTTCCAGAGCTAGGGCTACTGACAAATTCAAAGTATGCTTTACTGTGGCCGATAACGTAATCGCCGAGGCCGGTGACAGAGAATTCTATATTGAAGTTCTTGATCCACAAGGAAACGTTTTGGGAGATAGTTACACCAAATCCACCGAGGAAGGTGCCAACATCACCTATAGCAAAGGAACCAATTTCTACTATGAGAACAGCACCTTGGATGTTTGTGACTACATCAACAAACCTGGTGATGAGTTCCCTAAAGGAAATTACATGGTAAATGTATATGACAACAAATTGAAGTTGTTGGGTACTTCCAAGTTCGAGTTGAAATAATTACACACTATCCATAAATGCCAAAAAGCCCGTCCAATTTAGGACGGGCTTTTTTTGAATATATTTTTGCACAAATGATCCGTTGGGTATTTTGACTGAAATTTGTCAGTTCGAGTGATTTTTCGGAAGAAAAATTTTATCGAGAACCAAATTTTCAGTCTAAAAACCGATTCTCGATACAAAATTCCTTTTGGAATTTCACTCGAATTGACGGTTTTGACATAAGAAACCTTTCAAAATGCAAGCGTGCACAAACTATTTAAGGCTGCCCACCATATCCTCAGGGCGCACCCATTCGTCATACTCTTCCGGGGTCACGTATCCTAAATTGACGGCTTCTTCACGCAACGTGGTCCCGTTCTTATGGGCCGTATTGGCAATCTCCGCCGCCTTGTAGTAACCAATTTTGGTGTTCAAGGCCGTTACCAGCATCAACGAATTGTTCAATAAAGTTTTGATGACCTCATGGTTGGGCTCTATGCCCACTGCACAGTTCTCATCAAAGCTGACACAGGCGTCCCCAAGCAACTCTGCAGATTGTAGGATGTTGGCCGCCATCATAGGTTTGAACACGTTCAACTCATAATGTCCTTGCGTACCACCCACGGCTATGGCCACATCATTGCCCATCACCTGGGCGCATACCATAGTCAAGGCCTCGCATTGGGTGGGGTTCACTTTTCCGGGCATGATGGAACTCCCCGGTTCATTGGCTGGGATAATGATCTCACCGATTCCCGATCTAGGGCCGGAAGCCATCATCCGTATATCGTTCGCAATTTTATTCAAGGAAACTGCCAATTGTTTCAAGGCGCCGTGGCTCTCCACAATGGCATCGTGGGCGGCAAGCGCCTCGAATTTATTTTCAGCAGTGACAAAAGGCAGTCCGGTAAACTCGGCAATATATTTGGCCACGAGCACATCATATCCTTCGGGGGTGTTCAGACCTGTACCTACGGCCGTTCCGCCAAGGGCAAGTTCCGCCAAATGTGGCAAGGTGTTCTTTAGGGCCTTGATCCCATGTTGCAATTGGGAAACATAGCCCGAAAACTCCTGTCCCAAGGTCAGGGGAGTGGCGTCCATAAGGTGGGTACGCCCTATTTTGACCACATTTTTGAACTCCTTGGACTTTTTCTCCAAAGTATTCTTGAGTTGTTCCACACCGGGAATGGTCACTTCCACAATCTTTTTATAGGCCGCAATGTGCATGCCGGTCGGGAAGGTGTCGTTGGAGGATTGGCTTTTGTTCACATCGTCGTTGGGCTGTATTGTTTTTTCACCCTCACCGATTTTTTTGCCTGCAATCTCATGGGCCCTGTTGGCAATGACCTCGTTCACGTTCATGTTGCTCTGCGTGCCGGAACCCGTTTGCCAGATCACCAAGGGAAATTGGTCGTCATGCTTGCCCGTAAGGATTTCATCACATACCTGTGCAATAAGGTCCCTTTTTTCTTGGCCCAATACGCCCAGGTCATGATTCGCATAGGCTGCCGCCTTTTTCAGATAGGCAAAGCCATACACAATATCCAAGGGCATGGATGCCGATGGGCCGATTTTAAAATTGTTTCGGGAACGCTCGGTCTGTGCTCCCCAATACTTGTCCGCGGGCACTTTGACCTCGCCCATGGTATCCTTTTCAATCCTAAAACTCATTTTTTCAAAATTTATACCCACAAAGGTAGTGGATAGGGCTTTTATTTGGTAGGGGATTGGGGGAAATGCACTTTTTTTTGGCCCGTGATTTGCTTTTTTTGAGGAGAACGAGGTATCTTTGTTTCAACTAAAGGAAGAAAAATGTTTGAATTTGACCAATATTTAGGTTTTTTAGCTTTTTTGACGATTTTGACCATCGGGTTTTGGTTGATGATTTTCTTGTTGACCTTTGTGGTCCCTTACTGGTTGATCGGCAACCTACGGGAAATGTATAAAGAACGAAAAGAGGCCAAACGGGCCCAATTGAATAAATAAAAAAAGAAGCCAATTTGGCTTCTTTTTTTGTCTTGGATGGTTGGTCTTTCTCTTTAAAACTGTCCTTCACCTTCCTCATAATCCCCTTGTCTTTCTTGATTCTGACGGTTGCGTTCCTTGGATTGGTTAAACCTATAGATCAGGGAA
This sequence comes from Flagellimonas baculiformis, assembly GCF_033441575.1. Taxonomy (NCBI): domain Bacteria; kingdom Pseudomonadati; phylum Bacteroidota; class Flavobacteriia; order Flavobacteriales; family Flavobacteriaceae; genus Flagellimonas; species Flagellimonas baculiformis. The sequence goes on from NZ_JAUZVW010000008.1 coordinate 143,192, forward strand.
AGGTTCACCTGTCGTTGTCTCCATTGGAACTCACTGTCCGAAGTAAAGGTAGGTGTTTGTGTAAAAGATCTACGTTTCCTGGAATTGAAAACATCGCTCACGTTCAATGAAAGAGTGGCCTTGTCCTTGAAGAGATCCTTGCTCATGGCGAGGTTCAAGGAGAACATGGCCTTGTCCTTGGTCTGTGCATTCTGCCGTGGACCCATGTAGAACGAATTGGCTTGCAGATCTATCTTGGCAGGAAGGGTAAATTTGGAACTCAACCTAGCGAACCAACTGGAATTTTCGGTACCATAATCCACTCCGTTGAAAAATCCATCGGTCTTGAACGTAAAAAAGTTGAAGCTACTGTTCAATCGCAACCACTTCACAGGACTATAGATCATTCCTGCTTCCGCACCGATACGCTCATTGGTGGAAAGGTTGATGGGTATGGATCGTATGATCTGGATGCCATCAGAGGTCACTTCGCCCGTTTCCTCCTGGATGCGCTCGAAGGAATTGGTCTCTCTTTGATAATAAACCGATGAAGTGAAGGTAAGCTCTTTCCATCGTTTCAAGTATCCAATATCAAACGCGTTGGCGTAAGCGGGGTCCAAATCGGGGTTCCCTTGAAAAACATTGGTCCTACTGGATCGGGAAGGGAAAGGGTTGATGAACCAGCCCCTGGGCCTGTTGATCCTTCGGTTATAGCCAACGGAAACATTGGCGGTTTCAGAAATTTCATAAATAAGGTTGACGGTAGGGAACAGTCCAAGATAGTTCTTGTCAAAATTCAAGTCCACATCCTCACCCAAAATCTCTTCCAATGCCTCACTGTCAATTTCAGAATCCACGCTACCCTTCATCTGGGTGTTTTCCAAACGGAGACCCAAGAGCATGGAAAACTTACCATATTTGTTGCCGTACTGGGTATAGAGGGCATTCACGTTTTCATGATAGGTGAACACGTTGGTGAGGTCCAAATTGGTCTCAAAATTTCCAGTTCCCTGGTTCAGGGTGTCCAATTGGTAATCGTTGATCTCTTTTTCAAACGTCCCCCGGTAACCTGCCTCAAATTGGGCTTCGCCCATGGGCAGCACATAGTCTATCTGCGCTAAAATGTCGTCTTGGGTCTGGATTTCATTGATGTTTTCCAATGCCAACAAATTTTGGTTGGGGACCACATTGTTTTCCTGGATCTCGGTGAACACGGATTCATCATCATAGGAATATTGGAAATCCGCGGTCAGTTTGTGCCCATCATCATTGAAATTATTGGTATAGTTCAAGGAGACTTGGTAACTGTTGTCGTTTTCGTTTTGGTCCTCGCTCCTGAACGTACGGCTGTCGAGGTTTCCGTCAGCAAAACGTTGGTTGTCGTTTTCGGTCAGGTCATTTTCGTCCGACCATCGATAGAAAAAACTACCGGTAACCGATGATTTCTCCGTGAGGAAATATTCCATACCAATGTTCACGTTGAAGCCCTCATTGTTTCTGGTAATGTCCCTGTCCTCAAAGATCCTGTCAAATTCGCTGGCATCACTGAGGTAAGTATTGTCAAAACGGCCACCTCCAGGGGATTCTCCACGGAAATATCCCAAGGTGTTGAAAATATTGAATTTGTCCGTTCTCAGGTTGAAGTTGGTCGTGGTCCTGGCATTGAAGGGCACTCCCACAGTGGCATTCACAGAACCGTTGATGCCCAAGGTCTTTTCTTTTTTAAGGACGATGTTGAGGATACCCGCCGTTCCTTCCGCATCATATCGGGCAGAGGGACTGGTGATCACTTCCACTTTTTCAATGGCATCCGCGGGCAATTGCTGCAGCACATCGGTGGAACCAAAACCGGCTAGGGCAGAGGGTTTTCCATTGATCAAGATTCGGACGTTGTCGTTCCCCCGAAGACTGATGCCCCCTTCCACATCCACCGAAACCGATGGGATATTATTGAGTGCATCGCTGACATTTCCACCACTGGTCGTGATATCTTTTCCAATGTTATAGATTTTTTTGTCCAAACGCACCTCGACGGTAGTTTTTTCCCCGATCACTTCCACTTCTTGTAACTGTGCCACATCGGGTGACAATCTTATGGAGCCGAGATCTATGGAAGAGTTGTAGGTCTGCCCATCTCGGGCATAGGTCTTATAGGAAATGTATTCCACACGGATATTATAGGTGCCGGGTGCTGTTTCAATTTCAAAAGCACCACTGGGGTCGGTGATCCCACCGGTGACTTGGCTGGGGTCGTCGGCTTTTTGCAGTACAAAAGTGGCGTATTCCAAAGGTTGTCCACTGTCGGAATCCAATATTTTACCTGAAATGGTGATGGATTTTTGGTTTTGCTGGGCTTGCCCTGTGAATGGAATAAGGGCCAACAGCAACAACGGGATAATAATCCTGCGCATAGTTCGATTTTAGGTGGCAAAATTGGGTGGAAAAAAAGAGGTGAAGAAATTATTGTCTCCCAACAACGGATTTGGGCCTGTGAATGACCTTAAAGATTTGTTAATCCTTTTTCTTTTTCTTCTTCTTGGCTTTTTTGGCGTTGAACCTGTTTTCCTGAAGATCTAGGAATGCGTTGTATTTATCCTCGGGCAGTCCGGCCTTTAATTCTTCGTTCTGCCGCTTTTCTATTTTCTCCATTTCCTCCTTCATTTTCAAAGGTTCCAATTGCAAGATCTGCAATTCTATCCGTTGCTGCACGGATTGCACCAATGAAGTCCTGACCACGGCCTGTTCAAACGGGTCCAGACCCAGTGCCTCGGTGATGGAGGGCATCTGTTCGTCCACAATTTCTTCAGCGGTGGGCGGGGTCTCGTCTTTTTTGGATTCGGTGGGCCCTGCCTGTGGGACCATACTACGCTGTCTTCCATATCTGCTTCCATAAGGAGAGCCATAGCCATATTGGGCCGCTACTTCGTTTATGGAAAAGATTCCCAATAAAAAGGCAAGAAAAAGTAGGGTCTGTGTTCGTTTCATATTCTTAAAGATATGATTTTGTTTGGACTTGCAAGATGCTACATGATGAATTCTCGCTGAAATTCAATGCTATAACAATTTTTTTATGTTCTCGGGCGGCCTTCCTATGACTGCTTTGCTTCCCTTCACCACGATGGGCCGTTCAATGAGTTTGGGATGTTCTGCCAGGGCCCGAATGATCTGGTCGTCCGACAGTTCTTTTCCCTTATAGTTTTCCTTCCAAATGGTTTCATTTTTCCGGACCAGGTCGAGGGGGGCAATGCCAAGATGACCGATCAATGATCTGAGTTCTTCGGCGGAGGGAACATCTTCCAGGTATTTGACGATCTCAAAATCCTTTCCCGATTTCTCCAAGATTTCCAACCCTTCCCTTGATTTTGCACATCTGGGATTGTGATATATTTTCAACATTTCTATTCTTCTTTTTGTCCCATCATCATCAGATAGGCCTTTAAAAATGGATTGATTTCACCGTCCATCACGGCATCCACGTTTCCGGTTTCCTCACCGGTCCGAACGTCTTTTACCAATTTGTAGGGATGCATCACATAGTTCCGGATCTGCGAACCCCATTCGATCTTCATCTTGGAGGATTCAATTTCCGCACGTGCCTCCTGCTTTTTCCGCAGTTCTATCTCGTACAACTGGGATTTCAGCATTTTAAGGGCAGTTGCCCTGTTATCGTGCTGGGAACGGGAGTCGGAGCAGGAAATCTGTATGCCCGTAGGCTTGTGGTACAATTGCACCTTGGTCTCCACCTTGTTCACGTTCTGTCCACCCGCGCCACTGGAGCGTGCGGTGGTGATCTCGATATCCGAAGGATTGATCTCTATTTCAATGGTGTCGTCCACCAGAGGATATACATACACAGAGGCGAACGAAGTATGCCTTTTGGCATTGCTGTCAAAAGGGGAGATGCGCACCAACCGGTGCACGCCATTTTCACCCTTGAGCCATCCAAAGGCATATTCCCCATCAATCTCCAAGGTCACGGTCTTTATGCCCGCCACATCACCTTCCTGATAGTTAAGCTCTTTTACGGTATAGCCACTTTTTTCGGCCCACATGAGGTACATCCGCATGAGCATGGATGCCCAATCACAACTTTCCGTACCTCCGGCACCAGCGGTTATCTGAAGCACAGCAGTGAGTTCGTCACCTTCATCGGAGAGCATGTTCTTGAATTCCAGGTTCTCGATGGCCTCCTTTGCTTTTTTGAACTGAAGGGCCACTTCGTCCCCGGAAACTTCGCCGGCCTGTTGGAACTCCACCAGAACCTCGAGGTCCCCGACCAAGGTTTTGGCCTCTTCATAGTCCTCCACCCATTTTTTCTTGAACTTGAGGGACTGCATTTGTTTTTGGGCCTCTTGTGGATTGTCCCAAAAACTTGGAGCGAGGGTCTTTTCTTCCTCGTTCTCTATTTCAATAAGTTTGGCATCGATGTCAAAGATACCTCCTTAACGCACCAAGGCGCTCAATAAGATCTTTCTGCTGATCTGTAGTTACCATGTAATCTATTTTCGGCAAAAATAGGTTTCTTTTGGCACATAGCCTTAAAAATAACCAAAGAGTCAAGTCCCAGCATCAAGTGTCGAACACCTAATCCTAAAACTCCAGTTCATATAACCCAATGACCAACTTCGGATATCAAGCACAAGTTCAAGTATCAAGTTCCAGGTTTCAAGTCCCAGGTTTCAAGTCCCAATTGCTGAATAAATTAGTATGAAGTGTATGCAGTTAGAGGGAATAACCTAATAATAAATAACCCGATAACCGACTTCGGACTTCCAACATCAAGTTCAAGTGTCAAGTTCCAGGTTCCAATAACTTAATAACTCAATAACAGAGTAACTCAATGTAAAATCATTTACATATTTTTAAGGACAATTTTCAACCACATTATGAAGAACACCACCAAACTCATTGCGCTATGCTTTTTTATGGGACATGCCCTCAGCGCCCAAACCTTTGAAAAGACCAAGGATTTCCAAAAGTTCACCGGTTATTTTGATTTCTATTACGATGATGGTTCGGACAAGATCTATTTGCAAGTGGATGATCTGAACAAAGAGTTTTTGTATGTCTATTCCTTGAGCAGTGGCATCGGAAGTAACGATATCGGTCTGGACAGGGGCCAGTTGGGCAACGAACAGGTCGTTTTCTTTAAAAAGGCTGGGAACAAATTGCTTTTGGTGCAGCCCAACCTCACTTTCAGGGCCATTACCGATAACGAACTGGAAAGAAAATCGGTGGAACAGGCCTTCGCCAAATCCGTTTTGCACGGATTCAAGATCGAGGAGGAGTCCAAAGGCAGTTATCTCATCGATTTTACCGACTTTTTGATGCGTGATGCGCATGGTGTTACTGATCGATTGAAAAGGAGCAAGCAAGGTTCATATAGCCTGGACGCGAGTAAAAGTGCCTTGGCTTTTGACCGCACCAAGGCATTTCCCAAGAATGTGGAGTTTGATGTCACTTTGACCTTCAAGGGCAATCCCGAAGGGGCGTGGATCCGATCGGTGACCCCGGACCCCAGTTTGGTGACCGTGGCCCAGCACCATTCATTGATCGAGCTACCGGATGATAAATACAAAAAAAGGGCCTTTGATCCACGCAGCGGATCGTACCCTTTTTCATATTACGATTATGCCACACCCGTCCAGGAACCTATCTTGAAACAATTTGTACGGAGACATCGGTTACAGAAGAAAAATCCATCCGCAGCGGTCAGTGAAGCAGTGGAGCCCATCATCTATTACTTGGACAACGGCACGCCGGAACCCATCCGTTCCGCACTGTTGGAAGGCGGAAAATGGTGGAACCAGGCCTTTGAGGCCATCGGGTACAAGGATGCTTTCCAAGTAAAGATTTTACCGGACGATGCTGACCCCATGGATGTCCGTTATAATGTGATCCAATGGGTGCACCGTTCCACGAGGGGATGGAGCTACGGAGCCAGTGTCATCGACCCACGAACAGGGGAAATCATCAAAGGGCATGTGAGTTTGGGAAGTTTGCGGATCCGTCAGGACTTCATGATTGCCCAAGCGCTCATGAACAAGCCTTTTGCGGAGCGGGACGATAATTATCAGCCCATGTTGGACTTAGCCTTGGCCCGCATCCGTCAATTGTCCGCCCACGAAATCGGGCACACCCTTGGTTTTGCCCACAACTTTGCTGCAAGCCCGAACAACAGGGCTTCTGTCATGGACTATCCGCACCCACAATTTGAATTGGACGGAAACACCATCAGTTTTGCCAATGCCTATGACACGGGCATTGGGGAATGGGACAAAGTGATCGTGGCCTATTCGTATACCGATTTCCCTTCGGGAGCCAACGAACGGGATGCCCTGAACGGTATCTTGAAAAAGGCCCAGGACGATGGTCTGCGTTATATTTCGGACCAAGATGCCCGCGCAACAGGCGGAGCCCATTTGCTGGCTCATTTATGGGACAACGGGAAGAGTCCCAGTCAAGAACTGGAAAGCATGTTGAAGATCAGGGAAAAGGCCATCGCCCAATTTTCCATTGACAATATTAGAAGTGGAGAGGCATATTCCACCTTGGAAGATGTTTTTGTACCCATATATTTTTTCCATAGGTACCAGACAGAGGCCGTATCGAAGGTGATAGGAGGTCTGGATTACAATTATGCGGTAAAAGGGGATGGACAGACCCCTGTTAAACCCGTGAACGAAGCCGTTCAAGAAAAAGCATTGGAATCCATAATGAAAACATTGGACGCTAAAACCATTGCCATCCCTAAGGATAAATTGGACCTTTTTCCCCCTCGGGCCATTGGTTTTTCCCGATCCAGGGAATCCTTCAAAGGGAGGACCGGAGTGAGTTTTGATGCACTTTCCGTGGCCGAAACAGCCGCTGATATGACCTTGGGATTATTGTTGCACCCAGAACGCGCTTCCCGATTGATCCAACAGAAAAGTCTGGACAAAAACCAATTGGGCCTTCAGGAAGTGTTGGACGAGACCATCAAAAATACTTTTGACCTTTCCCAAAGGGATGCGTATGAGGAAGAAGTGCAGAACACTATCAATTTTAGAGTGCTGTACCACATGATGAACTTGGCGGCACACGATGGCGTACATCCGCAAGTGAACGCCCTGGCGAACGAGACCCTTAAAAGTTTGAAGACACAGTTGCTGGGCAATGGGAAGAGTGCCATTTCCGCAGAAATGGTGAAGCGCATCGACAATTTTATGGAAGAACCTTCGGAGTTCAAACTGATTCCGGTCCCAGATATTCCGGATGGCTCACCCATTGGAATGGATTGTAATTAAATTTGCTAAAAGTCTATAGTAAACACATGATTCCTCGGATTGATTTTATAGCCAAAGTTAAATTTAGGACAGCCAAAGAAGGAGGCAGAAAGTCACCAGCGGTGGAAGGTTATAGACCTGATTTAAAGTTTGAATTTTCTGAGTCTATGTTTATGGCACATCAAAGCTGGATAGAAAAGGACATTGTCTATCCAGGAGATGAAATTCATACTAGAGTAACTTTAGCATCGCCGCATTTGTTAGCAAATAAACTCGCAATAGGCACTGATTTCACACTTAATGAGGGCATATACATAGTTGGGCATGGTCAGATTGAAGAAATTACTAATCCCGATTTAATAAAAAAAGTATAAACAATTGTGGAGATTAACTTAATCAGCGACACGGTCACCAGACCCACCCAGGGTATGTTGGAGGCCATGATGGCCGCAAAAGTTGGTGACGATGTTTTTAAGAACGACCCCACCGTAAATCAACTGGAAGCCAAAGTGGCCGACTATTTTGGGATGGAAGCCGCGCTATTTTTTCCTAGCGGTACCATGACCAACCAAACGGCCATCAAGATACACACACAACCCGGAGATCAGCTGATCTGCGATAAATATGCGCATATCTATAACTATGAAGGTGGTGGGGTGAGCTTCAACAGCGGTGTGTCCTGTAGATTGGTGGATGGCGATAGGGGCATGATGACCGCCAAGCAGGTAGAAGAATCCATCAATCCCCCTGATTTTTACCACAGCCCACTGACCACGTTGGTCTGTATCGAAAACACGACGAACAAAGGGGGAGGGGCCTGTTGGGATTTTACAGAGCTCCAAAAAATAAGGAAAGTCTGTGATGAGCATCATTTAAAATACCATTTGGATGGCGCCCGATTGTGGAATGCCTTGGTGAAAAAAGGGGAAGATCCAAAAGCATACGGAACCCTTTTTGATACCATAAGTGTCTGTTTGAGCAAGGGCATGGGATGTCCCGTAGGTTCTGTTTTGGTCGGGTCAAAGGAACATATAGACAAGGCGCTGCGCATCCGTAAGGTGTTCGGTGGGGGCATGCGCCAATCCGGATATTTGGCCGCTGCAGGCATTTACGCCATGGACCATCATATTGACCGATTGGCCGATGACCATACAAAAGCGGCAGAAATAGGCGATACGCTTTCCGGATTGGACTTTATCAAAAAAGTGGAGCCCATCGAGACCAATATTATCATTTTTGAGATTGATGAGTCCAAAATGACCTCCAAGCGATTTCTGGACCAATTGACGGAAAACCAAGTTTCCATTATTGGCATGGGGCAGGGAAAATTGCGTATCGTGACCCATTTGGACTATACCGATGAGATGCACCTGCATTTTTTGAATGTCCTGAAAAGCATAGGATAATTATTGCCTCGACCACGTTCGACTTGACAAGTTCAAAAAATGTCCCCTTGAGGCCTGCCTGCCGCAGGCAGGGGACTTTAGGGGTGTAGCTACTTCATAAAAGCATCCATCCCCGGGATGTTGGGCATGCCTTCCTTGGCCACGGCCGCCAATTCAGCCTCGTTTACCTTGGTCGCCTTTTCAATGGCCTTGTTCAGTGTTAGTATAAGGTAGTCCTCCAGTTGCTCCTTGTCCGCAAGCAGGGAATCGTCAATGGAAATCGATTTGATCTGCCGATTGGCCGTGAGGGTCACTTTCAATGCCCCGTCCGATGATTGCTCATCGATCATCACGGTGTTCAATCGCTCCTTGGTAGCCTCTACTTTCTTCTGGGTTTCTTTCAGTTTTCCCATCATTCCCATCAAATCTCCAAACATAGGTACAAATTTAATCATGTGTAAGGGCAAAAGTAGTAAATTGGCGAAAATCAAAACGGATGGCACAGTCTATTTCAAAAATTTGTATTCTGGTTTTATGCCTTACTTTTGCATGCTCTTGCAAAAACAGTAAAGAAGAATCGATGAGCATAGTTCCACCAGTGGCGCCCAAACATCCAACAAAGTTGGAAAAGCATGGAGATGTACGTATAGATGATTACTATTGGATGAACAATAGGGAGGACCAGCAGGTCCTTGACTATTTGAATGCCGAGAACGAGTATTATCAAAAAATGACGGCCCACACGGTCAAGTTCCAGGAAGATCTATTTCAGGAAATGAAGGGACGTATCAAGGAAGACGATTCTTCCGTGCCCTATAAACTGGATGGGTATTGGTACATCACCCGTTATGAGGAAGGCAAGGAATACCCCATCTATACCCGAAAGAAGGAAACTTTGGAAGCTGAGGAGGAGCTTATGTTCGACTGTAACCAAATGGCCGAAGGGTTTGAATATTTCAATCTACGGGGCGTTTCCATTAGTCCAGACAATACACTGGCTGCTTTTGCCACGGATACGGTATCCAGAAGACAGTACAACATTCAGGTAAAAAATCTCCAAACCGGGGAAATCTATCCTGATATCGTTGAAAATACCACGGGGAGTTCTGTTTGGGCCAATGATGGAAAAACCTTGTTCTACACCAAGAAGGACCCGGTCACCCTACGTTCCGATAAGATTTTCAAGCATGTTTTGGGCAAACCTTCCACAGAAGATGAATTGGTTTTCCACGAGAAGGATTCCACCTACAATACCTTTGTCTATAAGACCAAGTCCAGAAAATTCATCGTCATAGGTTCCGCCAGTACACTTACTTCGGAATACCGCTTCTTGGACGCCAATGATCCCAACGGGGAGTTCAAGATATTTTCCCCGCGCGAAAAAGGGGTGGAGTATTCCATTTCGCATTACGATGGCAACTTTTATGTGCTGACCAACAAGGATAAAGCCACTAATTTCAAGTTGATGACGACCAGTGAAGACCGTACGTCATCAGACCATTGGAAAGAATTTATACCGCATCGGGAAGATGTGTTGTTGGAAGATGTGGAAATTTTCAAGGACTACTATGTGCTTTCCGAGCGTGAAAATGGGTTGAACCAGATGAAAATATCCCGCTGGGACGGTTCAGACAGCTATTACTTGCCCTTTGATAGTGAAACCTATGTGGCCGGGCCTTCGGTGAATTTGGATTTTGACACCAAGGAGCTCCGATATTACTATAATGAAATGGGTGCGCCTTACGCCATTATTGACTTCAATATGGAGACCAAGACCAAAAAGGTCTTGAAGGAGCAGGAAGTGCTTGGCGGCAAGTTCGATAAGAACAACTATAAAACGGAACGGCTTTGGGCCACCGCCCGCGATGGGGTGAAAGTGCCCATTTCCTTGGTGTACCATAAGGACACGCCCTTGGATGGGACCAGCCCCTTGTTGCAATATGGTTATGGATCATACGGGGCCACCATCGACCCTTATTTCTCATCGGTCAGGTTGAGTTTGTTGGATCGGGGGTTCATCTATGCCATAGCACATATCCGTGGTGGGGAATATTTGGGAAGACCGTGGTATGAAGATGGAAAATTGCTCCGAAAAAAGAACACTTTCACTGATTTCATCGATGTTTCCAAATTCCTTATTGAGCAAAAATATACCAGTGCCAATCATTTGTATGCCATGGGTGGCTCTGCAGGAGGATTGTTGATGGGAGCCGTCATCAATATGGAGCCGGAATTGTACAAAGGTGTGATTGCGGCGGTACCTTTTGTGGATGTGATCACGACCATGCTGGACGATACCATTCCGCTCACGACAGGGGAGTATGACGAATGGGGCAATCCGAATGACAAGGAGTATTACGATTACATCAAATCCTATTCCCCGTACGATAACGTGGAAAGGAAAGCCTACCCCCATATGTATGTGTCCACCGGCTTGCACGATTCCCAAGTACAGTACTGGGAGCCGGCCAAATGGGTGGCCAAACTGAGGGAATATAAAACGGACGATAACCTACTGTTCCTGGACACCAATATGGAAGCCGGACATGGTGGGGCCTCTGGGCGTTTTGAGGCTTTGAAGGAGACGGCGAAGGAATATGCTTTCATTTTAGATCTGGAAGGAAAAGCCCATTAAAAATAAAATGTTACTTTTGCATGGATCATGTCCCCATTTTTTGTGGATTTGGTCCTTACCTAATACCAGTTATGAAGAAACAGATAAATGCGCATAGCAGTATCCTAGACTTAATTGGAAGTACCCCCTTAGTCAAGCTAAACAGAATAGCGGCCCCCCTTACCGGAAACTTCTACGCCAAGTTGGAATCCTTCAATCCAGGGCATTCCTCAAAGGACAGAATTGCAGTCCATATCATTGAAGAAGCGGAACGTCAAGGTATTTTGAAGCCGGGAAGCACCATCATTGAGACCACATCGGGCAATACAGGCTTCAGTCTGGCCATGGTAAGCATCATAAAGGGCTACAAGTGCATCTTGGCCGTGAGTTCCAAATCCTCACCGGACAAAATCGACATGCTTCGCTCCATGGGCGCTAAGGTATATGTTTGTCCTGCCCACGTGAGTGCGGACGATCCACGTTCGTACTACGAAGTGGCCAAGACCTTGCACAGCGAAACACCAAACTCCATCTACATCAACCAATATTTCAACGAACTGAACATCGAGGCCCATTACAAGAGTACCGGCCCCGAAATTTGGGAGCAGACCAATGGACAGATCACCCACTTGGTGGCCTGTAGTGGAACAGGAGGGACCATTTCAGGAATTGCCCGTTATTTGAAAGAGCAGAATCCGGACGTGAAAGTGTTGGGGGTTGATGCCTATGGTTCTGTATTGAAAAAATACCACGAGACCGGGGAATTTGACCACAATGAGGTGTATCCCTATCGTATAGAAGGTTTGGGAAAAAATCTTATCCCAGCGGCCACAGATTTCAATAGTATTGACCGTTACGTGAAGGTAACCGATGGGGAAAGTGCCCATATGGCCCGTAAATTGGCCCATACCGAAGGCATTTTTGCCGGCTACACCAGTGGAGCTGCCATGCAGGCACTCTATCAACTGGACACCGAAGGGGAATTTACCGCGGACAGCAATGTCGTGGTGGTGTTCCCCGATCATGGATCAAGGTACATGAGCAAGGTGTACAGCAACGAATGGATGGAAAACCAAGGGTTTTTCGATATCCAAAATGCCGAAGTACCAGAGAAAATAGAATACATTAAGTAAAATGTATACATAGAAATTGGAAGAAACGGCAATGCAAAACATTGTCGTTTTTTTGTACAAAAATTTCGTTGTGTGAGCTACATAAAAATATATACTTTTGCACTTGAATCAAATTTTAAAGGTAGATGAGAGATTTATTTGATAGAATCATTGAGAACAAAGGACCCTTGGGAAAATGGGCCTCACAGGCCGAAGGATATTTCGTGTTCCCGAAACTGGAAGGTCCCATATCCAACAGAATGAAATTCCAAGGAAAGGATGTCATAACGTGGAGTATCAATGACTATCTGGGTCTCGCCAATCGACCGGAAATCAAAAAAGTGGACGGTGAAGCCGCCATGGAACATGGTGCAGCCTACCCAATGGGTGCCCGTATGATGAGCGGACACACTGATTATCACGAACAATTGGAACGTGAGCTCGCCGAATTTGTCCACAAGAAAGCCTCTTATTTGTTGAACTTCGGGTATCAAGGGTTCATGTCCGTGATTGACGCCTTGGTATCCAAAGATGATATTATTGTATATGATGTGGATTGTCATGCCTGTATCATTGATGGGGTGCGATTGCATATGGGGAAACGCTTTACCTTCAAGCACAACGATCCCGAGAGCCTTGAGAAGAACCTGGAACGTGCCACTAAAATGGCCAATGAGACTGGTGGTGGCATTTTGGTCATCTCCGAAGGAGTCTTTGGAATGCGGGGCGAACAAGGCATCCTCAAAGAGATCGTGGAACTGAAGAAAAAATTCAAGTTCAGGTTCTTGGTGGACGATGCCCACGGTTTTGGTACATTGGGTAAAACAGGTGCCGGAGCAGGTGAGGAGCAAGGTGTACAGGACGGCATTGATGTCTATTTGGCCACTTTTGCGAAATCCATGGCAGGTATCGGGGCCTTTGTTGCCGCAGACAAAGAAATCATCGAGTATTTGAAATATAATCTCCGTTCGCAGATGTTTGCCAAATCTTTGCCGATGGTCTATGTGAAAGGCGCATTGAAAAGATTGGACATGTTGCGTACCATGCCCGAACTAAAGGCAAAACTTTGGGAAAACGTGGACGCGTTGCAAAATGGTCTTCGGGAGCGTGGTTTTGATCTTGGAACAACTTCAAGCTGTGTAACCCCCGTTTATTTGAACGGTAGTATCCCCGAAGCCATGGCCTTGGTAAAAGACCTTCGTGAAAACCATGGAATTTTCTGTTCCATTGTGGTATATCCGGTAATTCCTAAAGGATTGATCCTATTGCGTTTGATCCCTACGGCCACCCACACCATGGAAGATATTGCCGAAACTCTGGATGCTTTCTCATCGATTAGGGAAAGACTGGAAAACGGTACCTACAAGCGACTTTCTGCTGCCGTTGCGGCCGCGATGGGGGAATAAATTATAAACTTAACAAATCAATATAGGCACAGGTTCGCTTCGCTCGGACACTGTGCCTATATTTTATAATAGTGATTTAGATCGAAAAAGGCTTGGCTCCCTCGTATTGATTTTTTTATATCTACCTCGCTAAAGATAACTGTCCACTTCCAGATATTTTTCCTTTAGGGTGCTTAAGGCAAAAGCTGCAGCAGAAGCGGTATAAACAGAAAAGTCCAATGCACCTTTTATTCCCGTGGAAAAGGTCATGGAAAGTGCAAAAAGTAATAGAAGGAATCCGCTCAATTTGGCGAACAGTTCAGTTTTAAACCCGATGAGGATAAAAAGGGCAAAAATAATCTCAGCTCCGGTAGCGATTGCCCCAAGTATAGGGATAAGAGACTCTGGAACCCATGGGTTGATAACCTGCGTATAGTCCAAAAAATTTTCCCAATTTCCCCATACCGAAACCTCTTTGGCCCACATACCAAATCTATCGGCCACAGCAGATAAAAAACTGATTGAGAGGCCAAGACGTAAAAAGAGCTTAATGGCGGTGATTTTGTTCATGGTGGATTGTTTTTATAGGTCCTTGCGATATGTACGTCTCCGTTTGTGCGTCACAGGGTCAAAATGCTTCCACATCTGCCGTATGGCCACATTGTCCTCCAGTTCCGGTGTGCGGATACAGTTCACGATGCCCTTTTTCTTGAAGGTATGGTAGAATTCATTGAAGATAATGGCCGTTACCCCTTTGTTCTGATAATCGGGATGGATACCGATCAGGTAAAAGATGACATCCTTGCTGTTCTTTCTGGCGTTCAATAAATGAAAGATGCCCGTGGGAAATAGTTTACCGTTCGCCTTTTGCAATGCTCTGGAAAAAGAAGGCATCACAATGGCAAAAGCTACAAGATTATCCTCGGAATCCACCACAAATTTGATATACTCCGGATTGATGAAACTGATATATTTTTTCTTGAAATACTCCTTTTGAACGTCCGTGATCCGTACAAAGGAAGACAGTTTGGAATAGGTTTCATTGAATAGGTCGAACATCTTGTCCACCCAAGGCATGATGTCCGCGCTCTTCTCAAAATTCATTTCCTTCAGGCCGTATCGTTTTTTTACCAACAAGTTGGCCTTGTAGAACAGTTTCGGATCGGCTTTTTCCGCCAAAAACTTGTTTTCCAGATATTCTTTTTCCTTTACAAAGCCATGTTGCTCGTAGTGTGATTGATAGTACGGATGGTTGTACCACGTGATCATGGTCCCGATATGGTCAAAACCTTCAATGAGCACCCCCACTTTGTCCAAATTGGAGAAGCCCACTGGCCCTTCCATATATTCCAATTGGTGTTGTTGGCCAATTTCCTTCACCTTGTCCAGCAATGCCTTGGAAACTTCAAGATCATCCACAAAATCGAACCAACCAAAGCGCATTTTCCTGAGGTTTTGGTCGTTCACCTCCAACCAATTGATGATGGCAGCGATGCGGCCAACCAATTTGTTGTCCTTATAGGCCAGAAAAAAAGAAGCTTCGGCATTTTTGAACACGGGATTGATATCCTTGTCAAAGGAATCCATCTCATCTTTGATGATGGGGGGCACCCAATAAGGGGAACCTTTATAGAGCGAGAACGGGAATTTGACAAACTGCTTTAGGTCTGCTTTGGACTGGACCTGTTTTATGGTGACCATACATCAATTTTTGCAAGGCCAATAATAGGGAATATTGGTTATAGTAAAAAATCTAAACCACTATCTATTTGAAAAGTAATAGAACTGATAACTGTTATCAGGTTACTCAGTTATTTAGATGGCAAACATAAATAATAACCCAATGATCTATAACACAATCAACTCTTATGATAACGGTTTCATTCAAAGAGAAGATTTCATTGTAAATGACAAAAAATCAATCAAATAGAAAAATAAAGTAGTCCAAATTTAGAAATCGATGTCATCTTTTGCCCTCTTTCTGTCCTTTTTGGACTTTCGTTTGTTGGCGTTCTTTTTGATGCTGCCGTTTTGGCCAGGTTGCTGCTCGTCTATCGCCTTCACTTGATCTTTGTGGAAGTCCAGACGGTAGGAAAAGCCCAGAACGGCAAAAATACGGGAGGGTGAGTTTTTGAAACCCGATCCGAGGTGAAAATCGGCCTGAAAGTCAGGGTTGATGAGGCGGGCCACCCCGGCCCTAAGGATGATATCGGAATAGCGGTCCCCCGAAATGCCTTGACCTTCCACAAATATGCTCCACCTGGGATCTCTGAAGGCATGGGTCACAGAAAGGGCGTAGCGCCATTCGGGAAAATCCGTCCCAATCCGGTCATAGGCGATGTTGGAAATCAGCACGACCCTCGGCGACAGTCTACTTTGGGTATTCACACCCCCTCTGTACGAAAGGCTGGGATCTCCCGGATAAAAGGGATTGTCACCAAACAGGAAGTTGGCACCACCGTACAACGAAACTGCAGGAATCAGGTTTTTCCATTGGAACACATTATTGGCCCTCCAGCTATACAGGTTGGGTTTGTTGCGTTCGGGATTTTTATAGGGATCGTAGACAAGATATTTCAACCCCAAACGGTTCCGTGAAAAATTGGTCAGGTTCCCTTCGATGCCAAAATCGGGATAGGTAATGTTCTGGCTCATGAAAGATCCTTCCAAAATGACTTCCAGTTCCTCGAACAACAGACCGTAGCGAAAGGCGTAATCCGTACCAAAAATGTTGGAATCGGAGTTCAGGTCCGCATTGTCCTGCTGCTCATAAAAAAGTCCCACTTCTGCCTGTACCACACCTTTGCCCACGGCATAGGCACTTACGGCCCTTCCCGGCCTGTTGGAATTGATGACATCCGTGTACTGCGCGCTGAGGAGCGTTGGGAGTAAAACAAAAAAGAAAATTGACCTTTTGGCAATGGAAAAATCCATATAACTGATTTTAATACTATTTTAAGATACGTTTCCGGGGTTTAGTGGACCAACAGTGTAATTTTGTTACAATAACGAGAGCTATATGGTTTTACTACAAACGATTTTAATCATCATATTAGTATATTTTGGGTTGAAATTGCTCCTAAAATGGTTGGCTCCCAAATTGCTCAATTATGCCATCAAAAAGACCAGCGAACGGTTTGGGCAGCAGTTTGGAGGTCATCGGGATTTTGGTGGGGATAGAACTCATGAAGGGGATACCACCATTGTCAAAAAGCCATTCCGAAGATCCAACCCTTCAAAAAAAGTTGGAGAATACATAGATTTTGAAGAAATTGACTAATATTTGTCTTTTCAAAACCTATCCATGAATCTCTCCCCAAAAGCCATTATCACCCATATTTGTGTAATCGGTTTGTTCGTCCTTGCCTCATTGCTCTATTTTTATCCAGTGTTGCAGGGCAAGGCCATTTTTCAATCGGATATTGCCCAGTATAAGGGCATGGCCAAGGAAAGGGACGCCTATAAGGAACTGACAGGGGAGGAGTCCTACTGGACCAACAGTGCGTTTGGCGGAATGCCCACCTATCAGTTGGGGGCCAACTACCCGAACGATTATGTAAAAAAATTGGACCGTGCCATCCGTTTTTTGCCCAGGCCTGCGGATTATCTGTTTCTGTATTTTATAGGTTTTTATATTTTGCTGCTCTGCTTGAAGGTCGATTTTCGGTTGGCTGCAATCGGGGCTTTGGCCTTTGGGTTTTCCACCTATCTCATCATCATTCTTGGAGTGGGGCACAATGCCAAGGCACATGCCCTCGGGTATATTCCCATGGTTTTGGGCGGGATTGTACTTGTCTTTCGAAAAAAATACTTATGGGGATTTATATTGACGGCTGTGGCCATGGCACTCGAAATCACGGCCAACCACTACCAGATGACCTATTACTTCATGCTTCTGGTGTTGCTTTTGGGATTGGTACAGCTCATCTATGCCATCAAGGAGAAAGAGTTGAAACATTTTTTTGTCTCTGTGGGAATCTTGATATTGGCCGTTGTACTGGGTGTTGCCACCAACGCTACGGGGATCATGGCCACCAAGGAATATGCAGATTGGAGCACGAGGGGAAAATCGGAACTCACCATCAACCCTGATGGTAGTCCAAAGGAAGCGACCAGCGGGCTGGATAAGGAGTACATCACCCAATACAGTTATGGTGTTGCGGAATCATTGGACCTTTTTGCGCCTCGATTGTTCGGTGGAACAGGTCAAGAGAATTTAGGAAAGGATTCCAAAGTCTATCAATATTTTGTGGACCAAGGATTGCCACCCAGTCAGGCCCTCGAAGTATCCGGGCTTTATCTATACTGGGGGCCACATCCATTCTCCGGTCCTGCAGCGCCGGCCTACATTGGTGCCATTGTGGTGTTTTTGTTCGTTCTTGGGCTGTTTTTGGTCAAGGGAAAGAAAAAATGGTGGTTGTTGGCAGGTGCGCTGATGTCCCTTTTACTTTCTTGGGGCAAAAATTTCCCATTGCTCACGGATTTTATGATCGATTATTTCCCTCTTTATAACAAGTTCAGGGCAGTATCCTCCATTCAAGTGGTTTTGGAACTCTGTTTCCCTGCATTGGGCATTTTGGGGCTCAGGGAACTGTTCAGGGCCAATGTGGGTCAAAAGGAAAAAGTAGCTGCCTTGAAATGGAGTTTTATCATTATACTTGGATTGGTCGTGTTCCTCTTTTTATTGATGGGCATTTTCGATTTTTCCGGAGCGAACGATGATCGATATCGTCAGTATTTCGGGGATGCCGTGTTGGAAATCCTCAAAAGCGACCGAAAGGCAGTATATGTCGCAGATACCCTTAGATCGTTGATTTATGTGGTACTGGCTGCGGCCACACTTTGGTTTTTTATCAAGGAAAAGATCGGAAGGAACTTATTTGTATTGGTATTGGGCGGATTGATTTTGTTCGATTTGGTGGGCGTGGACCTGCGCTATGTGAACGAGGACAATTTTGTGCGCCAACGCCAAATGAGCGAACCTTTTCAGGCCAGTCAGATAGACCAGATGATCCAGCAGGACGATTCTATTTTCAGGGTGTTCGATCCACAGGAAGGTATAAACGGCGCGCGCACCTCATATTTCCACAGTTCCATTGGGGGCTACCATGCGGCCAAGCCAAGGGCTTTGCAAAACCTGTTCGAATACCATCTGTACCAGAACAACCTTCAGGTGCTGAACATGCTGAACGTGAAATACATCATCCAGCAAGATGAAGAAGGCAATAGTGTTCCCGCCATCAACGATGATGCCAATGGGAATGCTTGGTTTGTTGAGCAATTGATTCCTGTATCCTCTGCCAATGAAGAGATTTTGAAGTTGAAGGATTTCAATTCCAAGACGCAGGCCATTGTGAATACCAAAACCTATCCCAAGCTGACCAAACTCAGATACGAAGTGGATTCGTTGGCCCAAATCGAAGTGGTGGATTACCGTCCCGATCATATCAAATACCGTTCTTCCAACCCAAATGATGGTTTTGCGGTCTTTTCGGAAATGCATTATCCATCGGGGTGGAATGCCTTTATTGATGGAGAGGAGCAGCCCCATTATAAGGTGGACTATGCCTTGCGAGGGATGAAGATTCCTGCCGGAACGCACGAAATCGAGTTCAAGTTCCAGCCCGAAGTGGTGGAAAAAGGCAGCCAAATTGCCTTGATTTCCAGTATTTTACTGGGATTGGTCATTGTGGGCGGTATTGGTTATTCATTTGTTTCCAAAAAATCCAAGGATTCCTGATGCGAAAGGTTTTGGTCATAGCATACTATTGGCCTCCAGCCGGGGGACCAGGGGTGCAGCGATGGCTAAAATTTGTGAAATATCTCCCCGAATTTGGGTTTGAACCGATTGTGTATGTTCCCAAAAATCCGAATTACCCTATTGTGGACGAAAAATTGATGGCTGAAGTCCCCAAAGGCGTCAAAGTCATCCAACAACCCATCAAGGAGCCATATGGGCTTGCATCGCTGTTGTCCAAAAAAAAGACCAAGACCATCAGTTCGGGGATCATTAGGGAGAAAGACCCGTCGGTTTTAGAGAAACTCTTGCTGTGGATCCGTGGCAACTTTTTCATCCCCGATGCCCGCAAATTTTGGGTAAAACCCTCCATTTCCTTTTTGGCGAAACTCATTGCGGATGAGGGCATCCAAACCATCATCACCACAGGACCGCCACACAGTCTGCATCTGATTGGAATGGGGTTGAAGAAACGATATGATTTGCAATGGATCGCCGATTTTCGAGATCCTTGGACTTCCATTGGCTATCACAGCAAATTGCGTTTGACCCCATTTGCACGCAAGAAACACGTAAAACTGGAAAAAGAAGTTCTGGTTTTGGCGAATAAAGTGGTGGTGACCAGCCGCACGACCCAAACGGAATTTGAGGCCATTACGCCAAAGCCCATCAAGGTAATCACCAATGGTTTTGATGATGTGTTAGGTCCAGTTGATTTGGATTCGGAGTTCACCATTTCCCACATCGGGTCGTTGCTGACGGGAAGAAACCCTTTAGGTTTATGGCAGGCTCTCAGCGAATTGGTCCAAGAAAATGTGGCATTTCAAAAGCACCTGAAAATACAGTTGGCCGGGGTAGTGGGGGAGGAAGTCCTGCAATCTATCAAGGATTTTGGATTGGATGCCTATGTGATCCAAATGGGCTATCTGTCCCACGAAGAAGTATTGAAAGTACAGCAGCGGTCCCAATTGCTTTTGTTATTGGAAATTGATTCCGAAGAGACCAAGGGCATCATCCCAGGGAAACTTTTCGAATACCTGAATGCCAAACGTCCTATTTTGGCCATTGGGCCTGACGGATGGGAAGCGGGCAACATGGTTTTGGAGGCACAGGCGGGCATGGTATGCCCCCACACAAATGTCGCTTTGCTAAAAAATGTACTTTTGGATAGTTTTACACGCTATCAACAAGGGAATTTGGAGTGCGGTTCCGGGAATATTGAAAAGTACCATCGGAGGGCGTTGACCGAATCCTTGGCAAAATTCATCTAATGGGAATTGTTCTCAAGCAATCAGTTCAGAACGTAGTGTACACGTATGCCGGCTTTTTCATCGCTGCCATCAATACGCTTTTCCTCTACACGAAAATATTGCCCGACGCCTATTATGGCCTTGTCACGTTCATTTTGGCTGCGGGTGCCATTTTGATGCCCTTGATGGCCTTTGGGGTGCACAATACCATGGTGAAATTTTATAGCCGTTGCCCCGAGGAGGAGAAAGATGGCTTTTTGACCCTCATGCTCCTCGCCCCTTTATTGGGCGTTGTTCCCGTGGCATTGTTTGTTTTGTTGGGCTATAATCCTTTGGGGAATTTGATTTCCAAAGTGAACCCTATCGTCAAGGACTACCTTTGGTACATCTTTTTGGTTGGACTTTCCATGGCCTATTTTGAAGTGTTCAACGCTTGGTGCAAAGTGCATATGAAGTCCGTGTTCGGGAATTTCATGAAAGAGGTCTTTGTCAGGGTAGGGGTATCCATATTGTTGGCCCTGTTCTATTTTGAGATAATATCCTTGGATACCTTTTTGAAACTATTGGTGGGTCTGCACCTGTTGCGAACGGTTATCATCAAAATATATGCCTTCACCCTTCGGTATCCCAAGTTGGATTTTCACTTTCCAAAGCATACAAGGGAAATACTGTACTACTCGCTTTTGATCATTCTGGGGGGATCGGCAGCTCTGATTTTGTTGGAAATTGACAAGGTGATGCTGAACCAATTCGTTAGTATCGAGAATGTGGCCTATTACAGTGTGGCCGTCTATATTGCCACAGTGATCATTGTTCCTTCGAGGGCGATGCACCAAATTACCTATCCCTTGACGGCGGAACTTCTGAATTTAGGGGATATGGTCGGGTTGAAGAAACTGTACCAACGAAGTTCGCTCACCCTTTTCATCGCTTCGGGCCTTTTGTTTGTGTTGATCATCCTGAACCTGAACGACCTTTACCTGTTGATTCCTGAAAATTATAGAAGTGGTTTTGTGATCGTGTTTTTGATAGGGTTGGCCAAGGTGTTGGATTCTCTTTTGGGGAACAATAACTCCATTTTATTCAATTCCCAATATTACAAGACGGTTTTGGTATTTGGGGTAGGGTTGGCCATATTGACCATAGTGCTCAACTATTTGTTGATACCCCGCTTGGGACTAGAAGGCGCTGCATTGGCCAGTTTTGTGTCGATTTTCATCTTCAATCTGGTAAAGCTTGTTTTTGTACAAATGAAATTTGGCATTCTTCCCTTTACGAAAGAAACCTTTAAGGTTTTGGCGACATTGGTGATGTTATCAGGTCTGTTTTATATGTTGCAGTTTCCTTTTCATCCCATTTTGAACATTATTCTAAAATCTGGACTGATCGTGCTGATGTATGTGGGGATTTTGTACCGCTTCGGGATTTCTGAAGATGTTTCCGGTCTATTGAAGAAATGGCTCAAAAAAATGCCCCGTAGCAGATAAATCCAACCACGGGGCAAACAACTAACCAACCTAAAAACTATTTTTAATTATTTCCTCTTGAGCTTCTGGAGGAAGATGCCCTAGCGCCGCTGCTTCTTCTGCTCACGGAATTTCCAGAGCTTCTATTCACTGTGTTGCCAGAACTCCTGGAGACTGTTCGCTTTGCGTCATTTCCCCTGCTCACCGCTGACCTGTTACTGGAAGAGCTCCTTGTTTCGGGCTTTCTGTAGGTGGTCGTGGATCGAGATACCGTTTTACGGTCCGGGGTCGATGTGACCTTACGTTGGGTAACACTCCTTGTGTTTGGGGTGCGCTCCACTTGTCTTTGGGTCACGGTCCTGCCGTTGTTCGCATTGCTCCTTGAAGCACTGCTGCTACGCTGCACGGTTTTCTGTGAAGACGATTGTCTTTTCACATTGTTGTCACCATTGTTGGAGCGGATGGCCGGGCTTCCATTTCGTTGACTGTTTTGGGCCACAGACCTGTTGCTCCTTCCAGAATCGGAACGTCTTACAGTGTTGTTGTCACGTACGGCGACCCTGCTATCGTTTCGGTAAATGTTCTCCCTTCTGTAACGGTTATCGTTTCGATATACCTTTCCAACATGTGCATAAGCTCTGCGGACATTGTTCCTGTAAGGGGCGTAATACGTGTATCGGACAGGGGCGTAATATCTCCTGTAAGGTCTTGTGTACACATTACAGAACCCGATTGCAGGTCTTATAAAGTACCTATGGTAAGGCATGTACACATAATGTCTGTTATAGATGTTGATATATCCTGTATAGTGACTGAAGACACCTCCATTGTAATACACGTGCAATCCACCGATTCTACGGACCCTACCGTTGTTGTACCAAATGTCCACATTTCCGATTTGGGAAACACGTCCGTAATAATCGTAGAATATGGGAATGTTCTCTACTTGGATCACTGCGCCATAATCATCATACTGGACGAAAGGGTTATAGTCGTAGCCAGAGTTGAAGGTAATGCCCACATTACCGATTTGGGCACCAACGCCCACATTCACCCTGCTGTCCATATAGAAGTCGAACTCACCATCGGGGTAAACTGAAAAAGTTACCCCATCTTCCACAAAGATGAATGAGTTGCCGTAACCACGGACAAAATTTGTCTCAATCGTGTTTTCTGTCTTTGCTGCTTGAATGTTTGGGACTCCAAGTGCAACCGCTGCTATTATGAGTACTAACTTTTTCATATTACAAGGTTTTAAGTTCTAGATACAATTATTTGTATCCAACCAAGTAATATCAATCAGCGTGCCAAAAAAATAAATAAAAACGCAACTTTCTGATATGTAGAAAGTTGCGTTTTGTTTGGGTTGGTCTAATTCTTTATGATAAACATGGACCTTCTGTTGAGTTGATGGTCCTCTTCTGAACAGTTTGCCCCATTGGAGCACTTGTTCACCAATTGTGATTCGCCATATCCCTTGGCGGACAACCTGTTTCTGTCCACTCCTTTTTTCACGAGCCATTCCAAGGTGGATTTGGCACGCCTGTCGGACAGTTCCCTGTTATAATTGTCATCTCCCCTGGAGTCGGTGTGGGATTCAATATGGATGACCAATTGTGGGTATTCCTTCATGGCCTGTAGGATCTTGGCAAGCTCCACTTCGGCATCAGGTCTGATATTGTGCTTGTCAAAATCAAAATAAATGGGCTGTAGATCCAATCGACATCCCAGGTCATTGACTGGGCAATCGGGTGGGGCAAGAGCCAGATCAACTTGTGTGGACATCATGCCCATAGGTGTGGTCAATGTCTTTTCCTTGGGCTGGTAATCCATTTCATTGTTGGAGGCCCTAACGGCATATTGGGTGCCGCAATCGGCTATGCCCTCAAAACTGTAGGCACCATCTTTCTGAACGGTTTTTTGGGAAACGACCTTATTGTCTTCATCCAAAAGGGTGACCAATGAACCTTCAAGGGGCCTGCCCGTTTTTTCATCAGTGACAATTCCTTTGATGATGACACTACAATTCTCATTGAAGGCATAGATATCATCGGAAACACTACCTTCAATACCTTCCCTGTTGGAGGAAAAATAGCCTGTTTTGCTGGATTCATCTATGATAAAACCGAAATCATCCTGGCTGGAATTGATGGGGGCTTTTAGGTTGGTCACTGTTTTGAACTGGCCATTGCCATTGAGTGAAACCACAAAAACGTCAAGTCCTCCCAAGCCCATGTGGCCATCACTGGAAAAGTAAAGGTTGTCATTTCCGCTCACAAAGGGGAAGCTTTCCCGCTCTTCCGTGTTGATTTTTGGACCAAGATTAACGGGTTGACCGTACTGTCCGTTCGCCATGATGTCCACGTACCAAAGATCTGATCTTCCGAGTGAACCTTCCATATCCGAGGAAAAATATAAACGGTTTTCGGCATTGTTCAGTGCAGGATGGGCCACTGAATATGAATTGCTGTTGAACGGCAATTCTTCCACATCCCCCCAACTGCCATCATCTTTTTTATTGGCTTTGTATATTTTCAGGCTGACCAATCGTTTTTTATCCCTCTTCTTTTTGCCATTGATGTAATTGTTCCGAGTGAAGTACATGGTGTTGCCATCTTTGGTGAAGGCTGCTGAGGACTCGTGGTAGGGGGTATTGATGTCACCCTTAAGGGCGACTGGGTTTTCCAAAGCTCCATTTTCACCTATTTCGGCCTCATAGAGATCTAAATAGGGGAGACCGTTCCAATCGTGGGTCTTTCCTCCTTCGGTATTTTTGGAAGAGGATGCGAATACAATTTTGTTGTTGTGAAAGGTTGGGCCAAAATCTGAACTGGAAAGCCCCTCAGTGATGTTGATGGCCTTATATTTTCCAGCCTTCATATTTGTGAGGTCCTCTAGGGAAACAGCACTGTTCTGAAGGTTTGTGGCCACCTTGCTATTGCTGGACAGGGCAGTGTATCGGTCCATCATTTTTTCTGACTCACTATACTCGCCAATAGTTTTCAACGATTGGGCTGTGCGGTAATAATATTCTGGTTCCACCTCGTTGGGATAGTTTTGCACCAGTTTTTTGTACCATTTTGCCGCTTCGCTATACTCGCTGTTGAAATAATAGGTGTCCCCCAATTTTTTGAACACTTGTGCAGATTCATAGCCATCTTCCACAACGTTGAGATATATCTTTCTGGCATCGATGTAAGCGTAGCTGTCAAACTGCTCATCAGCTTTTTTCACCTTTCCCTCTTGTGCACTTAACACACCAATGGACAAAAGTACGATTAGTGTGATATGTCTTATATTTCTTGTTTTCATCCTAAAACTATATTTAAAAGAACCTTGGGGTTACAATCCTATCTGACCTGTTGAAAATGTCGAAACGGAGAAATACCTCATAGGAACCATCGCTATACTGTTCGATATTGGTAGATTGGTAATCGTAGGCCAGCCCTGCAAAAAAGGAATCTGTGATTTGAAACCCTAACATGGCACTTATGGAAGCGCTCCATCGATAGGATGCTCCCAAAGTGAACTTTTCATTGATCAAGAAATTGGCGGACATGTCCCATTGCAATGGTGAACCACTTACATGTTTAAACAATGTGGCAGGTTTAAACTTCAAGTTTTCGTTCAGGTCAAAAACGTAGCCCGCAATCAAGAAATAGTGCAAACGCTCAATGGCTATATCATTTACATTGGCATTTTCCAACGAGCTTTCGTCATAATGCTTGGAATTCAGAAAATTTGGAACGGATAGCCCTGCGTAGAATTTATCGGTGTAATAGTACATACCCGCCCCGACCTGTGGTTGAAACCTATTGTCCACATTGTTTTGGAAATGGGGGTCATTGGCATCAAAGATGTTGAGTTTACTGTAATCTACATCCAACATGTCCAGACCCGCCTTCAATCCAAAGGCCAGTTTGGCTTCATTGAGAAAGCGGATGGAATAGGCATAGTCCACTACCACATTGGATTCCACGGCTGGGCCTATCCTATCGTAAACAATGGAAAGTCCAAGCCCCATATTGTCATACAGTCCTATGGGAGAATTTACTGTGAATGTACCGGTCTCTGGAGAACCTTCAAGGCTCACCCATTGGGTCCGGCCCAGTAGTCCAAAGCTCAATGCTTCTCTGGAACCTGCATAGGCAGGGTTTACAACTTGGGTGTTGTACATGTATTGTGTGTATTGTGGATCCTGCTGGGCAATACCGGAAAACAGGACGGCAAAGAGGGCAAAGGCAGATAGCCAAAGGTTCCTATGTTTGTTCAAAATCATCTTCTTGTCTAAAAGTTCTTGGTTTTTCATTATTGAAATGCTCCGTTGTATTAGTCCCTATTGATATATAGGTATCCTGAATAGCTATCTTTTCCTGGATTGGTCCCTGTGAAGGTCAATATGTAGAAATAGGTACCACTGGGAAGTTGTTTGTCCTTTTGGAAGGTGGCCCTACCGTCAGAGATACCAAAGAACAGGTTATTGCCTTGACCATAGTTCTCGCTTTCATAGACCAGTACCCCCCAACGGTTGTAGATCTTCAGTTGGTTATCAGGATAATTTTCGATGCCCAGGATTCGGAAATAATCATTGGAGCCATCGCCGTTTGGTGTGATACCATTGAAGATTTCAAATCCTATTGAGGTCCCACCATCGGTGCAAGCATCATTGGGAACAATGGTCTCTGTCATCTCGTTCTCAAGATAGCTGTCATTATCGGACAAATCCATCAACTGGAAATCAAATCCAACAGGCTCTCCGGCCACGATGGCTTGGTTCAAAATACTGCTGTTATCAATATCGGCCTGTACCAAGTAATAATCGGCTTCAAAGGTCCAAGTTTCGCCGGGGGATAGGATGCCATCATTGTTCTGATCACTTCCGATTATCGGACCTGTAATCTGTCCGCCCAGCAATGGATCCATGAGGATTATGTTGTCAAATGCCACTCCACCACTGCTTGTTACCGTAAACGTATAACGTACGGTATCCACACAGCCATCAGCATTGGTGTCCACAAGCACCCCTTGTTTGATAAGACCTAAACTTGCTCCTCCATCGGTGCAAGCATCGTTTGGAATTGTTGTGGTGGTCATTTCATTTTCGAAAAGATCATTGTTGTCCGATAAGTCGAACACAGGGATGTCCCCTGCCACAGTATTGGCCGTCACTGTAGCTTGGTTCAATATAAATCCATTGGCGATGTCATTTTGGGTAATGGCATACAATGCTTCATAGCTCCATGCTTCCCCTACGGAAAGGACACCGTCATTGTTCACGTCTGTCCCGAATACTGGGCCAAGTACTTCACCGCCAAGTAAGGGGTCTTCCAAATTTACCTCATCCAAATCTACCCCACCTGTATTGGTCACTGTGAACATGTAGTGAATGGTATCAATGCATCCATCTCCAGTAACATCAATCAAGACACTTTGCTTGATGAGCCCCAATGTGGCACCACCATTGGTACAGGCATCATTTGGTATGATTGTACTTGTAGGCTCGTTTTCCAACAAACTGTCATCATCGGATAGATCAAAGAGCGAGTTGTCAGAGCCAAGAGGTTCTGCAGTAACGGTTGCTTGATTGTCAACTGCAGCATTGTCTATGTCCGCTTGCTTAATGGCATATAAGGCTTCGTAGGCCCATGTTTCACCAACAGAAAGGATACCATCATTGTTTGCATCCGTCCCCTCCAATGGACCCGGTATTTGGCCTCCGAACAATGGATCTTCCAAAGAAACTCCGTCGAGGTCGATACCCCCAGTATTGGTCACCGTGAAACCATAAAGTATGCTTTCAACACATCCATCTCCATCTATGTCCACTAATGTTCCTTGCTTGATAAGGCCCAAGACAGCTCCATCAATACAGGCATCATCAGGGACAGGTGTTCTAGTAGGATGGTTTTCCAACAGGTTGTCATCATCCGAGAGATCCTGTACCAAGGTGTTCACATTCGTGAAAGCTGTTGCCATGGCCTGGTTCACTACAACAGTGTTGACGATGTCCTGTTGTTTTATAGCATAAAGTGCTTCATAGATCCAAGTTTCCCCTACAAAGAGAATACCATCATTATTTGTATCCGTTCCATTCAATGGGCCCGGTATTTGGCCTCCGAACAAGGGGTCTTCCAAGGTAATCATATAAAGGTCTACATCACCAATATTGGTCAGGGTGAAAGTGTATAATATACTTTCCAAGCAGCCATCTGCATCTGCATCCACAACCAAACCTTCTTTGATCAGTCCCAATCCCGGATTTTGGCAATGGGCTAAACTTACTACGGTTTGTTCGTCCTGAATAGGACTGTCATCATCGGAAAGGTCTGAAACCGTTTCGCCCGGTTGTCCCTGCACATTAGCAATTACATCGGCTTGGTTCAATACCTGACCATTTATAATGTCTGTAGGTGTAACGTCATAAAAAGCAATATATGTCCATATTTCGCCTGGTTCGAGTGAATTGTTGTTGTTGTCATCGCCAAAATTAGGGCCCGCCAACACCCCGCCAAGAAGTGGATCGTTGAGGATCACATTATCCAAGGAATAGATCCAACTGGAATTGACTACCTCCAAAGTATATTGGATCACATCGCAGCCCGGACCACCAGAGGCCGCAAAAGCCTGGCCTGTTTTGATCAGATAAATACCAGGGTGGCATGCGGAAAGATCCACCACTGTTGATTCATTCTCAGTTGGGCTGTCATTATCGGAATCGTCAGTAACTGTCACTCCCGGTTGTCCTTGCACTTCCGCCACTACATTGGCCTGATTGACCACTTGTTCATTAACAATGTCTGTTGGCAGAATATTATATATGGCGGTGTATATCCAAATTTCACCTGGGTCAAGAAAACCATCATTGTTAGTGTCACCCGAATCTGGCCCTGGTAAGTCATTATTGCTTATAAGGGGATCGTTGAGGGCTACATTATACAGAGGTATGGAGAAACTGGTGTTCCCGACTTCAAAGGTATATTGGATCATATCACAACCGGGGTCACCAGAAGCCGAAAATGCTTGGCCTGTTTTGATCAGGTAAATACCAGGTTGACATCCAGCCAGATCAACTATGGTAGGGTCATTCTGCAAAGGGCTATTGTCATCGGAAAGGTCGGAAACTTTATCCCCAGGCTGACCTTGCACATCTGCGGTCACTGAGGCCTGGTTTATTATCTCTCCATTGTTTATATCTTCTGGCATGGTATTATAGGAAGCCGTATAAATCCATACTTCCCCTGGATCGAGGAAAGTGTCATTGTTGGTATCTCCTGAATCTGGACCTGGCACAACGCCACCAACCAATGGATCATTAAGGATCACCTGCTCGAGGGTATGAACAATACTCTCGTTCGCTACCTGAAAAGTGTACAATACCGTATTACAATTGGGTTGTCCCAATCCGTTGATGGCCAAGGCTCCTGTTTTGATAAGGGATATTCCGGGCAAGCAATGGGAAAGGCTGGTCACGGTCAAGTCGTTCTGTGAAGGGCTGTTGTCATCGGATAAGTCAGAAACCTTCACATTGGGTTGTCCTTGGACTTCTGCGGTCACTTCAGCTTGGTTTGTTACCTGTCCGTTCACAATGTCTTCTGGAAGGATGTTATACAATGCAGAGTATATCCAAATTTCACCTGGATCGAGAAACCCATCAGTGTTTGTGTCTCCCGAATCAGGTCCTGCCAGAATACCACCCAATTTAGGGTCATTAATGACCACATTTTGCAACACTTGGACGGGACTGGCATTGACTACCTCCATTACATATTGTACCACATCACAGCCAACATTGCCGGAAATGTCGATAGCTTGTCCCGTTTTTATCATATATATGCCAGCTTGGCAAAAAGCAAGGTCAATTGTAGTGGGTTGGTTCCCGTCGATATCGTCGTCGTCAGAAAGATCGGTGACCTGTACCCCAGGCTGTCCCTGTACCAATGCGGTTACATTGGCTTGATTCACCACTTGCCCATTGTCAATGTCTTCTTGTTCAATATCGTAGTAAGCGGTATATGTCCATACCTCCCCAGGTGCCATAACGCCGTCATTGCCAACATCGGTACCAAGATTGGGCCCGGGAACAACACCTCCCAAAAGGAGGTCGGTCACCACAACATTTTGCAACACCTCCCCATTTGTACTCTGATTGGCAAGGGTGAATGTATATTCAATGACATCGCAACCGGCTCCCCCAGACACGTTTCTTGCAACGCCTGTTTTTATCAATGATATGGAAGGCGCAAAAAGTTCTTCTTCAAATGGTATATCATTGATTTTCTTCAAATTGCCCAAAATATTCCCAAAGTATATCGATGACAGCAATAGAATGATCAGGGCCCATATTTTTTTTTGGGGGGTAGAGGGAAAGTACTTAATACCGACTTTTTTCATTATGGATTTTTTTATGGTTTGGATGAATCACGCCATTTTATCTTAGGGACAATCCAAGATTGTTTCAAAGATTGGCAACAGTAATAAGGTTTTGATTTACAATTAAATATTATGTCTTTTCGCACCTTGAAATTCCGTGCAAATGAAGCGAATTGAAAGTTGTAAAAGATAGCCAATTGACGGATGGGCAAGTTGACTTAATGGAAGTGGTCTTTGGATCAACGGATGAAAAATGGAAAATCCAAAAGAAAGGGAGGAGCCTTTGAGTTTGTAGGATAATTATCTCAAAAAGCATAGCTAGTAGGCAGTATGAGGTCGCCTGGGTCATGCAGGGGAAAATGAAACATCCACTGTAAGCTTGAGACGCTTCAAAACTATATGTAAAAGCTGAAGTCCAAGCTCAAGTCCAAGTCCAAGGTTAGGCAGATCAGTAGATAGTTTGCAAGATAACTCAATGACCAATAACTCAATAACAAAATAACCTAAGTCTATTCTCTGTAGTCTATGTTCTTCTGTCTATCATCTACTGTCTAAACTCTATCGTCTATTTTAGAGCTTTTCCCTTAAATATTTGGCTGTATGGGAATCCTTGTTCTGGACAATTTCCTCTGGGGTACCCTCGGCGATAAGGTGCCCACCATCTTCCCCGCCTTCGGGTCCAAGGTCGATGATATAATCGGCGCATTTGATGAGTTCGATGTTGTGCTCAATCACAATAATGGAATGCCCTTTGGCAATCAGTTCGTCAAAGGATTTCAATAATTTTTTGATGTCGTGGAAATGAAGTCCGGTCGTAGGTTCATCAAAGATGAAGAGGGCCTTTTCCTTCGTGTTTCCCTTCACCAGAAAAGAGGCCAATTTAATACGCTGTGCCTCACCGCCGGAAAGGGTGGAGGAGGACTGCCCCAAGGTAACATACCCCAGTCCCACATCTTGCAGTGGCTGTAATTTGCTTACGACCTTTTCCTGCCTGTGTGCCTCGAAATGGGCTATGGCATCATCAATGGTCATGTTCAGGATGTCATCAATGTTTTTGCCCTCAAACTGCACTTCCAAAATATCTTTTTTGAAGCGTTTGCCATTGCACACGTCACATTCCAAATGCACATCGGCCATAAACTGCATTTCTACGGTGATCTCACCTTCGCCCTTACATTTTTCACAGCGACCTCCGTCCACGTTGAACGAGAAATGTTTGGCCTGATACCCGCGCAGTTTGCTCAGCTTTTGGGAAGCAAAAAGGTTTCGGATGTCATCATACGCCTTTATATAGGTCACAGGATTGGAACGGGAAGAACGCCCGATGGGGTTCTGGTCCACAAATTCCACATGCTTGATGTGCGAATATTTCCCTTCAACGGAAGTAAACTGCCCTGCCTTTTCACCATAACCGCCCACTGCCTGAAGGATGGTGGGGTATAGGATCTTTTTGACCAAGGTGCTTTTCCCACTTCCCGAAACCCCCGTAATCACGGTAAGCACGTTCAAAGGGAAAGTGACATCTATATTTTTAAGATTATTTTCCCGCGCCCCTCTGATCTGGATGTAGTGTTTGGAATTTCTACGCTCTTTGGGCACGGCTATTTCTAGGGTCCCGTTCAAATAGGCAGCGGTAAGCGAACTGGACTTCAAAATGGTTTCCATATTGCCAGTTGCCACGACCTCACCGCCCAAGGTACCCGCTTCTGGTCCTATGTCGATGATCTCGTCCGCCGCTTTCATGATATCCTCATCGTGCTCCACCACAATAACGGTATTGCCCAAATTCCGAAGGGATTTCAATACCTCTATCAGATTTTCGGTATCACGGGGATGTAGTCCGATGCTGGGTTCGTCCAAAATATACATGGAACCCACAAGACTGCTACCCAGCGAAGTGGCCAGGTTGATGCGCTGGCTTTCCCCACCGGAAAGGGTATTGGATTTTCGGTTGAGGGTCAAATAGCCCAGTCCCACCTTGTCCAAAAACTCCAATCGGGTGGTAATCTCCTGCAGCAAGCGTTTGGCAACGGTCCTATCATGTTCCGAAAGTTGAAGTTCCCCAAAAAAGGGCATCAACCGTTTGATAGGCAGTTCAATAAGATCCGAAATGGATTTACCGCCCACTTTTACATAATCAGCCTCTTTGCGGAGCCGTTTCCCTTTGCACACGGAACACTTCGTCTTTCCCCGGTAGCGGGAAAGCATCACCCGGTTCTGTATCTTATAACTCTTTTCCTCAAGTTGTTCAAAAAATGCATGAATGCCGGTAAAGTGCTTGTTGCCATCCCAGACCAATTGTTTTTGTTCCTCCGAAAGTTCAAACCAAGGTTTGTGTATGGGAAAATCAAAGGTATAGGCCGAGTTCACCAATTGGTCCCTATACCAACCCATACTTTCCCCACGCCAAGGAAAAACTGCGTTCTCATATACGGACAAAGCAGTGTTGGGAATCACGAGGTCCTCATCTATGCCTATGACATCCCCATAGCCTTCACATTTGGGACATGCACCATACGGATTGTTGAAACTGAACAAATGCACATTCGGTTCCAAAAATTTCATGCCATCCAGTTCAAACTGGTTGCTGAACGATTGGGTTTCCCCGGTTTGAAGGTTCTCAATGGCGCAAACCCCTTTCCCTTCAAAAAAGGCATTGTCCACCGCATTGGCCAATCGGTTATAAAAATCCTCATCGTCCTTTACAATGATCCGGTCCACCACAAGGTCAAACTCCCTGCCGATATCCTTGGGAGCCTGGTCTATCCGTAGTACCTCACCCTTATATTTGATACGGGCATAGCCCTGCTTGGAAAAAAGCTCCAACGATTTGATGGGATTTCGGTCCTCTTTAATGATGACGGGGGCCAAAAGCAGCAGTTTGCTCCCTTCTTCAAGCGCCTTGATGTGGTTGATCACATCCGACACTGTATGCTTCTTCACCTCCTTGCCAGAAATGGGGGAGATGGTCTTGCCGATACGGGCGTAGAGCAATTTTAGATAATCATAGATTTCCGTGGTGGTCCCAACGGTAGATCTTGGGTTGGTGGAGTTCACCTTTTGCTCAATGGCAATGGCGGGGGCTATACCTTTAATGTAGTCCACTTTGGGTTTGTCCAGCTTGCCCAAAAACTGGCGGGCATAGGAGGAAAGGCTTTCCACATACCTCCGCTGGCCTTCCGCATACAGGGTGTCGAAGGCCAAGGTGGATTTGCCCGAACCTGATAGCCCGGTGATCACCACCAGCTTGTTCCTGGGGATCACCACATCTATATTTTTGAGGTTGTGCAGTTTGGCACCTTTTATAATGATGTGCTGCTTGGGATCAAGGTCGGTAATGGCTGCCATGTGTTAAAATTAGGGTCTCAAAGATACGATACACAACACTTAATACGTATATTGCATCAGTTAACATATAAAATTTAGCAACTCACAACATAGTTTTTTAGGTCGCCTACCTAAATATCTATATTTGAAGTGTAATTAAAAAACTGAATAGGCCTATACAGCATAATTACTTTTTAAGATTAAAAACTAAATACCAGAAAGTCTTTCCTGAAAGGGAAGGGTGATGATTTTAACCAAAAAAGTAATTTGTATGGAACTACAGATTAATGACTCGATTTTAGTAAAGAACTACATTGCCGGAGATGAGAAGGCGTTGGAAATACTCATCAACAGGCACAACCAACGAATCACCAGTTTTATTTATTCAAAGGTCATGGACAGGGATGTTGCAGAGGACATCTTCCAAGATACCTTCATCAAGGTGATCAAGACCCTAAAAAGGGGATCGTACAGCGAAGAGGGCAAGTTTCTTCCCTGGGTAATGCGAATCGCCCACAACCTGATTATAGACCATTTCCGTAAGAACAAAAGAATGCCCAAGTTCGAAGGAAGTGATGATTTCAACATCTTTTCAGTGATCAAGGATGAAAAACTGAACATTGAAAAGCAGATCATCAAAGACCAGATAGAGAGCGATCTTACCCTTTTGATCGAGGAATTGCCCGAAGACCAAAAAGAAGTGCTGATCATGCGGATCTACAAGGACATGAGTTTCAAGGAAATCTCCGAAAACACTGGTGTCAGCATCAACACGGCCTTGGGTAGAATGCGATATGCGCTTATCAACTTGAGAAAAATCGTTGATCGCAAGAATATCGTTTTAACGAATTAATAGCGCATTACGTCGAACGTTGCAATATTTCCATTTTACTGGCGTTATCTATTTGAAACATTTACGCTAGAATATGGAAAATATTTACTCTGAAGAACAAAAATCCGTGAAAACGGTGAAGGCTAGTCAAAAGACCGTAAATTTTTTGCTTAGCTACTCCAAATCGATTCATGTAGTTGACTACAAAAAGCATCAGTTTGAAGTAACCTTAAATTGATTTAAGGATCAAACTGTCAGAAAGAGCCACAATTAGCGGCTCTTTTTGGTTTTATAGTATTCCTCAATCACCGTTTTCCTTCCTATGGTCTTGGTGATGATGTCTTTTTCCAGATCCCAACCACGGGCCGGGGAATATTCCCTTCCATACCAAATGATCTGCAGGTGCAGCCTGTTCCAAATTTCTTCTGGAAACAAACGCTTGGCGTCCCGTTCCGTTTGCGCCACATTTTTTCCATTGCAGAATCCCCATCGGTACATCAATCGGTGGATATGGGTGTCCACGGGAAATGCAGGAATTCCAAAGGCTTGGGAAACCACTACGCTGGCCGTTTTGTGGCCCACGGCCGGAAGTTCCTCCAACAGTTCAATGCTTCGTGGCACCTCCCCATTGTATTTGTCCACCAAAATTTGTGAAAGACCATGGATTCCTTTCGATTTCATTGGGGAAAGCCCCACAGGCTTTATGATCTCCCGTATTTCATCCACCGAAAGCTTGATCATATCAAAGGGATTGTCCGCCTTTTCGAACAATAACGGTGTAATCAAGTTCACCCGAACATCCGTGCTTTGGGCCGATAGCAGCACGGCCACCAAAAGGGTATAGGGATCTTTATGGTCCAATGGAATGGGAATGGTGGGGTAGAGTTCATCCAAGGTCTGAATGGTGAAATCAACCTTTTCTTGTTTGGTCATATTTGTTTAACTTTGTGTATATAAATATTAAACAATAATTCAAGACAGAAAGCGCATGAATATGTTAAAAGTAGGGGATAAAGTACCTGAATTTTCCGCAAAAGACCAAGATGGCAACACAATTAATCTGAGTGATTATAAAGGAAAAAAATTGGTCGTCTTTTTCTATCCGAGGGCCAATACGCCCGGGTGCACCTTGGAAGCCTGCAATTTGCGGGACAATTACAAAGAATTGCAAGATCAAGGATATGAACTCTTGGGCGTGAGTGCGGATTCTGTACGCAAACAGGCCAATTTCAAGAAGAAATATAAATTTCCATTTCCGTTATTGGCCGATGAGGACCACACTGTGATCAACGCCTTCGGGGTTTGGGGCCCAAAAAAATTCATGGGGAGGACTTTCGATGGCATCCACCGCACCACTTTTTTGATCGATGGGAATGGGGTAGTGGAAAAGGTCATCGACAAGGTGAAGACCACGGACCATGCTGCGCAGATTCTTGCCTAGAGCAGAGATTTCGGATAATTGGATTGTTAGATTCTTCGAGTTTTGGATAAAATGGATTTTGCTTGTCATTCTGAAAAAAACGAAGTGTTTGAAGAATCTAATTTGGGAAGGGATGCTTTGATTAACTGAAATCTGAAGTCTGATATCAGAACATTCATTCGCATCAGATCAGATGGTAGAGCATAGAACAGTGACCATAGACTTGGATTATTCGGTTACTGAGTTATTGGTCATTGTTCATTGCTGATTGCTTGAACCTGAAACTTTTATTTAGTTTTTGGAAATATGAACATTTATTCGTGAAGATTCGTGTAATTCGTGTCAAAAGAGACAAAAACCATAAAACACCCCTATGGTCCCCTCAAGGGGACAATTACTGGTTCACACTCAACTCAATCTCTTGGTTTTGTATTTTGTTCTTCTCAATTTTAAGTAACACAACCTTTGACCTGGAACTTGAAACTTTTACCTTTAGCCATTTCACCTTCAATCCAAAGTGCGCAAATGCTACAATCCTGTCCACCCATGAACTTGATTCTTGTGCTTGTACCTAAAACTTTAGTTTACTCCTTCTCCTCAAGAACCTTTCGGGTGAAAAGGTGTTTTTGT
The DNA here is from genome assembly GCF_033441575.1 of Flagellimonas baculiformis. Classification (NCBI taxonomy): domain Bacteria; kingdom Pseudomonadati; phylum Bacteroidota; class Flavobacteriia; order Flavobacteriales; family Flavobacteriaceae; genus Flagellimonas; species Flagellimonas baculiformis. The sequence continues at coordinate 179,964 of NZ_JAUZVW010000008.1, forward strand.
TTGATGATCTCGGCAATACCTTCTGGCAGTTCGTCCTCCCAGCCCTCTTCATTGTTGATGATCTTCTTGAGCACATCCCTCGAGAAAATATGGAGCACTTCCGGATCGTAATCGATGATGTCCATCACCTTGCCATTGTACTTGAAGAATTTGTACAGTTCCTTCATCCGTGGGTGCACCTTTACGTTGTTGCTGGTCAGGATTTGTCCGGTATCGGGGTCCTTCATCGGATAGAGATAGACCTTTAGGTCTTTGAAGAACAATTTTCCAAAGGCCTCCAAAATGCCACCACTCAAGTGACGGTAGTATTTCTCATCGAAAACATCCACGAGGTTGTTCACACCCATGGTAAGCCCGATTTTGGCCTTGGTGTAGTTGTTGAAATACTCCACCAGTTTGTAATATTCCTGGAACTTGGAAATCAATACCGTATGTCCGAGCGAGCAGAGCAATTCTGCACGGTCCATAAAATCCTGTTCGTCAATTTCCCCGGCAGCTTTCAGGTTGGAGAGCGTGATTTCAAAAACAACGATGGTATTCTCATATTCCACCGTTTGTTCCCTGATAAAGATATCGTACGACTTCTGGAACATGTCCATGTTCACCTTGGTGACGGGTCTGAAACTACCCCGGAGGGCCAAAATGCTCTTTTTGTAGAGTACGGCCGCGGGAAGAAGGTTGTTGCCGTCAGGTCCGAACATCACCGCATCCGTCATGTCGTTCTTGATCAACTGCAAGCTCATCAACCTGTTGTCCACATCGGCAAAGTTGGGCCCGGTAAAGTTCACCATATCAATTTCCAAAGTGTCCTTGTCGATATGGTCATAGAGGTATTTCAACAGTTTTTTGGGCTTATGGAACTTGAAGAAGGCCCCATAGATCAAATTGACCCCCAAAATGCCCAAGGTTTCCTGCTGCAAGCGAGCCTCGTTCTGTTTGAAGCGTATGTGGAGCACGATCTCGTCATATTCCTTTTGGTCAGGATCCAACTGGAACCGGATACCTACCCATCCGTGTCCTTTGTACCTTTTGGAAAAATCGATGGTGGCCACCGTGTTCGCATAGGTAAAAAACAGATAGTTCGGGTTGCTCTCCCTACTGATCCGTTCCTCCACCAGTCTCATCTCATGGTCCAGCATCTTCTTCAAGCGGGACTGGGTCACGTATCTTCCATCTTCCTCCACACCATAAATGGCATCACTGAAGGACTTGTCATAGGCGCTCATGGCCTTGGCAATGGTCCCCGACGCACCTCCGGCCCTGAAAAAATGCCTTGCGGTCTCCTGTCCGGCGCCGATTTCGGCAAAGGTTCCGTAGATATTTGGGTTTAAATTGATCCTCAGCGTTTTTGCCTTAATGGAAGGTATGTTTTCGAAAGCATTTTCTTTGCTCGGTACAGTAGGCATATTCGAAAATTTACGATGTCACAAAGTTACACTCTTCGTTCAATCTATTACATAAATATGTTATAATTTTGGTTTTCATGGACGACAGGATGACCATTACTTTTTTGGGAACGGGAACCTCACAGGGTATCCCCGTCATTGGTAGTGACCATCCTGTGTGCAAGAGCAAAGATCCCAAGGACCAAAGGTTGCGGGTCTCCGTGCTGGTTTCTTGGAAATCGTACAACTATGTGATCGACTGCGGTCCTGATTTCAGGCAACAGATGCTGAAAAACCCCATAGACAAACTGGATGGCATCCTCTTTACGCACGAACATGCCGACCATACGGCGGGCATAGACGATATCCGTCCCTTTTTTTTCCGACAGGGAGACATTCCCATCTATGCCCATGAGCGGGTCATCCATTCCCTGAAAAGACGGTTCGATTATATTTTTGCCGATGAAAACCGATATCCTGGTGCCCCGGCGGTACAGGTGTTCCCAGTGGAAAAGGACAGGCCCATCCGGTTGGGCGATCTGGATGTGATCCCCATAGAGGCCTACCACAATCGGCTTCAGGTGTTTGGCTACCGATTTGGGGAGTTTGTGTACCTGACCGATGTGAAGCGGGTAGAGGAGGAGGAAATCAAAAAAATAAAAGGAGCCAAGGTCTTGGTCGTCAATGCGCTGCGTGAGGAGCCCCATCATTCCCATTTTAATGTGGAAGAGGCCTTGGCCTTTGCCGAAGAGGTGGGTGCGGAAAAAACCTATTTTACCCACATCAGCCATGTATTGGGTTTCCATGCGGAAGTGGAAAAAAAACTGCCCAAAAATGTACATTTGGCCTACGATAACCTAAAATTGAAAATATAAAACCTAGTGCGCAACAATATCATTTTCCAAGTGCTTTTTTGTCATCTTGAGCCTGCCTTTGTCGGCAGACAGGCGCAGTCGAAAGGTTGACAAAAACACATACATATATAATTATCAATTAGTTGATTTTAATTCAATACTTAATGGAAGTATAGACTCACATAACATATAAATTAATGAAGAACAAGATTTTTCTATACCTATTTGTATTCGCCGCCCTTTTGGCGCTCTATCAATTTGTGACCGCCAACAAGATGCAAAAAGCGATGCGCTCGGATGTGGATACCTTGAAAGCCGAGGTGGAATCCCTGAACGATTCCCTGTTGAAGGCACGGTTACGGGTCTTGGACATGCAATATTTCACCTTGGAGAACAACGATGATGCCCTGGCCTATTATGACCATCTCAACTTGGAAAGCCCATCACGCTATATCGAGGACAAGTTGTTGGAAACCAACGAAAAATCCGGTGATAATCCTTTGGTACCCTATGAAGGCATGGAAAGTGATTTCAAGATCAATAAGATTAAAGTACTGAACCACAAGTGGATTTTGGCCGATTTTTCCGATGGCAAATACTGGGGCGACCTGATCATCAGATATGAACTCAAGGACGACCTGAGCGTGGATTTTACCTTACTGGACCATCTGCTCTATGCTAGAAGCAACTGATGGGGATAAGTTTTGGGTTTCAGGTTTCGGGTTTCAGGCGAAAGGGCCAAGGGTTAAAGGTCAAAGGGGAAATCTAATTTACAATGAACAATAATCGATAATGACCAATAACAGAATAGTCGGGTCATCCAGAGCAACTGTCCCCTTGAGGCCAGCCTGCCGTGGTCATTGAGCCTGTCGAAATGCAGGCAAGGAACCTTAGGGGTGTTTTTCAGGTGACACGAATTGCACAAATGTTCACGAATCAATATTTGGACTTCGGACACCATTCACCAAACTCCAAAAGACCAAATCCCCCAACCAATTGTGGGAGGTCAGGAGGGGCTAAACAAAAAACCACCGAAAGACCCAAGGGCCTCCCGGTGGTTCATCTCATTGATTCCATACTCAGTTACATACTTCAGAACTGCCAAAGGTAATGGTCCAGTTGTTGGGTGCACCGCTGAGGGCAGCATAGGCAGCGAAGCCGCCGCCGTTCTCGCAGATGTTCACCCCCGCTGCGCCAAGTGTCACATCGGGATGGACCTCCAAGTTGGCCCACCCAATCAAGGTATCGGAGAAGTTAAGGGCAGACATGTCACTGTCCTCAAACATGCTGTACATGGACTGCACATTGGAAATGTCCCAATTCCCCAAGTTCCTGTTAAAGGCAGAGGCACCGTTGAACATCGCACTCATGTTGGTCACACTAGAGGTGTCCCAATTGCTGATGTCCCCATTGAAGGAAGTTGCGCTATAGAACATACTGCCCATATCGGTCACGTTGGAGGTGTCCCAATTGCTGATGTCCCCATTGAAGGAAGTTGCGCTATAGAACATACTGCCCATATCGGTCACGTTGGA